>DASTQE010000176.1:0-3682 GCA_035761895.1 Nitrospira sp. | reverse complement strand
AACTTCAGCCTCAGCACCGACTTGAGCGGTTCCGAGTCGAGCATCTGAAGCAGATGGGCCGCTATGTATGCTCGCGGCCGAAGCTACTCTCACCCGTTCTCGTTGTGAGGTCCTGGGAGGCGACGCCTTCTCCTCAGCCGCCAGCGCTTCTGAAAGGGCCGGCTCTGGGACTATGGCGTGTGCCCCAGCCGCGGGATTTATAGGCTCTAATTTGTCAGCCTGCACAGATGTGCTGGTCGACAATTCGACCTCGCCGGGTTGGGAGCTCTCATCGCCGCTCGTGCTCGACGCGGCTTGTTCACGCTCGAGAGTGGCTTGACCGGTGGCTCCGACACGCGTTTGCCTCGGCTGCGAAGCCAGGAACGGGCAAAGGACTGACGGCTTCGCTTCATCGCCTTCTGCGTTGCAAGCCTGGAGGCCCGGAGCCGATCGACTTCGATTCGTGCCCCAATAAGCAGCTCTCCTAGAGGGCCCGTGAGCGCCATTTCACTGAAACGCGGATTGCCAGAATCAGTTCACCGCGGGACCCGCCCAAATCTTGGATCCGGGTCGTCCCGAGCCAAGGCAATCCACGCCATCACGGGAGGCACGCCGAAATCGCCTATGGGCATCTCCCCCCGCCCGCGAATGCCGGACTTGGTACCCTGACTTTCCACCGGGTCATCAGCCTCCGCCAGATCGCTGCTAAGGCTTGTGGCGAGCCGATGCTCTTGGTCGTCGGCCAGTAGGTTCAGTTTTCTAGCAACCTGATTATGCTGCCGACGATGTCAGTGTTGGCAGCCTCACCCCACGGCGCCGGGTTATCGCGCGGTGTTGGTTTCCGGCGAGGCTCGATTTGGGGATAAGCAAAACCACTGCTGTCGCCGAATAACGCCTTCGCCATGCGGGCGTCATGGCCGTATAGGTCCGCAAAGCTAGAGATCGACCCGTCGTCATTTACCCACGAAGTGAAGTACGTGATGTGCACCGGAACCTTATGGCTAAGTGGAACATGCTGGTCATAGCCATTTTGGATCGCCGATTCTACCCGCGCTGCAGTCCAGGCCTGGTCATATTCGAGCAAGATCGCGGCGAGTCGTTCGGGATTCTGCACCCGCACGCAGCCGTGGCTCTCGGCTCGAACCTGGTTAGCGAGTAGGTACTTCTGTGTTGTGTCGTGCATGTACACGTCGTGTTTGTTGGGAAACACGAATTTGACGCGCCCCAGCACATTGTTTGGTCCCGGAGGCTGGAAGATCTCCAGATTGCGGATGTCAACCTGGTTCCAGTCGATCGCGCCAGGATCGACTTCCCGGCCGCCATATCGGACGCGTAGGCCTTGCTGCCGAAAGATTGAAGTATTCCAACCGCCGCCGAGGAACCAGGGCGCCTCTTCCCTGAGATACGGCCTGATCTCCTCGACCTTGATCGAGGTCGGCACGTTCCAATAGGGACCGAACACGATCTCCTGCATTTTATGGGAAAAGATTGGGGTCTGGCTGGTAGGCTTGCCCACGACCACGCGAGTCGTGTGAATGACCTGACCATCCTTGACAACGCGGGCGATGAACTCCGGCACGTTCACATGCACGTAGAGCGTGCCAAGATCCTGCGGCAGCCAGCGCCAGCGTTCCATATTGAGCAGGATCTGTCTTTGCCGGAGGAGATTTCCTTGAGTGGTTTGATTAAGAGCTTCCCGCGTCCCAGCGCCGACGACCCCATCAACGATCAGGCCACGCTCGGACTGGAACCTCTTC
The DNA here is from genome assembly GCA_035761895.1 of Nitrospira sp. Classification (GTDB taxonomy): domain Bacteria; phylum Nitrospirota; class Nitrospiria; order Nitrospirales; family Nitrospiraceae; genus Nitrospira_C. The sequence continues at coordinate 1,946 of DASTQE010000176.1, read as the reverse complement.
ACAGCCTCATCAAGAGGGTCGCCAAAAAGAAACTCGCTTCCGTCACTTGAGGACATTTCAAGCCGCTTTTTGAGCAACGCCACATGCGCGTGCTCGACCCCCTTTTTGAGTACTGGGCCGTCAGGAATGACGGCGGGCTCGGGTGTACGTGCCTCACTCCTTAATGCGAGAAGCTCTTGGCGAAGGGCTTCAAATTGCGGATGATTTGGCTGGAAGCTGCGCAAATATGTTGCGGCGTCGCCCCGCACGGCAATCGATTCCATAACCAGTAACGGATCGGGCAGCGCGAGCGTAGGATCGAGATTCTTTGTTAGGCGTGCCGGTGTCAGTCGTCCACCGCGAGCATCGCGCGTGTAGCGAAGTACGGCCAAGCTGATTTTGACCTCAGCCTCCGCCAAGCGGTCGATCTCACTATTGCGGCCAAGGCTATCCAAGTTTGGCAGCTCATAGTCGGCTGCTTGGAGGCCATACTCCTCCGCGTCGGCAATCTCTTGCATGACCGACCGTGCCCGGTCGGTAAGGCCGTTGTCGTCAACCCAGAGAAGGGACTTCTTCGGATCTGAATAGTACTCGACAAGAACTCCTTGCTCGCGCTTTCGTCGCTCACTGGTGGAGGTAAGTCTAGAAAGATGATCCTGAACCGCTATGCGAACGGTGTCGATCCGGCTGGGGAGAGATTGAGTCTTGGGTTCAGTTGCACGCCCGGCACCCTGGTCTTCGATGGCAAATATTTCCGGTGCCGCACCTTTGCTCGAAAGGAAGGCAAAACCCCCAGCAGTCGTCAAGACTGCCACCAACAGAGCGCCCACGAAGAGGGCTATCCGACCAGGCCCTAAAGTTTTGAGCGTTAGAACTTGGCCACCGCCTCCGAGCCCGTTCAAAAGTGAGGTCCTGGCCTGGCTATGCCAATCCTTGAAGAAGTTTGCCCACGCCTTCGGCATGCCGCACAGCGTGGCGAAGTGCCTAACCTGTGCACCATCGCCCCGCGCTCGCCTCTGTTGCGTTATTGCTCGGAGACCTGCCAGACTCACTGGGCAAAATCGCTTGAGCCACGTTGTGCGTTTCACTAGCCACGCTAATCCGGGCACGGCCAATAAAGCGACGAATGGCGCACGCGGCGACGGAGGATTAATCGGCAATTCGTCCAGAAATCGGTTTCCTGCCTCCGTTATCGCGATTTCCCCCTCGGCGGACTGGATAAGTCCAAGCGCTTTCAGCTTTGCCACAGCATCGAGGGTGAGCGGCCCAATCGGTGCGGGCGATGGCGTGTAGTTGCCAGTGATATAGGCGATTAGCGATATCTCTGTGCAGGGTTCAAGTATGCTGATCACCCGCAAGATCAGCCAAGCGAGTTCGTCCCTCAAAACAGAATATTCAAATTGCTGGACGCCCCCCGGGCGCATTGGCACCCCCATATCGGCGAAGCTGAGCTTTTAGCTATCCCTTCTTTCTGGCAACGCGAAGGCCGATGGGCCAGTTCCGGTCTGCCCGTGTCAGTTTCGGTACGACAAGCCTCGAAGCCCCTGATGTGGTTTTCCGGTCACAGTAATTGGATTCCTTTCCACCGTTTGGAACCAGGGCGTATCGATGTGATTTGTTGCTCCCGAGGGGCGTCCGTGGGGGCGCAATGGCTGGGAATCCTAGCGAGTGCCGGGAGCAGGCCGCATCCTGTTGGCACTTGCCGAGACTGCCAACGAGCAGGAAAAACAGCGCTTGAGCGATCTTGCTTGGGCTTGGGAGCAACTCGCCGTGGAGCACGAGAATGCTCAAGCATTCCTGAGAACAATGGAAGCAGTCAATGAAGGGCTCAGAGCGGGACACCGCAGTACCTTCATTGACGCCTTACCCTGAAGACGGCAGGCGCCTTCCCTGCCAGCATTAGTTCGGTGGTCGCTTGTGCAATTTCGGGCTTGGCAGCATTTTAGACTGCCATGCATTTCTTCGGT
>DASTQE010000175.1:0-11629 GCA_035761895.1 Nitrospira sp. | reverse complement strand
GTGGGGCAGCTGCCCCTTATTCCTCCGGTTCGGGCGCGGACATGTCGACGATCAGGGTGCCTTTCGGAGAATAAAAGCCCTGGCCGTCGACGTGAACGATTCCGTTACAATTCTCCTGATAGAACTCCAAAATCCAACCGTTGAAATCATAGCCTTCATCCGTCATGTCGGTCGGATCGATGCGGGTGAGCAGGATGAACCGGGTCTTCTTGAGCAGGTCCGCCACCAATGACGCCTCCACATCATCGTAGGCTGTCAGGGCTTGCAGGAACTGGTCTTTCTCCTGTTCAAACGCTTCCTGGTACGTGCCGCGATCGCGAAAGCAAAAAACCTGTACAGGTTTTCTGGCGCGATCATACTGCAGGGTCACATGCACCCAGGCCCATTCGTCCAGGGCCTCCTCGTTCATCTCCGACGGCAGGATCGGCAACTGACCGCGGGACTTCAAAAAATCGATCATGAGCCTGAGAGGAGAAGGATTCTCCTTTTGGCAAAACACCCGAGAATAGATAAATGTTTCCGCAGGAGTTCCAGCGGGTTGCGCTGTCGCCGGAAGAATGGGAAGTTGCTTACCCATAAAAAATCCTCAATACACGAGGCTTTGCGCCTTGTTACGCGCCGGAATGTTGCAGTACTGTACGCCGCTTGGTCTCGAAACTGCAAGGCCCCGACGAAGGCGATTTCCTACGCCTGGAGCGTGTTTTTCGGTTGACAGGCCATGAACGCTTGGATAGACTCCCGCAGGTTTTTGGCTGGAAGAACTTCATTACGGTCTCTTTGACGAGTCACTTCACTGCACGAAGTCTCCACTGAGAGGCAGCAGTTTGCAATTCACCTAATTTTGTTTTAAGGGAGGGTTTCTCGCATGGCTAAATCAATGACGAAGTCGCAGATCGCCGATCACGTGGCTCAAAAGGCTGGACTGACCAAGAAAGCGGCCGTCCAATTGTTGGATGATTTCGCCGCCTTGGCCTATCGGGAAGCGAAAAATGTCTTCGTGGTTCCCGGCATTGGAAAGCTCGTGTTGGCTAATCGGAAGGCGCGCATGGGCCGCAATCCGCAAACAGGTGAGGCGATCAAGATCCCCGCCAAGCGCGTGGTCAAATTCCGCGTGTCTAAGGCTGCCAAAGACGCCATCCTCGGTAAGAAGTAATCAGGCGTCAATCGGGCCGTTGCGCGAAGCTTTCGCAGCTTTCCGCCTCTGGCTTTCGAGAAAAAGGGCCGGCTCCCCACACGGGCGCCGGCCCTTCTCATCTCTGGACGTTGAAAAAAGCCGTCAGCTTCGTTCTCGCATCGCTCAAAGCCTCAACGTACTGACAAACGTACGCATCGGCTTTTCACTCGCTGCGGCCTTGCTGAACGACTTTTTTGAACGTCCAGATTCTAACAGACTCTCTCCCTAGGTGTGGCTCGGTCCTAGCCCGCTTCCACCGAATCCATCATGACCGACGAGACGGATGGCGTCACCATCATGCACCAGCGAATCATCGCTGGCGATCTTCTTGTTGATCGTGACCAGCACCTTTTTTTCGCGAATCAACTGCAGCAAATGGCGCAGTTGCACGCCTTGGCGCTGAATCACCTGCCGGACGGTCATGGGTGAGGGCACTTCGCAGGCGAGATCGCGTTCACCGTCGGCAGCCTGCAGTTGTCCCATGAGGGAGATCGTCACCATCCGCTCACAACATCCCCTTCAATCTCGTTGACTCCATCCGGCAGGCCCAACCATAATGCCTCCCCATGCCGCAGTTGGACGTCAAAAATCCCGGAATGCCGGATCTGCAATTCGTGCTCTTTGTATCGGCTCTCTGCACCTCGAATCTCGAGAACATCAACGTGCCCCAAGCCCTCCGCACAAACATCTTCGACCGTTGTTGGGCCTTGATTAACACGGAACCACCTCCCGTTGATCCCAAAGAACGGGTGCTCGATCTGCGTCACGGCACTGATCTGACGCTCGAAGCGTGTCTGTCAACCATCCGATCCCTCTTGGCGGAGGCTGGTATCACCTGCCTCGTCTGGGATCATCCGGTCACCGATGCGACGCGTGGGAGTTCTCCTGCTGCGCAACCCTTGATCGATCGGCTGGGGCAATTGTACCCCGACCATCCGGAGATCGTCGATCCCCCGACGCCTCCATCGGACAGTCGTTCGACGGATTGATCTGCCGTGAGGATTTGAGACGTGAAGGTCACTGCGCTCGACATTCCCGGTGCTCTACTGATCGAACCTGCTCTTTTCCGCGATCCCAGAGGACTGTTCTGTGAGACATTTCATGCCCAGCGGTATGCCGAAGCCGGACTTGCCGACCCCTTCGTACAGGATAACTTTTCTCGGTCCGTTCGCGGCACGCTCCGCGGGCTTCATTACCAGGAACCGCATGCCCAGGGAAAGCTGGTCATGGTGCTGGAAGGCGCCGTGTATGATGTCGTCGTGGACATCCGAAAGGGATCTCCCACCTTCGGCAAATGGCAGGGATTCGATCTGTCCTCGGACAACTATCGCCAGCTCTATGTTCCCCCGGGTTGTGCGCACGGGTTCTGCGTGACCAGCGAACAAGCGGCGGTGCTATACAAGTGCACGGACTTTTATTCGCCGAAGGATGAACGGGGTATCATCTGGAACGACCCCGCGCTCGCCATCTCCTGGCCCGTGACGACGCCCCGCTTGTCACCGAAGGATCAAGCGTACGGCACCCTGGCGGCGACGGAGGCTCAATTGCCCGTGTATCGGCCGTCTCCCGTCGGTTGATCCCGTAAGGAATACTGGGCTATCTTATAGCCCGCAAAAACGAGAGTCCTTTTGCAGTGTGATCCTTGCTTGTTATCCCGATTCGAAGAGGAGGTTTCTGATGAGCAAAAGTTTGAAGGGAACCAAAAGTCACGAAAACTTGAAAGGCGCCTTTGCCGGTGAATCGCAGGCCAACCGTCGCTACCTCTATTTTGCAAGGCGGGCCGACATCGAAGGCTATCCGGACGTCGGCGGTCTGTTCCGCGATACCTCCGAGGCCGAGACCGGCCATGCCTTCGGGCATCTCGACTTTCTCAAGGAGGTTGGCGATCCTGCGACCGGCGTGGCCATCGGCAATACGGAGGCCAATCTCAAATCCGCCATCGAAGGGGAAACCTACGAGTACACGCAAATGTACCCGGGCATGGCCAAGACGGCGCGCGATGAGGGTTTTGACGAATTGGCAGAGTGGTTCGAGACCTTGGCCAAGGCCGAACGCTCGCATGCCAACCGCTTTCAAAAGGGGCTCGACAGTCTGAAGAGCTGAGCGCCGAGTCAACGCGCAGGCGAAGGGTGGACTGGATCGGACATTCAGCCCACCCTTCGTGTTTCATGGCAGGAGACAGATGAGAGGACTCTCGCTTACTCAACCGGTGGATCCCGCGCAGCTGGACAAAGAAACGCTGCGCATCTATGAGATCTGCGACGGATGCCGCCGCTGCTTCAATCTCTGTCCCTCGTTCAACACGTTGCTCAACGGCATCGACGAGCATGAGGGGCACGTCGGGAAGCTGACGTCCGGGGAGCATCGCCGGATTGTCGACGAATGCTACTACTGTAAGCTCTGTTTCAACCATTGTCCCTATACGCCGCCCCACCAATTCGAAATCGATTTTCCCCATTTGATGATTCTGAGGAAACAGCGGCTGGCTGCGGAGCGAGGCGTCCGCTGGCGCGACCGCTGGCTCGTCGGCACCGATTTCATCGGCAAGATGGGAAGCGCGGCCGCGCGGCCTTTCAACTGGCTGATGAAGCGCCCGATCATCAGGCGTCTGATCGAAGCGTTTTTTGGTGTTCATCGCGATCGTCACATTCTTCCATTCTCCGCAGAGACGTTTCCCCGCTGGTTTGCCAGACGTCCAGGGCCGGCAGGCACGGCTGCTCCTCGAAAGAGTGTTGCCCTGTTCTCCAGCTGTCTCGTGAATTACCAGGCCACCGACATCGGCAAAGCCACCGTCCAGGTCCTCGAAAAGAACGGAATCGAGGTCGTGGTCCCGGAGCAGCGCTGCTGCGGGATGCCGTCTTTCGATATCGGAGATCTCGGGGCCATTCAGCAGGCGATCAGCGCCAACGTGGCCTCGCTGTATCCCTGGGTCGCCCAGGGATATGATGTGGTCGTACCGACTGCCAGTTGCAGCCTGATGCTGAAACGCGAATATCCGGACCTCCGTCCCGATCAGCCCACGAAAGAAGTTGCCCGCAACACGTACGACATTTGCGAGTATCTCATGAGAATGAAGAAGGACGGTCAACTGGCCATGGATTTCGTCAACAACCCCGGTCGCGTGGCCTACCAAATCCCTTGCCATCTTCGTGACCAAAATATCGGGTTTAAATCCAAAGAACTGATGGAATGCGCTGGGGCTCAGGTGGAGGTGATCGAAAAGTGCTCGGGTCATGACGGCGCATGGTCGGCCAAAAGGGAGTTTTTCAACCTGTCCATGCAGATCGCCGAAAAAGCCGTGCGCACCATCCGGCAACAGCCCGCCGATCTGATCGCCTCTGACTGTCCATTGGCCGGATTGCAACTCGACCAAGCCGGTGCATCGGCGCATGCCGGAGGAAGGGCGACGCTCCATCCCATCCAAGTCGTGCGCGATGCCTACGGGCTGCCCTCAGGCAAGTGAGCAGTCAAGAGTGACCGGTGATCGTAAAGAAGGGCGAGAGGCCAGAGGCAAGGGGCAAGGGGCAAGGGGATAGTCGTGAGAACGCTGACGCCGGATGACATCCTGTCCATTGAAGAGTACGAAAAGCAGCGCGAATCGTTCCGTTCTCGGATCATCGCGCTGAAGCAGCGGCGCCGGATTTCGCTTGGCCCTTTAATCACTCTCGTATTTGAGAATCGTGAGACCTTGCGGTTCCAGATTCAGGAAATGATCCGAGCCGAGCGGATCTTGGAGCCCGCCAAGATACAGGACGAATTGGACGTGTACAATGAACTGCTGCCAACCACAGAAGAGTTGAGCGCCACATTGCTGATCGAAATCACGGAAGCTGCGGCAATGAAGGAGTGGCTTGACCGGTTTATGGGGTTGGATCTCGGCCGTACCGTGGCGATCACCGCAGCCGGAGAATCGGCCTTCGGTCAATTTGAGGGCGGCCACAGCCACGAGACAAAAATCAGCGCCGTGCATTTCGTGCGCTTCCGGCCGAGCAGTACAATGAAACAGGCATTCGCCGATCTCCGTCAGCCCGTTTCGCTAACGGTCGACCATAATGGGTACCGTGAGACGGTGCCTGTTCCGGGCAGCCTCAGGGAAGAATGGTTATCCGACTTGGGCGCAGAAGCGACAAGTAATTTTGAATGATGATGCGACGTGTAATTAATAATTGCAAATTCAACATTTATTATTTTGAGTTCCAAGAATGCCACCTGTCTTATTGACCAAACGAATCGAGTTTGCGGCTGCCCATCGGTATCACAAGCCTGAGTGGGACGAGGCGAAGAACCGCGCGGTCTTCGGACGATGTTACAATCCGCCGGCTCATGGGCATAACTATCTGCTCGATGTCACCGTGTCCGGTGACGTCGATCCCAAGACCGGTATGGTCATAAATCTGTTCGACTTGAAGCGCGTCCTGCTCAGCGTTTTGGAGGAATTCGATCACAAGAATCTCAATCTCGACATGCCCTATTTTGTGGATCGAATTCCGACCTCGGAGAACCTGGCCCGGGTGCTTTGGACCAAGCTCGTTGAGCAGAAAGATCTCGGAGAACTTCACGCCATCCGTCTGTACGAAGACGAAGACTTGTACGCAGATGTCACGAAGGCGGGCGGCATCGACAGTGCGAGCGTCACCCGGCGGTATTCATTTATCACCGTGCAGGAAGGCAATGAGGGGCGAGAATGGGATTGCTTCGTCACCGTACATGGGACTATTGATCCGGTCACCGGGATGGTGACCGATCTTGGCCTGCTCGACCGCCACGTGCAGGAGACGGTCATCTCGCGGTTCCACCGCCAGGACTTGCGGCAGGTGCTGGGCAGTGAGATCCCTGCCGGCGAGGAACTCTCGCACCGCATCTGGCACGCGCTGGCCTCCCGCGTTACCCAGGGCCAACTTTCCCGAGTCCACCTCGTGCAATCTCGCGATCTCGCCTTCAATTATTGCGGCTAGCTCGCGTTTCCGCGGAGGATCCCATGACACGGCTGTGCGTGACTCTTTTGATCGGGCTGGTGTTTTGGACCTCGTCTCTACGCGCGGAAGGCGATGATGAGGCGGTAGAAAAGGTGCTCCTTGCGGAGGCCAAGTCATCGGCGACCTTTGCCGAATCGAGAGACAAACAGACTGTGCTCAAGCTGTATACGACCGATTACAGCGGTGTGCAGGACGGAGAGACGGAAACCCGCGAGACCATCGAGAAATGGCTGTCGGAATACGGGTCCGCCCTCGAACAGGGCACGCGAGTGCACTTTCTCGGTGCTGTCTCAAACCTCAGCACGCATATCTTCGGCCCAACGGCCTGGGCGACCTATGATTACGTATTCCAAGCGATTCGGAACGGCGAACTCGATGCGCAAGAACGGGGCAAGTGCACCAGCATTCTTCGCAAGGAGGGCTCCAGCTGGCTCATTCGCCATGAGCACTGCTCGAAAACGAAGCCGCAAGGGATGGAGCGATAGACGGCTGTTACTTGAGCAGATAGTCCGAAATCAGGGCGGCGAGTTCCGCCTTGTCCACGACCCCTTCGCGCGTCAGGAGGAGCTTCCCGTTGGCGAAAAAATGTGTCGTCGGGTAGGTTTCAAAGGTGTGCGTCTTTTTGATCTCACGGCACCGGCCGGGGACATGCATCTTCGCCTTGCCGATCTTGACGTCGGCGAACCTGGCGGCGGTGTCCTCCAGGATAGGGTCGTAGGTCTTACAGGGCTCGCAAGCGGCCAGCCCATAGGCCACGACGGCGCCAGAGCTGTCCGTAAACTCCTGGTAGTTGGCGTCGCTGACGTCTTCGACGATTCCCGACATACATCATGAGAGGACTGAGGGGCCGGTCACTCCGGCCCTCAGTCCGAGCGCTGGCGATTAGTTGAGTTTCGCGAGGGCGTCGAGGATCTCCTTATCTTCCCGCGCCACCTTAATTTCCTGCACTTTGACGTACGCCACCTTCCCGTTCTTGTCGACGATCACGGTCGCGCGCTTGGAACAGTTCAGCGGTTCAAAGTAGAGGCCATACGCCTTGGCTGTCGTCCTGTGGACATCCGAAAGCAGACGGTGCTTCAGGTCCAACGAATCCGCCCATGCCTTATGTGAGAAGAAGCTGTCGCAGCTGACGCCGAAGAGCTCGGCATTTGCATTTTGGAACTTCGGGAAGTCGTCCGTCAGACACTTATTTTCTCCCTGACAGACAGGACTCCAGTCCAGCGGGTAAAAGCAGAGGACCACGTTCTTCTTACCTCGGTACTCGCTGAGCTTGACGTCCTTCTGGTCCTGATCCTTGAGATTGAAGTCGGGGGCCGTATCGCCCACCTTGATTTCCGGGGCTACGTCACTCATCACTCTTCCTCCTTAGCGGGTTATAACCAAACCTAAACGACATCAGGGTATGAGAACTTGTACCGTGCGGCTGAAAAGCCTGTCAACGGTCCGGAAGACCTAGGATTCTCGGTAGGTTATTTTCTCCATCTGACTAGTTTTGACGTCTCGACACCCTGGTTTTGGGACAGGATGTCCTCAACTCGACAGGCAAAGGACAGATTGTCCAAAGACCCTACCCCCACGGACTTCAAAGGCTTGTAATCGTTCCCTCTTTTCTCCATTCAGGGACAGGTCCAATTCTTGAGTAAGCCCTCGTCGCGATCGGACAAACCCTGAGAGTGTTTCGTGAAACCTACCACCAACCGCCGCTGTGGCTTCGCATGGAGTATGTCGTGCTGTCTGACCGTGCTGTTGCTCACAGGCTTGGGTAGTCCACAGTCTGCGGAAGCTGCTGAAGAGCATCGAGAATATGACTTTGATCTGGCCAAGGGCCTGTACCTGTACAACCAAGGCCGCTATGCAGAGGCCGAGCGTTACCTCAGGGACGCGTTCAATGCGAAACCAGGCGATCAGACGACCGGTTACTATCTCGGTCTGACTTCGCTTCGATTACAACGGTATAGAGAGGCGGAAGAGCGATTCCGGGAGGTGCTCAGGCGACACCCAGACAACGCACGTGCCCGCATGGGATTGGGCATGGCCCTTTACCACCAGGATCGCTTCCAAGAGGCGTCGACCGAGTTGGCAACCGCCGAGCGGACCCTCAAGGACGACCCGCTGCTCTATTACTACGCCGGGCTTGCCGCTGCGGACCAGAAGGCCTATGACCAGGCCTCCGACAAGTTTTTGCGCGCAGGAAAGCTGGATCCCGAGTTGGCAAGCGATCCACACTACCAGCGCGGGGTAACCCTCCACGCTCAACGTCAGTATCAAGAGTCATCCGCAGAGTTCCGGTCGGCCATCGAGGGGGGGACCGCGGCGCAGCCGACTCGACCAGCCGCGGCTCCCGCCTCTCAGGCGCCCTTAAAGCGGTGGAGTGCCAATTACGGGCTGAGCCTCCAGTATGACTCCAATGTCGTGCTGCTGCCGGGCGGCTCGACGCTGCCGAATGGCATCTCGCACAAGGACGATTTCGTCACTGCCCTTTCTGGCTACGCCGAGTATCGATTTCTCCAGACGGATTTGTGGACGATCGGCGCGGGAGGAGGATTATTCACAAATGTGCACGCCCGCCTGAGCGACTGGAACGTCTTTGATCTTGCTCCAACTTTGTATGTCGAGCGGCGTTTGGGATCGGCACGGCTGCGGCTCCAGTACACGTTGGACTACGTCACGGTCGGCGGGGATGCCTACCTCTTGTCCAATGCGATACAGCCGACGTTGACGATCCCTGAGAGTGACCGCACTTACACGCAGGCGTTTTTTCGATATCAACGGAAGGACTTTAAGACGTTTCGCGATGATGAATTGGGCGTGCCCGTGAATCAGACACGCGATGCGAACAATTACATGCTCGGTGCGATGCAATATTGGCGGCTCCCAGACGATCGCGGCTACCTGCGCGGGGGCTATACGTTCGATACGGATCAGACCGGGGGCGGGGACACTGCTCAGACTGGCGTTCCGACGAGTGGCGATTGGGCCTACATGGGTCATCGACTGTCCGCTGGCATCGCATATCAACCTTTCGCCGCCACGACCCTCCAGTTCGCCCTCGATTACTACAGACAGAATTACAGCAATGCCAACTCCTTCTCGCCGCAACTCGTGGAGCGCAAAGATAACGTGTATTTGCTGACAGGCACCGCCGTCCGAGACATCAACTCGTGGCTGTGGCTGGCTTTTCAATATTCATATACCAAGGATTCATCGAACGTCGACGTGTTCGATTACACCAGACATGTCATTTCCTTGTCGGTCGGAGGGTCATTCTAGGAGGGACCATGAAGATTCGCGCCTTCATCCTCTTGGTGGGAATTGGGCTTTCAATGGGAGTGGGTACCGCGGCTGCGGCTGGAGAAGCCGAGCCGGCGGGTATTGTCCTCGCGGTCCAGGGGACCGTCATGATGCAACCGGCAACGATGACGCCTCCCGTGCCACTACGCCAATTTGATGAGGTCGGGCCACTGTCGATTCTGGAGAGCCAGGCGGGGTCACGATGCAAGGTTCTGTATGCCGACGACAGTCTCCTCACGCTCGGAGATAACAGCCGTCTCGAAGTGACGGAGCAGTCCTATCGGACAGGCAGTGATGAACGCGCGTTCGTCGCCCATTTGACGCGCGGCTCGGTTCGCGCACTCGTGGCCCGTCAGTTCGAAGGAGACAATTCCACATTTGAAATCGATGCGGGCACCTCCGCGGTGACGGCACGGGGGACCTATTTCGTGACTTGGGTGAACGGGAAACCGCCCGCCGGAAAGCGACCGACGGACGAAGAGGGAATGGAAATGGAGGGAGCCAGCGGCGTCGCGAACATCGGACGCACCGGAGTGGTGGCCTTCACTTCCGGAGGGGCAACCGTCCTGGTGCTGCCGGGCCAATTTTCCATCGCCTTACCCGGCGCACCGCCCAGCATGCCGACCCCCATCCAGACAAACATCGTTCCGGTAGGGTCGGCCATCTCGGGGACGGCCCTGCCTGATACGCCAAAGAAGGAAACCCCGCGAGAGGCCTTGGCCGCGGTGGGTATCGGGGAAGCGGCTGCAACTCTTGGAGGATTAACGGTGAGTCCCGTCGTCGCGAAGGCCGGCACATTGGGAGGGCATGCGCCGTCCACGGCTTACGTGCTACCCGATTGGCCCTTGCCCATCACGCCGGTGACTCCGCCGGCGGTCGTCTCCGGTGCGGCGATTGGAGGCCCTGCAACAGTCAATTTGACGATCACGCTGCCGTGAAGAGGGGGAAGTAATAATTCCCGGGGGGCGCAATGATTCAACGCCGGAAGACGGGTCTCCCTTGCACCTGGAGTCTGATCCTCGTCGCCGTGCTTGCGGCATGTGGGTCGGACAGCTCGAACGGCCAAATGGTCGCCGTCAACCTGTCCTTAATCGTGGATGCCCGGCAGGCGCACCATCCGTCGGCCTCCTCCCGGTTGTTCGCATGGATCGAGCGTTGGTTCCCGGGCGCCACCCCCGCCTGGGCGCAATCCGTAACGGAAATTGCTTCGATCCAGGTAGAAATCACCGGGCCCGGCATACCGGTTCCCGCCACGACGACCGTTCCCGTCTCCGATCCCACGAGCGGACAGGTGATTCCCGTGAGCATCCAAGCCCCGGTCGGTCCGAATCGAACCCTCACGGTGTCTGCCTTCAATGCAGCATCGCCCCCCGTGAAGATCTTCGGGGGCACACTGCCCGGTGTGAACTTGACGGCAGGGGCGCCAATCGATCTCGAGATCACGCTGGTCCGTCTGTTCACAGTCACCGTCCAAAAGACGGGAGATGGAAGCGGTACGGTGACCTCCTTGCCAACCGGTATCGATTGCGGTGCCACTTGCGCGAACCAGTTTCAAGAGGGCACTCAGGTGGCCCTGAATGCTGCAGCGGCGCCTGGTTCGGTATTCGCCGGCTGGAGCGGCGGCTGTTCCGGAACAGGGGCCTGCAGCGTGACCGGAAATGCGACGGTGACGGCACGCTTTGATGTCGCGGTTTCCACCGATCGGCTGACGGTCAACCTTGCCGGAACCGGCACTGGCACCGTCACGAGTAATCCCAGCGGGATTTCCTGCCCGGGCACATGCGCCGCGGATTTCGCGACAGGCATTACCGTCACACTCACGGCCACGCCAACGAATGGATCCACCTTCAATGGATTTAGCGGCGCGGGCTGTAGCGGCCCCAGCTCGTCATGTACCGTCGCCATAAATGGCGATCAGGCCGTCACCGCGACCTTTACGGCGACAGCTCCGCCCCCTCCGGTGACGCTTACGGTGACAATAAATGGGGCGGGCACCGTCACCAGCAACCCCAGCGGGATATCCTGTCCGGGAACCTGCAGCTTCGGCTTTGCACCGGGCACCACGGTCGCCTTGACTGCCACACCCGGTGTGGGCTCGATCTTCTCTGGGTGGAGCGGAGATTGTAGTGGAACAAGCTGCTCGATCATTATGGATGTGAATCGATCGGTGACAGCCACGTTCATTCCT
>DASTQE010000174.1:0-6196 GCA_035761895.1 Nitrospira sp. | reverse complement strand
ATACAGTCTTATGGTTAGCCATTCTCTTGTTTATGGCTAGTGCATCCTGGTTCTTGTTTGAAGAGCCGATGCTGAGGCTCAAGCGGTTTCTCCCTTATACAGCGAAGCCATCCTCTGCAATGGAAGTCTCACATACAGGCTTAATCAGTATGTCTCGCTGATAATGCAGCCTCCAACACCTGCCAGGTATTTATAACACCTTGGGAAATCTGGTGAAAATGACCATATTTGGACCTGCTAAGCTTGATAACGGCCTCTAAATTAGGGAACGGCATGAATAGAGGGCAATCAACACTCCAAGCACTCACGATCTTCGCCTGTATCTGTCTTCTGATCTTTACTGAGTCCATGGGCGAGCCGGCGTTCGGAGGTCAGAGGACGACCAAAGAGCAAGCCTCACCTCCTATAGCCGGAAAGGCCGTCCGACCTGTTTTGGAACAATCCCAGCAGTCAGCCAGCAAGATCGTGTCATCCACCGGTTTGCAGCGAGCGAAGGCCGTTCAGAAGCCGCCTAGGCAAAGGTCGGTGACAGAGCTTAAGCCAATGACAATGAAACGGCGGCTGCAAGTCAAAGTTCAGAAAAAGGTTACGCCCAAAGCCGTCGTGCAGCCACGGATGGATCTGATCCACTACGGCATGCTCGAAGATTCGCAGCGCTATGACCCTCGCCCTCACACCGACTCCGCCGCAGTACGTAGCCCTCAGACGCCGGAACTCACTCATGATCATTTCCAAGAGTTGGATCGCAATCAAGACGGCATGATTGACCCTGTTGAACGAGCGTTCGGCCGCATCGACATGGATCGCGACCTTCATAGCCGCACGTTGCAGTAGCTGGGCGCCCATCCCCTCCCGCCGAGTTCTTTTCCCGATGTTCTCCCGACTCCTCTTAAGCAAAAAGCCTTGTATGTGTGCGGCATTCCCCCTGGAAGGTCCCTAATGGCGTTGACAGCAGGGACAGGACTCCCCATGATACGCGGGCCATGGCACGTGACATGCCCGCAGTGCGCCCGGCCGGTGGAGCGCAGATCGGCAAGATCATCACTGTAGTGGTCATCGCCTGCGGCATCGGCCTGTTTGTCTACCTCGATCTGGGACGCTTTCTTTCCCTGGAGGCGCTCAAGGCCAACCGCGATCAACTCCTGGCATTTACCGACGCCAACTATAGCGCCGCGGTCATCCTATTTATTCTGCTGTACATTGCCGTCACCGGGTTGTCGCTGCCCGGCGCCGTCATCCTGACGCTCGCCGGCGGATTTTTGTTCGGTAGCGTGCCGGCCACGCTCTACGTCAATATTGGAGCGACGGCTGGAGCGACACTGGCGTTTCTTGCAGCCCGGTACGTTTTACGCGATTGGGTTGAGCAAAAATTCGGAAAGTGGTTAGAGTCGTTGCAGCAAGGGTTCGCGAAAAATGCCTTCAGCTACCTCATGACACTCCGGTTGATTCCGCTGTTTCCCTTTTTCGTGGTGAATCTTGTCTCCGGACTGACGCGAGTGAGCGTCGGCACGTATGTGGCGGCAACCGCTCTGGGCATCATTCCGGGATCATTCGTCTATGCCTATGCCGGTCGCCAGTTGGGCACCATCAATTCACTCAAGGAAATTGCCTCTCCTCGTGTCCTCGGCGCCTTCGTCTTGTTGGGCGCGCTCGCCCTCGTGCCGATCGTGTATAAGCGGCTGAGTGCGAAAGCCGCATGATATTGCCGACCAGAACCTGGGGACCATGATGTTTGACGCATTCGGACTCTTGCCGGACGATGAGTGCGACCGCGTGCTGGTTGAAAATGTTCACCCATCGAACTGGGTGAACCCGCACCCGACCGGCCGCTATAACCTCGTCGTGATAGGCGCAGGGACGGCCGGCCTGATCACAGCCGTCGTTAGTGCGAGCCTCGGCGCCAAAGTCGCGCTGATCGAACAGCATCTGATGGGCGGAGATTGCTTGAACGTGGGCTGCGTGCCCTCGAAGGGCATCATTCGCGCGGCACGCGCCTGGGCGGACATCCGAAATGCGGCGGAATTCGGGATTGGCATCCCTGCCGGCGTCACCTATGATTTCGGTGCGGTCATGTCCCGCATGCGAAGGGTACGCGCGCGGATCAGCTACAACGATAGCGCCCATCGTTATGCCAAGCTCGGTGTGAATGTGTTTCTCGGCCATGGGCGGTTTACCGGCGCGGATACGATCCAAGTCGAGGGCCCTGCGGGCAACCGGACACTCACCTTTGCCAGGGCCGCGATTTGCACCGGCGCACGCGCCTCCGCGGCTTCCATCCCCGGCCTCAAAGAGGCTGGCTACCTGACGAACGAATCGGTATTCTCGCTGACTGCATTGCCCCGCAGGATCGCGGTCATCGGCGCGGGCCCCATCGGCTGCGAAATGGCCCAGGCCTTTGCACGATTCGGCAGTCAGGTGTACTTGATCGAAGCAATGCACGGCGTTCTGCCCAGGGAGGACCGCGATGCCGCTCAATTGGTCGAGCAGCAGATGGTGAAGGACGGTGTCACGCTGCTGTGCTGCGGACAGGAACTGCAGGTCGCCAAGACGGTCGAGGGCAAACGGCTGACCGGCAACTCACATGACCGGCCGTACGACGTGACGGTCGATGAGATATTGGTCGGAGTCGGTCGGACTCCCAATGTCGAAGGTCTGGGATTGGAAACGGCTGGCGTGACATTCGATGAGCGGGGAGTGTGCGTGAACGAGCGGCTGCAGACCAGCAATTCGAAGATCTTCGCCGCGGGCGATATTTGTTCCCGCTACAAGTTTACCCATGCCGCTGACGCCATGGCGCAAATTGTGGTGCAAAATGCCTTGTTCCCCCATCCGTTTGGACTTGGCTACGCGAACCTGGACTCGCTGCTCATCCCGTGGTGCACCTATACCGATCCGGAAATTGCTCATGTGGGCCTGTATGAAACGGAGGCAAGGGCAAAAGGCATCGAAGTCGAAAGCTATACCTTCAGGCTGGACGAAGTCGACCGGGCGATTTTGGACGGACAAGAAAATGGGTTCGCAAGAATTCATCTCCGGAAAGGCACGGACAAAATTCTGGGCGCGACGATCGTCGCCGCTCATGCCGGCGATCTCATCAACGAATTTTCCATAGTGATGAACGCAGGCCGGGGTGCGAAGACGATTGCCGGCACCATTCATCCCTATCCGACCCAGGCGGAGGTCAACAAAAAAGTGGTCAACCTCTGGCGGAAGGCTCATTTCAGTTCGGCCACCAGGAACAAGCTCATTCGGCTCTTTGCCTGGATGCGCCGGGGATAGCACGTCGTGAGAGGCCTGAATTTCGGATGGCTTGTCTTGGCATTGCTCTTCGCTGTCTCAGCCTCGACCGACGATTCTCCTGCTGTCATGGAGGTGGGGAAGTTTTCGGCCAGCCGTCCGGGCTCTGCCCAGACCGATGGGTGGAAACCGCTGATGTTCAAGAAAATTCCCAAGCCTACGGCCTACCAGCTGGTCTCCGACGGCAGTGCAGTCGTGGTCAAGGCCACGAGCGAAGCGGCCGCATCCGGCCTTACGAAAGAGGTCAAGATCGATCCTTCCATATTTCCCGTCGTCCAGTGGCGATGGAAGGTCGAGAATCTGCTTGTGCGCAGCGATGTCACGCGTAAAAGCGGCGATGACTATCCCGCCCGGCTGTACATCACCTTCGAATACGATC
This sequence comes from Nitrospira sp., assembly GCA_035761895.1. Classification (GTDB taxonomy): domain Bacteria; phylum Nitrospirota; class Nitrospiria; order Nitrospirales; family Nitrospiraceae; genus Nitrospira_C. The sequence continues at coordinate 2,520 of DASTQE010000174.1, read as the reverse complement.
CGGATAAAGTGAGTTTTGGCAGGAAGCTCAAATACAACGCCGGTCGCGCCCTCTTCGGCGAGATTCCGATCGCCGCCCTCAATTACATCTGGGATACAAAGACGCCGCCCGGAACTGTTGTCGACAATGCCTACACTGATTTTGCCAAGATGATCGTGGTGGAAAGCGGTGCTGCGAAGGTTGGAGTTTGGGTCGAGGAATCTCGCAATGTCTATCAGGATTACAAGCAGGCGTTCGGCGAGGATCCTTCTTTCATCAATGGTGTCGCGATCATGACCGACACCGACAATACAAAAGAGCGAGCCGTCGCGTATTACGGGGACATCCGGTTTGTCCGGGCAAAACCATGACGGCCGAGCACCGTGGGCCAAAAGCGGAAGAGGCCGGCCTGTTCAGGGCCGGCCTCTTGCGGACACCACCGCGCTCGAGGTGGGTGCGCGGATTCAAGGGGGGTTACTGGATCGAATTCGCGAAGCCGCCCCGTGTGATCTCTGCGCGAACGGTGTCCCCCACCTTCTTCTGCTTGATATGCTTGGTTCCCTGTCCGACGTAGAGCTTCACCTGATTGCCTTCGTAGTCTTCAACGGTGTAGGAATTCCCCTTAATTTCCCTCAACGTGCCGCCCACGGTCTTCCATGCCGGACCCGGCTTCTCATCGTGTTTGCCTAGTTTGGGGGCTGGCTGAACCGCCGGCACGGTTCCCATTGAGGCGGCCGCTGCAGCGGCAGATTTGGCAGAGGACGGTTTCTTTGACTCCTTGGCCATGACCGGCGTCGCCACGATGGCCGCGGCGGCGATCATCGCTGCCGCGATCGTCAACATGCTTTTCTGATCTACCTTCTTCATGGAAACCTCCTTAAACAACGTGAAGTCCATTCGGTCACTCTTCAGCAAAGCATGTGCCGGATGATATTCGGGTTTGGCCTTGGAAATTCAAGTGGTTGCAACGAGTCGCTGCGAGCATGAAAGAGTCGCCCAGGCAAGAATGGAAAAAAAACGGCAGAAATCTGTCCAAATATGACCGTCTCTGCCGATGTGAGGAACAGTGATGGCGCGGAGGGAACCAGTGATAAGCATGCGCGCTGGATGAAGGGCGGAAAGGCCGTTTCGAGAGAGAGGGGAAATGGCTACAATGCCCGCCATGGCGACCGGCGAGTCTGCACAACACCTGTTGCAACGATTGCCGCCTACCATCGTCCGGTTGTTGCGCCGGCTCGGACGATTGGCTGACGAGGAGGGGATCGGACTGTATCTTGTCGGCGGAGTGGTGAGGGATCTTCTGCTCAAGAAGAGCAATTGGGACCTGGATTTGACCGTCGAAGGCGAGGGGATTTCGTTCGCTCGTCTGGTCGCGGAACGTTATGGCGCGGGCATCGCGCTGTTCGAGCGCTTCGCGACTGCTCGCTTGATCTTGCCTAACGGTCTCAAGGTCGACATTGCCAGCACACGCCGTGAAAGCTATGCCAATCCGGCTGTGCTGCCCGATGTGCGGAGTGCCTCGCTCGATGAGGATCTGTTTCGCCGGGATTTCACCATCAATGCCATGGCCATACAGTTGAATAGCGGTTATTGGGGGCGACTGCGCGATCCTTATGGAGGCCAACAGGATCTCAAAAACAAGATGCTTCGTGTGCTGCACGACCGAAGCTTTGTCGATGATCCGACGAGGATCTTTCGGGCCATTCGCTTCGCTCAGCGATTCGGATTTCGTCTCGAGGCGAATACCGAGCGACTGCTCGCTCGAGCCGCGAGCACGAATCTCGTGGCGCGCCTGTCAGGGCCGCGGCTTGCCAACGAGATCTTCGCGCTTATGAAAGAAGATCGGCCGGATCTGGCGATTGGCCGCCTTCGGCGGTTGAGATTACTGCGATTTCTCCATCCACGCCTCAGGATTGAAAAACAAACGGAACGACTTATGGCCGCGCTTCCACAGGCCATTGGCTGGTGGGAGTGCCACTATCCAAAGATTTCCCTCGATGGTCCGTTGTTATGGGTCATGGCGCTGCTCGCGCATGCCCCTCCGTCTGTGATATCCGGCATTACTCAGCGGTTGCAGCTGTCCGCTGCCCAGGCCAGAGCGCTGGAATGGGCGGGCGAAAAAACCAGTCGCATCAGCCAGATCCTGTCAGACGATGCACTGCTGCGCCCCTCACAAATTTATCGCCTTCTCTCGGAGCTACCCGACGAAGCGTTGGCCTTGGTCTTGGCCAAGGGCTGCATAACCTATGAAGGAGGTGGGATAAGGCGACTCAAGCGGCGGCTGACGAGATTTTTCAGGCGCGACCGTCAGGTGACGGCGACGATTAACGGCGAAACCCTCAAGCAATTTGGACTTCGGCCCGGCCCTCACTTCAAGGAGATTTTGGATCGGCTACTGGATGAACGGTTGGATGGCAAGATCACCGCTGCGGCACAGGAGTGGGAACGTGCGCGCGACTTGGTCAAGCAGTACGGTTAGAGGCGGTACCTGCGCAGCAGCTGATCGTTCTCGATTTTCCAGAACAGATCGTTGAGCGCGGC
>DASTQE010000173.1:0-5426 GCA_035761895.1 Nitrospira sp. | reverse complement strand
TCGGCGCAGTCGTAGTCAATCGCAGGCGGATCGTCGGACAGGGCTACCATCTCCGCCCCGGTCTTCCTCATGCCGAAGCGGTTGCCCTCAAGCGTGCGGGAACCCGGTCTCGTGGAGGCACCCTTTACGTCACACTGGAGCCCTGTTGCCACCTGAGAAAGCGGACAGCCCCCTGTGTGCCCGCCATCATCCGCTCGGGCGTCAGGCGGGTGGTGATCGCCCAACGCGATCCGAATCCCCTCGTGAACGGCCGTGGCGTGACGGCGCTTCGTCGGGCCGGTATGTCCGTGTCTCTCGGGGTGGCACGGCGAGAGGCGGAAGCGTTGAACCAGGCGTACGGTCATTGGGTGAAGTCAAAACGTCCGTATGTCATCTTGAAGGCTGGCATGACGCTCGACGGTCAAATTGCGACGTCGTCCGGCCAGGCAAAGTGGATTACGAGCACATCTTCTCGGCGCGAGGCCCATCAGCTTCGTGCCGAGGTCGATGCGGTGCTGGTGGGAGTCGGCACCGTCTTCTCGGATAACCCGTCGCTCACGGCACGCATCGGTGCGCGACTCCACACATTGGCAAAGAAGCAGCCCCTTCGAGTGGTCCTCGATAGCCGCCTTCGTATCCCGCTCAACGCGAAAATTCTCCGTCGAGTCGATGGCGCCAGAACCCTGATTGCAACCACACGAGCGGCTCCGGCTGCGCGGCGGCTCGCGCTTCAACGACGGGGCGTCGAAGTGGTCATGCTTCCCCCCGTCGGGAGGCGAGTCTCATTGCCCGCGCTGATGCGCGAGCTGGGGAAGCGGCGGATCACGTCGTTGTTGGTGGAAGGCGGCGGGGAGGTCAATGCGGCCATGCTCAGGGCCAAGGTCGTGCAACAGGTTCGTCTCTATATGGCGCCGTCGCTGTTGGGCGGTATTGATGCCAAAGGCATGATCGGGGGCAAGAGTCCCCGCCGCTTGGCCGCGGCGTTGAAGCTGAAGCAGGTTCGCACGAGATCGCTTGGAGGCGATATCGTCGTGGAGGGAGAGCTATGAACCACTGGCTTGCTATCGTCTTCCTCGCGGCCGTTGTCCCGTGGCATGCCGACGTGATCCAGGCTCAGGTCGGTCCTCGGTCTGAAAGCCTGCCGACACTGGTCTTTCAGTATCTGGATTCGCAGGACAGCGACGAAGCCGAACGCCTCTTACAGGCCGTTCAGCATCATCCTGACGCGTCGATTGAGCGAGTCATCCGGATTATCGAAACGGAACGGGTGTATGACAGTCGGCCGATCGGAACGTTGCCGGACGAACGCGTTCGGGTGCAGGGTCAGACCTATGCGATCGCCCTCTCGGTGCCGCTCACCTATCAACCGTCAAAAGGGCATGCGTTGATCGTCTGCCTGCATGGTGCTGGTTTTACCGGGGACGCGTATCTCGACCGGTGGCAGGCGCGGTTAGGCGAGGGCTACATTCTGGCCTGCCCGACCTATCCGGCAGGTGCCTGGTTCACGCGCCGCGCCGAGGACCTCGTGCTCGCGACGATCCGCCATGTGAGACAACGGTACCATGTGGATCCCGACCGCATTTTTCTCACCGGCATGTCCAACGGCGGCATCGGCGCCTGGCTCATCGGAACCCATCATGCGCCGCTCTTTGCGGGTCTCGCGCCGATGGCTGGAGGGCTCGACGACGTGCTCATGCCGTTCGTGGCCAATCTCCGGAATACGCCGGTCTACATCATTCACGGCGCCAAAGATCAAGTGATGCCGGCGGAACTGAGCCGGTCGATCGTGCGAGAGCTGGCCATGCTGGGGTATCCGTATATCTACCGCGAGCATCAAGGCGAGCATCCAGTGGCCGGAGGGCACTATTTCCCCAGGGAAGAATTGCCGGCTCTGGTGACGTGGCTCGACGCCCAGCGGCGCGATCCTCTCCCGGCAAAACTGACACTCGTGCGTGAAGCCAGTCGCTTCCAGCCCTTCGGTTGGGTGCGGCTGGATGTCACCGATCCGATCGCCGCCTTTTCCGACGATCTGATCGACAAGCGTGATGAAAGAATCAAACAGCGGGAATACGCCAGGCTTGAGGCAACCATCGTTTCTGCCAATCGGATCGAGGTGAACACGGAACGCATTCAGCGATACAGTCTGTTTTTGAATGATCGGCTCATCGATCCGGCCAAGCCGGTCACGATCGTGACCAACGGCCGGGTGTCGTTCGAGGGGACCCTGGCGGCCTCGTTGGAGACGCTGCTGCGTCAGGCGCGGCTACGGCAGGATCCACGGCAATTGTTTCCCTTTCACGTCGCTGTTGCGGTTTCTAAATCGGTCTCATGAAGGGGAAAGATCGGCTGGTCAGTGGTGACCGTTCGAACCTCTTGGGGATGATGTTCGCGCTCGCGTTGTGCGGCTGTCTCAATGATGCCAGAGCCGACTCCTGCACGCTCGAGCCTGAACACGCCGGGATCTCGTTTCCCGTTCAGCACCTTGCGGGAGATTGGGCCTGCCGATTGAAGTTTGTCATCGACCACTACACCACCGCCACGAATGTCGGACCCTTAAAGACCGCCATGGATGAATCCATATATCGCTATCTGCTGGAACGTCCGCCATTGGCGGCCGCCTTGATCAACCGCCTCGACTTGGCCGATTACAAGGCGGAAACACGGGGTCCTGGCCGGTGGTGGGGCGATGACGGCGAGGGCACAGAGGGGATTGTGCAGCTCGTGTATCATGACCGCACGAGTCGGATCTATTACCTGGAAGGCACGCATCGCAGCCGGCTGTTGCCCAATTTGAGCGGGAAGGCGGTGGTCTTCCTGCGCATGGGGACTGTCAAGGAGCCAAGCGGTCTTGAATCCGTGCAAAACACCATGGTGGCCTATACGATGCTGGACAACCGGATTCTTTCCGGGCTGGCTTCGCTCCTGCGCTCGCTTGTCGGAGCGACTGTCACGCGGAAACTTGCCAAGGGTGTGGATGTGGTAAATCGATTGGGCCTCGAAATGCGTCAACGGCCTGATCGTGTCCTGTTTGAGGCGACCGATCCTCCTCCTTTACTGGAGGAGGACGTGACGTTCTTGAGGCAGGCCTTGCGCGCCAGGGCGCTCCCACCCGTCACCGGCGGCTCCGGTCGCTCGCTGCCATGACCACCACGCGCACCTTCGCCTTGCTCTGCACCATCGGCGTCTTCTGCTTCATCAGCTACAACATGGTCCGGATGCCTGTCCTGGCCCTCTTTGCCGAGTCGCTGGGCGCCAGCCCTGAACGGATCGGACTGATCGTGTCCGTCTCGACTCTGACGGGAGTTCTTCTCAAGCTGCCGTCCGGCGCGCTCTCGGACATTTATGGCCGGCGCATCCTTCTGAGGATTGGCGTCATCGCATTCGGTCTGCCGCCCTTTTTCTATCCCTTCATTTCGGATTTGAACATGCTGACGCTGCTGCGTCTGTTTCACGGATTGGCGACGGCCATCTTTGCCCCGAGCGCGCTCGCGACGGTCGCAGAACTGTATCGTGAGCGCCGGGGCGCGGCCCTGGGCACGTACACGGCCTGCACGCAATCGGGCGCGCTGCTGGGCCCGTTCATCGGGGGATACCTTGCCTTTGCATTCGGCTTTTCGTCGGCCTTTCTCACCGCGGGGCTCTTCGGTTGCGTCGCGATCGTGATGTTCTACAGCCTGCGTCTTTCCTCGCCGCCACGGGCGCATGAAAAGGGGCTGGCGTCCGTGTGGGAGGACATGTGGAAGGGCTTCAGCGTCGTCGCGCGGAACAGGAAAGTCTTGATCACCAGTTCCACTGATGCGGCGAAAATGATTGCCAACGGAGCCTTAATGGCGTTCCTGCCGCTCTACGGCGTCTCGGTGGGTCTCAATGCGGGAGAAGTCGGGCTCTTATTCACCGTCCAGTCTCTGACATCTTTCGTCTCGAAGCCGATCATGGGACGCGTCTCCGACCGAATCGGCCGACAGCCCTTGATCATGCTGGGGCTGCTCGTGTGCGCGGCCACATTTGTCTGCATCCCATATGTGGCCGGGCTTGCCGTGCTCTTGGCGCTATCGGCCGGATTCGGGTTCGGCGAGGCGGTCGTCTCATCGTCGTCTTCGGCGTTTGTCGCTGATAGTTCGGAGTTCAAGACCTTGGGGGCGGGGATGGGCATGCAGGGCACTATCGGAGATATCGGGCACGCGAGCGGTCCGCTGCTCGCGGGTGTGCTGATCGCCAACATGAGCTATGCGGGTGCATTCGCGATCATTGCCGGTCTTCAAGTGGCTGCGGCAGGAATCTTCTGGGTCACCATGAGGAATACATAGCCCGATGCTATAATGGGCGGCCATGCAGGAAATGGCGACTGAGAACATCGTGATTGGCGTGCTGGCCTCCCTTGGAGTCGTCGTCTTGATTGCAGTGTTCGTCTATGTCCTGAAGCAGGTCCTGCTGAGGAAAGACTGATGTTCACCGGTATCGTCGAAGAAATGGGCGCCGTCATCTCGATGGAGCAGACGCTTCACGGCACTCGGCTGACGATCCTGGCTTCTGCAGTGCTGGGCGATCTCAAGGTGGGGGACAGTATCAGCATCAACGGCACGTGCTTGACCGTCGTGACGAAAGGCGAGCAATCCTTTGTGGTCGAGGTGTCGCCGGAAACCTTGTCGGTCACGACGCTCGGTCGTCTTTCTGGCGGGGCGCCGGTGAATCTCGAGCGGGCGATGAAGCTCAATGAACGGATCGGAGGGCATCTGGTCGCAGGCCACGTCGACGGAGTGGGCGCGATCCGAAGCCGGCATCAGGAGGGAAATGCGATCATTTTTGTCATCGAAGCGCCTCACGAGGTGCTACGATTTTGTGTGCACAAAGGCTCGGTGACAGTCGACGGCATCAGCCTGACGATCAATGACGTGACCGATCGTACCTTCAGCGTCGCCGTCATTCCTCACACGGCGGCCGTCACCACCCTGGGGTTGAAGCAGGTTGACGATCCTGTCAACCTGGAATCCGACCTGATCGGTAAATTTGTCGAACGGCTGCTCCAGCAGCGAAGTCAGTTGCCGAAATCGACGCCCGTCATCGATAAGGATTATCTCCAAAAACGCGGACTGATTTGAGCGTTTTGGACGGGGGTCTCGTATTTCCGCGACCTAGCCTGAGCCTGACTTCTCAGGTCACTCATCACCCATCACTCGCCACTCATCGCTTGGATGCGGTTCCCGTTTGCGTCATTGCGGTCGTTACCTTGTTTTCACCAAACCTGCCCGAAGCCGCTTCGCGTGGCAACATTCCATCCCGTCCGCCAAGGAATTGCGGTATTCAGTTACTTTTCGCACGCTGAAAGAGACCGCGTAAACAGCTGTGCCACGGACCTCAAGGGTGTGAGGGCACCAGGGGAGGGTTACGGTTGATTTCGCGCCGACGATCGGTAGGCGAAAAACAGGGCAAGACCGGCGAGTATCGAG
>DASTQE010000172.1:0-12084 GCA_035761895.1 Nitrospira sp. | reverse complement strand
ACTCGCCGATGGCAGCGGCATGGTGGTGGGATTCATCGAGAAAGCGCTCATCTCGCAGGTGACGCCGGAGAACCGGCCCCATCACGTCCGGATTGCCCTGGGTTCCAATCGTTCCGACAAGACGCCGTACATCGCCGCGGTCCCACTCGTCAAGCTCATGGTCGACCGGATGCCGGTCCGATTGGAGCCCAAGAATGCGGAAGGGCCGGTCGTGCTCGAGATGGACCTGCAAGGGACGGCCAACCGCAAGTCAGTGCCCGGAGCACAGTGAGACGAGCGAGCGTGGTGCTTGCGCGATCATCTATTGTCACAATCCGCCTGTTTGGTCAGTTCGCCTAGTTTTGTCAGCTCGGCTTCATGCGAGCGATAGAAATTCACATTTGCCATTTTCACGCCCGGCGGTAATTTGCCTCCGGGCTGCTCAAGCGCCCAAACGGCCATGCCGTTTTGGAACACCGACAACGAGAACACAAGGTACTCGCGCGACGTCATGCCGGCTGCCTTGAGTGCCGACTTGACCCCAGTGACGCCGTCCATGCGAGTCGCCATGTCGTTGAGAGACGTCGAGCCCTCTTCGCGGTCACAATCTTGCGGCAATTGCCCCATCAGTGGTTTCAGCTTGTGCACGGCCTGCGTGTACTTCGCCAACGCCGCTTCGGTCAGCACGTAGTCGGCGACTTCTTTGGCATCGCGATCGGCCAGACTTTGAGCTTCTGTCACCAGCGGCGCCGACAGCGCCAGGGCGAAGGCGGCTGGTATTGCGAGCGTGGTCCTGAACGTGTTGAACATGACTATCCTCCGAGGCTCGATTCGGCTCAAAAACCGAGTTCTTTTTCGAGATCGGACTGACCCTTCTTGAACTGTTTCTTTTCTGCGGCGTCTTTCTTCTTGGTGAGCGATTCCAACTCCGCCTCCCGCTTTTTCGCGGCCTCCTCTTCTTTCTTCGTAGCCGCCTTGAGCGCTTCTTCCTCCCGCTGCTCCTTGAGTGAGGCCACTTGTGCCGCCTTGAGTGCATCGTCGGGCACCGTCGTCCAGGCCAGCCGGTAGCCCGGCCGCTTAAACGCCAGTTCCTGATAGACCACGACGTAGCGGGTTGGATAGCTGCGTTGTCCAATCTGCCGCTCCTCCAGCACATAGACGGTCGGAGAGCCGAACATGCTTGGCTCATAGAAATCCATGGAGGCCTTTGCTCCTTGGGCGGCGCCAAGTGACGCAATCTTCTGCATATACTCGTTAAATGCCTGCACATTGGTCGGATCGGGCGGTGGCGTGCTTTCGATGTCTTTACCCTTGGCTTCCTGCGCCTGCCTCAGCGCCTCATCTTCATCTTGGAGTTGATAACGGTACTTGTCTTTGAATTCTTGCAGCGTAACCGGCCCCTTCTTGGCTTTAGCCTTATAAAATTGGGCAGGGTCGCTCCTGCCCTTCGTGATATAGGACAACCGCCCGACCGATGCATCGCTGAAATCGAACAAGTAGGCGCTGTCAGGTGCGACCGGCATGGAATACTTCGCGGCGTCAAGGGGTGTCTCCGGAGCACGTCCGGAGCGGTGAGACGTCATGCGCTGCCGTAGCAACGAGATGGCATTCCCCTTTCCTCGGCCGATCATGTTGGAAACAGCGACTCGGACATCCGGAACAGGGTCGTTGGTAAGTGGGATGATCGCATCCACGTCCTGGTCTTGCGGCCCAATCATGCCGATCGCATCGGCCGCAGCCATTCTGACTTCGACTTCCTCGCTCTTGAACATTCCAAAGATCAGTGGCACGTGCGCGCGGTCGGCCGTTGAGCCGAGCGTCAGCAAACTCTCCTTCAGAATGTCCACGGCTTCCTTCCTCGTTTTGTCGCATGCCGCGTCTTTGGCGGCCGTCCCCCGGCAGTTAGAAAGGTACTTCTTCACCGTTTCCTTCCGAGGTGAGGATGTGTCTCCGGCCGGCGCTGCGAACACCGTGTCCGGGAAACCGGCAAGTGAGAGCGCGAATAGAGCAATCGCCGGCACAGCCCTATAGATTTCACCTTGCCTCATTGAATCTCCTCCTGGCCTTTGTACGCGTCTATTTCGTCAATCCATCAACCGCCGTTTTCACAATGTCAACCGCTTCAGCAATGAGCCGACGCTGCTCCTTCACTCTGTCCCTGTAGCGTTTTAGGTCGCGGTAGCTACGATCTTCATTCGGGCACTCGCTCCTGAACTTGCTCACGTCCTCGTTCGAAGGCTCTTCGACTTGATTGATCAGTTTCTCCACGGTCTTTTGACACGTGTTTCCCTGTGCCTCCGCACCGGCCGAAAGCCAGACCATGCCCGCTATTAGCACAATGCCACAGGCGACCAACCGTACAAAGTTCATATGTCCCCCTATACCCTCCGTGTGCGATGCAGTATAACCACAGTCGTGAACAGCAGGCTCAATCGATCTGCGTTAGTTCCTCTTCTGTTCATGGTCACCCTGACCAGCTACTTCTCGGCCTTCTACGGCGACTTTCAGTACGACGACTCGTTGACCATCCTGGAAAATCCCCATGTTGACTCCTTCAACGCCTTCATCGGCCATCTGGATCACATGGTCCGGCCGGTTCTTTATGCGACGTTCTTGCTCGACCGCTGGCTGTATGGCCCGAATCCTGCCGGTTACCATCTGCTCAATCTCCTGCTACACCTGGGATCCGGTCTCCTGCTCTGCTGGATTCTTACGAGCGCCGTGCCGGACGAGGCGTTAACCATTCCCTTCTGGACCGCACTGCTCTTCCTTGTTCACCCGATCGCCACGGAAACGGTGACCTATATCTCCGGACGGGCATCAGGGCTGATGACGTTCTTTTATCTGTTGGCGCTTTATTTGTGCATCCGAGCGGCACAACTATCGAACGACTCTCGCCTGCTGTACCTGTCGGGAGCTGTCGCCTCGTTCCTGCTGTCGATTGGATCCAAGGAAACAGCGGCGACATTTCCCCTTGTTCTCCTTCTCTGGGACTGGTTGATCACCGGGAAGCGAGTCTCCGACATTCGTGCCGCGCTGATCTCGAATCATCTGCCGTTCTGGATCGTCCTGCTTCTTGCCGCTGCCTGGGCCTGGAGTCACCCGCGTTACCCGGCGCTGGCAGAATACAGTTTCACGATCCGACCATTCCGGGAGCATCTGCTGAGCGAGTTGTACGCCACCGCTTACACGCTACTGCTGTTGTTCTCTCCGTGGAATCAGAACTTCGATCACGATCTCCCGCAATTCCATTCGCTCTCTCAGTGGCCGTTGCCAGCCGCGGCCATGCTGGTTTTCAGCACCGCAGCGGTTGGACTGTATTCGGCGCGAAGATTCCCGCTGGTCGCCTTCGGCCTGGCCTGGTTTTTCCTTCAACTCCTGCCCACCAGCCTGATCCCGCGCAACGATCTCTTGAGTGAACGCAATCTCTATTTGCCCGCGATCGGACTGCTGCTCGCAATCGTGGCCTTCGGCTCGCACCTCATCCGCCGGCTTATGACGATCGTCCATGGGCCGGCTCTCGTTCGGGGCTCGGCCGTGCTAGCCACAGTCTTGATCGGACTACTCTACCTCTTTACCTATCAGCGGAATCTTCTCTATCAAGACCGCTTCCTGCTTTGGTCCGACGCAGTCCGGAAGTCTCCCAACAAAGCAAGACCGCATAACAATCTGGGCTATGCCTATTCCATGCACGGCGACTGGGACCGTGCTATCGAGCAGTTCCGGATCGCCGCTCAGTTGGACCCCGATTATGTCCTCGCCCAGGAAAACCTCCGTGATGCCTATCTTCATCGGGTGGGTCGTCAATAGCCATCACGCTGCCCCGACATTTGGCCGCTCGCTTCCTGAAGGACCTCGTGGCCATAGCGGAGGAGCCGTGAGGCCTGCTCCCACTGATCCATGAGATTCAGCCCGACCAACAGCAAGCGGTGCCCGTTCTTGAACATACTCGCAATCAGGCAGCGCCCGGCTTTGCTCGTGTAGCCCGTCTTCACGCCGTTCACGTCCGGGTCCTTCAGCAGTTCGTTCGTGCTGTGGAGTACCAGTTGACGCCCGCCATCGACCGTCCTGATGTCGCGGACCAGTGTTCGTACCATCATGGAGAAGATCGGCTGTTGGAGCGCCTGCTCGCTGAGTTTCGCGAGATCCGCCGCGGTCGAATAGTGCCCCGGCGCATCGAATCCACACGGGTTCGCAAAATGGGTGTCCTTCAATCCCAGCTTTCCGGCGCGCTCGTTCATCTTCGCGACGAACCGCTTTTCGTCTCCTCCGATGTGCCAGGCAATTGCCTCGCAGGCGTCATTCGCACTCGCGACGAGCATCGCCGTCACCAGATCACGCAAGAGAAACTCTTCTCCGGGCAGAAAGTTGTAGGCCGAATGATGAAGAATGGCGCGGCGGTCGATCTTAACCACGTCTTGGAGCGACGCTGATTCCAACGCGACCAGCGCGGTCATGATTTTCGTGAGGCTCGCTGGTGCAAGCCGCCGGGTCGCATTTTGTTCCAGCAGGACGCGCCCGGACTGAAGCTCGACGAGATAAAGAGCGGATGCTCTGACGACCGGCCGCGCCGGCACATTGTGAAGAGAGTCTTCAGTGAGGCCGGGGCCAGGCCACGCTGCCTGGGGCATCATGGCCCAAGCGACCAACAGCGCCCTGCCAAACAGCCGCCTACCCATACCGCCGTGCGCCTATTGACCGAACAGGCCCTTCATGAAATTGGTGGCCTTGTCCACCCCTGACTCGGGTGGCGCTTCCGGTTCCGGTGCCGGCGTCTCTTCTGGTGTCACGATCTCGGGCCTCGAACCTGATCTCCTGCTGGGGGGAGGTGTCCCGCTCATATCTGGACGACCCGTGGACTGACCCTGACGTCCCATCATCCCCATCATGCCGCCCATGTCGAATTTCGTGAACCCATCAGGGATCTCGAAGAGTTTCGGATCCTGTCTGCCGATCTGGAGGTTGCTGAGTTCGGTCAGCATCCGCTTTTTGTCGTTGCCTTCCTTGTATAGGAGATCCTGTTTGACGTTGATGCCCTCTCTTGTCCGCCAGGAAAAACCGCCGTATTTTTTGCCGTCCGTGCTCGTCGCGATAGTTTTATATTTGGTGACTTTGACGCCGTTCAGCATTTCTTCACCAACGACCGTATCCTCATACGTCCATTGCGACGTATCATTACCTTTCGAAGGACCTGCTCCGATCGAATATTCCATGTACATGTTTTCGGAGGGCATGAGCATCCACATCACTTTGTTGTCATATCGGAAAATCTGAACCGCGCCCTCGCCCGAGCCCGTCAGCATTTCCTTCCGCTCTTTGGTCGGCGTGACAAAGATCTTTTGCTTCATTGTGCCTTCTTCATTTTCAACCGTGGCATCGGCCGAATACTCAGCCTGCGGGCGGTGTATGGGGGCCGCCTGCGCGGGCAGCCAGGCGGTGAATGTAGCAAGACCGATCAAGACAACAAGCAGATGTCGCATGGCAAGCTCCTCTCGAAGCATTGTGAAGTGGCTGCAGTGTGTTCGGCCGGCCTACTTCCACGGCGATCCTGAACGATCCGCGGAAGACGAAACAGACGCTAGAGGGTATCCCTTGGGGGAAAAGAAGTAAAGACGGCGCGCTGCGAGGATTGTACTTGATCATTCGCCGCTCTGTTGGATCAGCTTGGCGACCAATCCTGTCCAGCCGGTTTGATGGCTTGCACCGACCCCGGTGCCGTTGTCGCCATGAAAATATTCGTAAAACAGCAGGTGGTCCCGCCAGTGCGGATCTCGTTGAAACAGCTGCGCCGTACCGAACACGGGACGCCCTCCGTCGTCGTCGCGAAGGAAGATGCCGATGAGCCGCCGGGACAGCTCTGTCGCCACCTGCCAGAGCGTGGCCTGCCGTCCTGATCCAAACGGATATTCGACCTTGTAGTGATCACCGAGGAAGTAATGAAACTTTTGCAATGATTCGATCAACAGGAAGTTTACCGGAAACCAAACGGGTCCTCGCCAATTGCTGTTGCCGCCGAATTGCGGGGTGCCCGACTCCCCGGGCTCATAATCCACGCGATGCTCCTGCCCCATCAAATTGAAAACGTAGGGATGGTCCTTGTGATACCGGGAAAGGGCACGAATCCCGTACGGCGAGAGAAATTCGTCTTCATCCAGCATATAACGAAGGACCGAACCAAGGCGGTCGCGGCTCACCAGAGAAAGAAAGCGTCTGACTCCGCCGTCAGACGAATGCGTCTCCACGTGCTGAGCGAAGTCGGGGCGGTTTTCGATAAACCACTGCATGCGGTGTTTGAACCGCGGAAGGCTGTCCACAAGATCCGATTCCAGCGTCTCGACTGCGAAGAGCGGAATGAGCCCTACCATGGACCTGACCTTCAAATGCTGCTTGTGCCCGTTTGGGACATGCAACACGTCGTAGAAGAACCCGTCCTCCCTGTCCCACAGCTCGATCCGCTCGCCGCCGATGTTGTTCATCGCCCGGCAGATATACACGAAATGCTCGAAAAACTTACTGGCGACATCCTCGTAGGCCCGGTTGTCTTGAGCGAGTTCCATCGCGATGGCCAGCATGTTGAGGCAATACATCCCCATCCAGCTCGTGGCGTCGGATTGCTCGATGTGGCCTCCCACGGGCAATGGAGCGCTACGATCGAACACCCCGATATTATCGAGGCCCAGGAAGCCGCCCTGGAAAATGTTTTTCCCTTCCGTGTCTTTGCGGTTGACCCACCAGGTGAAATTCAACAGTAACTTATGGAAGACCCGTTCCAGGAAGCGCCGATCACCGACCCCTGTTCGTCTTTTTTCTATTTTGTACACGCGCCAGGCGGCCCAGGCATGAACCGGCGGGTTCACGTCGCTGAATGACCACTCGTACGCGGGAATCTGTCCGTTCGGGTGCATGTACCACTCGCGCAACATGAGCACGAGCTGTTCTTTTGCAAAGTTTGCATCGACCAGCGCAAGCGGGATGCAGTGAAAGGCAAGATCCCAGGCGGCATACCACGGATACTCCCATTTGTCGGGCATGGAGATCACGTCCGCGTTGTACAGATGCGTCCAGTCCGCGTTGCGTCCCTGCCAACGCTCCCGTGGCGGTTCCGGTCCTAGCGGGTCACCTTTGAGCCATCGGCTGACATCGTAGTGATAAAACTGCTTGTTCCAGAGCAGGCCGGCAAAGGCTTGTCTCTGGACGCGGCGGGCGTCTTCCGAGAGATGGCGGGGAGCCAGCGTCTCGTAAAATTCGTCGGCTTCGTGAATCCGCGCCTCAAAGACGGCCTCGAAATTGTCCTGCGTAAACGCGCTGACGTGCGCCTCCTTGGTGAACCGGAGTCGAATGCTCACCGTGCCACCGGAAGGAACTGTCAGGACGTAGTGCGCTGCCGCTTTGCTGCCGACGCGATGGGGATTGACGGCCCCCTTCTGACCCATGACCACATAGTCGTGAAAGCCGTCCTTCGCATAGCGTGGCCCTTCTTCGTCGTGATAGAGACGTCTGGAGTTTGTCTCGTTTTCCGTAAACAGAAGCGTCGGCTGTTTGTCGCAGAGCAAGCGGCGCAAGCCGTAATAATCGTGGATGGTCTCGATGACGCAGGCGTCGTTGACTGGCTCGCCTGCCTGGAGACGCGGGCGTCTCACGTCTGAGCCCCATGACCACGTGTTGCGGTACCAGAGCGTGGGCAGGACCGTGAGTTCCGCGGTGTCAGGTCCTCGATTAACCGCCTGCACGCGGATGCAAATGTCTTCGGGCGATGCTTTCGCGTACTCGACGAACACGTCGAAGTAGCGGTGCTCCTCGAAGCAGCCGGTATGGATGAGCTCAAACTCTGGGTCGAGGCGACTGCGACGTCGATTTTCCTCGAGCAACCGGGCGTATGGAAAGACCGTCTGCGGGTACTTGTACAGGTACTTCATGTACGAATGGGTCGGCGTAGAATCCAGGTAAAAGTAATACTCTTTGACGTCCTCGCCACGATTTCCTTCGTGGCCGTTCAGGCCAAAGAGGCGTTCCTTCAGGATCGGATCCTGCCCGTTCCACAATGCGAGCGCGAAGCACAGGTATTGATGACGATCGCAGAGGCCGGCGAGCCCGTCCTCGTTCCAACGGTAAGCGCGGGAGCGGGCCAGTTCGTGGGGAAATGCTTCCCAGGGGGTGCCGAAAGGACTATAGTCTTCGCGCACGGTCCCCCAGGCCCGTTCGCTTAAATAGGGGCCCCAGCGTTTCCAATGCTTTTCGCGCCGGGCATCCTCTTCAACACGTTGTTCTTCGGCGGTGAGGGGCGAGCGTGCCGTCGGAGCGGGTTGTCGGGGTGGAGCCATCCCAATCCCTCGAGAGAAAACAGGACATCAGCCGGTTGGCCGGCAGCAAACAGACCGGCAGCAGCCTAGTCGTGGCTTCCAGGCGGAGTCAAGCGAGCGCGATCTAAGGAGGGTGGGGTTGCAACGCGGCAAACACAGAGAGCGAGGGGCCCTATGATTGAAATTGCGATCGTCGTGCTGTGCTTGCTCGCCAACGCCCTCATCGCCGGCGTTGAGATGGCCTTTGTTGCCGTGAACCGGCCGAGCCTCCGCGAACTCGCCCGGCAGGGGCAGAAAAAAGCTGAGGTCCTCCTGCGACTGAGGGAACGCCCCGAACGCACTTTCGCCGTCATGCAAATCGGCATCACCCTGGTGGCTGCGTTGGCAGGGGCAGTTGGGGGAGCAGGGGCGGAGGAACAGCTCAGTCCGCTTTTCGAGAAGGTGGGTGTGAACGAGAACACGGCGGATATGCTGGCGATAGGAGCGGTGGTCATCCCCCTTACCTACTTCACGGTCGTCATCGGCGAACTCATCCCGAAGACGCTTGCGCTCAGACACTCATTGACGGTCGGGCTGGCCGCCGCGCCGTGGTTATCGTTTTTCGATCGCATGCTCGGACCGCTGGTGACGGTTTTTGAATGGTCCACGAAGAGTTTCCTCGCGCTGCTCGGTCTGACGGCCGGGGTGCAAAGCGGGCCGCGCGGAGAGGAGGCGCAGCAGGCGACGGTCGAGCTCGGCTTGCTGTCCAGCCAACACCGTCAATATGTGATGAATCTGGTCGATCTGGAGCGGAAGCGGGTGAAAGATATTTACCTGCCGTGGCAACAAGTCGTCAAAGCGGATGTCCGGCTGAGCGCGCGTGAAGTGGAGACACTACTGATTGCTTCCGGCCACACGCGTGTGCCGGTGCTTGACGGAGACACGCTGGTTGGAGTCTTAAACGCAAAGGAGTTTCTTGCTCTTCGCGACACCGGATCCGAACATTGGCTGTCTCTCGTGCGGCCGGCTGTCGAACTTCAAGACTACCTGCCGTTGCTGTCGGGTCTCAAGATGCTCCAGGACCGGCGTGTCCACATGGGGATCGTGTATTCGCAGCAGACGCGACTGGGAATCGTCACGCTCGAGGACATCCTGGAGGAAGTCGTCGGAGAAATCTATGACGAAGACGATGATGGAGCGCTCAAAGCCATTCTCACGGCTTCGCCCAAAACCAGGGGGTATTGGACCGAGTGGTCACTCGGACCTTCGCGACACCAATAGACCGCGTCGCCGTTCCTCATTCGACCAGAGCCCGCCCAAAGGAGGGGCACGGTTCAGCGTCGTTCTTTCTCGTCCTGTGGGCCTGCATGCAGGATATCCGATTGATGATTTAGCCGCTTGAGGCAGGCGCTTCTGAGAGGCGCATGCTGTACAGGTACTGATACAGCCCACGCCGCGCCATCAGCTCCGCGTGCGTGCCTGTCTCGACGAGGCGGGCCTTGTCCAGCACGAGAATCCGATCCGCCCCTTGAATGGTGGTCAACCGATGGGCAATCACGAACGTGGTGCGGCCCTTCATCAGCTGCTCGAGTGCTTCCTGGACCAGCCGTTCGGATTCACTGTCCAACGCCGATGTGGCCTCATCCAGCAGGAGGATGCGGGGGTTCTTCAGCACGGCTCGGGCGATCGCGATCCGTTGTCGCTGGCCACCCGAAAGGTTGATGCCCTTTTCGCCGACGAGCGTCTGATATTGATCGGGAAAACTCATGATGAAGTCGTGGGCGTGAGCGGCGCGGCTGGCTTCCTTCACGGCTTCCTCTGTGGCGTCTCGATTGCCGTAGAGAATGTTGTCGAGAATGGTCCCGCCAAACAGAATCGTCTCTTGAGGGACCAGGGCGATCTGGCGGTACCAACTCTCCAGCGTGACCTGACGGAGATCCACGCCATCGACCGTAAGGCGTCCTTCGGTCGGATCATAAAACCGATGGAGCAAATTCATGACCGTGCTCTTGCCGGCGCCGGTTGGACCCACGATCGCGACCAGTTCACCGGGCTTTGCCTCGAACGACACGTCCAGTAACACGGGTTGTCGCGAATCATAGGCAAAACTGACATGTTCCGCTGCGACGTGGCCCGCGACCGGCGGGAGAGCGGTTGCCGCAGGAGCTTCCCGAATGTCGGATTGGGTATCCAGGATTTCGAACACACGCGCGGTCGCCCCCTGCGCCTCACGGACCTGGGCGAAGACGCGGGCGGCGGAACTGAATGGCCCGATGAGAATGCCGGCGAAGAGGACGAATGCGAACAACTCGCCTGGCGAGACCGCGCCGTCGATCACCTGCCGTCCCCCATACCACAGGACGGCAGCCGCGGCCGAAAAAGTGAGCAGGCTGATGACCGGGATAAAGACGGCCATGATGCCGGCCCGCCGCATGGTGAGGGACAAGGTCTGATCGATTTCCGCCGCAAAACGCGTCTCCTCTCGGGTGGTTTGGACGAACGATTTGACGATGCGGATGCCGGCAATGACCTCCTCGATCAGGGTGCTGAGCGCGGCCGTTTGGTCCTGGATTGAGGTCGACAGTGCCCTGAGCCGGCGGCCGAAAAGTTTCGCGACGATCACGAGCACGGGCAGGAGGACGAGGATCAAGAGGCAGAGCCGCCAGTTCATGGCCAGGAGAAATGCGATGCCCCCGATAAACGTCACGACCTGCTTGGCGGCGTCGATCGGCGTCTCGGTGACGACGGATTGTATGATTGTGACATCGTTCATGAGACGGGAAAGCAGTTCGCCGGTGCGGCGCCGTGCAAAAAAGCCCAGGGAGAGCGTTTGGAGGTGGGCAAAGAGATGCCGCCGGAAGTCCGCCACGATATGTTGAGACACCGAGGCGGTCAGATAGCTGTGTCCCATTGAACAGAGCCCCTGAATGATCACCAAGCCGAGAAACAGGGCGATGAACTCATTCATTCGGCCCGCGTCGTGCTGGACCGTAATCACATCCCAGAGCATCCCGGCGAGGCGCAGCAGGGCCAGATTAATGGCGGCGACCGCCATCACGAGGAGGCCGGCCACCGCCATGCGGGAAAGATAGGGCGTCAGGAAGGGCCGGAAGCGTGCAAAGGTCGACATGGCTACGGGAGGATGTTAGAGGACGCCGGCTCGAAAAACCAGCAGGGCCTGAAATGCGGTCCGGTGAAAGGCTTGAGACGACAGAGTTAAATTTGCGCGATGGATTCGATGAGATTCTTATTGACGGCGACGAAATCGGAGCGGTCCTTGTCGTTGATGACGACATCGGTCAGACTGATGAACAACCGCTGTTCTTCGTTGATCGCGTCCGACACACGGTTCCGCATAGGTGGAATCAGAAAGTCGCCCACATATACGCAGTTGACCGTACGGACGCGAATGCGAACCTTCTTGCCTTCAGGCACAGGTCCCTCCTCCGTCTGAGACTAACTTTTGCGACGCAGAAACTTTTGACGCCGGCGCAACTTCTTGTATTTGTGCTTGCGCATTTTCTTCCGGCGCTTCTTGAGCACGCTGGCCATACAGTGTCTCCCTTACGAGCCCGAGTCTAGAAGTTTTCTGACGAAAATGCAAGACAACGGCGCGCTGATGCCGCCTCGCATCAGCGCGAAGCCGCGGATGCTTGACCAGGTAGATGAGCCATTCCTATACTGCGTTCACCATGCAACTCTCGAAGTTTTTCAGTGCTGCGTTGGCGTTACTCGGCTGTCTCGCCCTCACGGGGGCGGGATGCGGTGGCAAGACCATTCAGTATCCGGAAGACCATGAGCGGTATTTGCGCATCGACAAAGCCGT
>DASTQE010000171.1:0-16300 GCA_035761895.1 Nitrospira sp. | reverse complement strand
GGGTCATACACAGCGCTGCCACGACTAATCGATGAAACATGGCCAATCGCTCCTTCCTCTCCTCATGAATTAGTGATCATGACCTTCCACGGCTTTGGCGGCCGCCGCGGCGTCTCCTCCTTGTAGAAACTGATCGAACGCCGCTTCTTCGAGACGCTCTTTCTCCGTCTTGGGATTCAGCGTCTTCATCTCGTCCAATTCCTCCTGAGTGAGCTGCGGCAAGTGACGGATAAAATGCACCAACTTCCAGCTGTCGAGGTCCTTCTCCGGGTCGCCGCTTCCCCATGCAGGCATCGCCGTAAAGCGAATCCCGTTGTGAATGACCCAAAACAGCTCGCCGTCCGACAGGGACTGTGTATCGGCCAGCCGCAAATCGGGCGCTTTGGGGTAGACGTTCCTGCCGATGGGAGTCTTCCCGCTTCCATCATTGGAATGGCATATCGCGCAATGATCGGCAAAGTGCATGCGGCCCTCTTTCAACACCTCCGCGCTTGGCGGCACAGGGTTGGCGGCGTTTCGTTTTTCGATCGGAATCGCCAAATGGCGGATTTGCCGGGCGAGCATGACTTCCAGCAGATGGGGTTCCGTCTTTGCGCTGAAGCCGGTCGTGAACAATCTGTAGCTGACCCAGCCGAATGCTGCCAGGCTCGCGATGATCACAATGACGACTGCGCCGAGCAGCTTCGCCTTCATACCCGTTCCTCACTATACAAACTCCAAGATCCCGATTGCTACTTGCCAGATCCCGTACAAGCCAATACAGTCCCCGGCTTCACTATTAGGGTTAGGCGTACCCGTGAGACCGGAACCAGCGCACGGCGTTTTCAAGCGCGGTTTCCGGCGGCGTCTGGGGAATGCCCAGCTCGCGGATGGCTTTGCTGCAATCATAATGCATGCGGTATTTGGCCATTTTGACCCCTTCCAGCGGAATGCGCGGAGGCTGTCCGGTCAGTTGAGCCATCCATTGGTTCACATGAGCGAGAGGCAATATGAGTGAACGAGGAAGCCGCAGCGAGGGTGCTTTGATACCCGTCAGCCGGCTGAGAATGTCGAACACTTCTTTTAGCATGAGATTCTTGCATCCGAGGATATACCGTTCGCCCTGGCGGCCTTTCTGCATCGCGAGGAGATGTCCGGCGGCAACATCCTCGACGTCCACGATGTTCAGGCCCGTATCGATGTAGGCGGGCATCCGACCTTTCATGAAGTCTACGATCACTTGACCCGTCGGCGTTGGCTTCACATCTCCTGCACCGACCGGTGCGCTGGGGTTCACGATCACGACCGGCAACCCTTCCTTGGCGAAATGGAGCACCTCCTGTTCTGCCAGGTATTTTGATCGCTTGTAGTGACCGGCCATCTGGTCCAGCCAGACCGGCGTGTCTTCGGTTCCGAGTCCGCCATCGGGGGGCAATCCGATCGCGCCGATCGTGCTGCAGTAGACCGTTCGCTCAATCCCTGCCGAGCGGGCGGCGGCCAGCACGTTACGCGTGCCGGTCACGTTGACGTCGTAAAAGATGGCGGGATCCTTGGCCCACAGCGCATAGTGGGCGGCGACATGATAGAGCTGTTGGCAGCCAGCGAGCGCGGTCCGAAGCGAGGCCGGATTGAGCAGGTCGCCTTCAATCCATTCAACGGGAAGTCCTGCGAGCGTGTGGGCATCTGACATGGAGCGCGCCAGGACGCGGACACCGACTCCAGCCCGGACGAGCGCGCGTGCGACAGCGCCTCCAACGAAGCCAGTCGCGCCGGTGACGAGGGCTTTCATGGGGAAGTGATGGGTGATGCGTGAGTAGTGATGAGATGGAGAGTGAACGGTTCGGGCCGCATTATGTCATCCAACGCGTCACTCATCACTGATCACTCATATCTTAATTTTTCCGAGCAGTAATGTATCGGGCCAGTTCACGAAGCGGGTCGGCGGAGGGGCCGAAGCCCATGAGACGGGCAATGGCCCGGGCGACGCACTCGTCTGCCAGTTGTTTGGCTCCGTCGACTCCATAGAACGTCGGGTACGTCTTCTTGCCGCGTTCAGCGTCCGTATTGGGATTCTTGCCGAGTTCTTCCCGGGTTCCTGTCACATTGAGCACGTCGTCGGCAATCTGAAAGGCCAGCCCGATGTCTTCGGCGTATCCGGTCATGTCGTCGAGTTGGCGGTCATCTGCTCCCCCTGCAATGGCGCCCATCCGCACGGCGGCCCGAATCAACATACCGGTCTTATGCTTATGGATGTTCTGAAGCGCTCTCAAATCGATGTCTTGGTGCTCGGCCTGGATGTCGAAGACCTGGCCGCCGACCATACCCATGTTGCCAGAGCCGAACGCCAACTCTTGGAGAATTCGTACCTGGCGCACAGGGTCACAGCCTTTCATCAAGTCTGGACGGCTGATCAGGTCGAAGGCCATGGTGAGCAGCGCATCACCGGTCAGAATCGCCATGGCCTCCCCGTAGATTTTGTGATTGGTGGGCTTCCCTCGTCGGAAGTCATCGTTATCCATGGAGGGCAAATCATCGTGGATCAGCGAATAGGTGTGGATCAGTTCCAGCGAACAGGCCACGGCCATCAACCCAGGCGGGGCCGGACCCAACGCTTCGGCGGCTGCGATCGTGAGGATTGGCCTGACGCGTTTGCCTCCGGCGAGCAAGCTATAGCGCATGCTTTCATGGAGCGTGACCGGTGGCGTGCCCGCTGACGGAGTCACTTCGTCCAGGAAGCGGTCGACTTCGAGACGTTTCTGTTCGAGATACTCCTTGATGTTCATGAAACATCAGGGCCCTGCAGTGGGAAAAGACGAACCGGGCGGAGAGTAACAAACGGTCCATAGGCTGTCAAACAGAGGAGTACGGATGCCCTTGTTTTCGCAAGCCGCACCTCTCGGAGCGATCCGTTCGCCGTGGAACCCGTGCGCCCTTCTGGAATCCCTCAGTCACGGTTGTACCAACCGTGTATCTCGGTCAGTTCCAGCTTTCCTTCCCAGCCACGCCTCGACGGATGCCTCGCTCCTCCGGTGTTGCTTGCTCACTCCTATGGCATCCGTGGGAGACAAATCGAAGGAAAGAAAGAAAACATGAACGTGAATGGTCCTGCACTATTGATCAAGGCGCGCGCCTTGTTTTTGCGACAGCGGGATCGTTATACTGCCGTTCCATGAGTATCAGGAAAGCCGGCGGCGAGTGGGAGCGGATGCTGCTTCCCATCGAACCGCGTCATTGCAAGGTCTGTAAACAGGGGCTGTATCGCGATAAAACTATGTTGCGCGGCGGCTGGTCCCGTTGCACCGTGTGCGACGAGTTCGTACATTATAGTTGTCTTGCGAGCGGAAAGTTCTCGTTCCTCAAGGCCCGGCCCCGTGTCTGCAAGACCTGCCGCGCTGCCCAGTCCAACCCGCAGACGCCTGCGCCCATCGATTCTGCAGTCGCCGTCGGCTCGTGACTTCAGACCGCCAGCCAGCGTCTCTTCACACTCATTCCCGTTGGCATCAGGTGTTTGCCCATGGCATCCGCTACGTCCTTGCTCCAACAATTCTCGGGCTCAGCGGCTTTTTTACCGCCAACTTCCTCGTCAGCGGCCAGTACAGTTGGCCGAGAACGAGCCGGGTCTTGGCGCTTTGTCTCACCCTCCTCGTTCTCTCCTATGAGTTTGTCTACAAGGAACAGGTCGCAGCCACTGGATCGGGAGAGCAGGCGCGTTCCGCAGTACTATACGCCTGCGTGATTCCTTATGCGGTCGGCGCGATCCTCATGTTCGTCCTCTGGAAACTGTGAGGTCGTGCGTCATGGGGCAGGTGTTTCGAAGCGGCGCGTTCCTGCAGCAATGCTGGTCGGTACATCCGCTGTGCGTTGGGGTGAGGCGAATGACAGCCGAGAACCAGCTGGCCCTGGCCTGCACGTCTTGCCGGTTTGCCCATTATGTCACCGTTGGTTCTATCGTTCTTGGCTCCTCCGGCGCCTCCAAGGAACCGGCGCAGGGGGCTGACCGATCCGAGACGTCGTCTGATTCGCGGACTCGTCTCGCACACTGCCTTGAAACTCATGCGGCGGCCCTCTCCTTACGCGAGATGGATGTGTTCGAAGAGCGGGTTGTCATCCGCTGCGCTGAATGCCGGCGGCAGTACGCGTTGGCCGTGACCGCCTTCGAAACGCACCAGAAATGAATGCCTCGCCCCGGCGGTGTGCGTCCTGCCTAAACGCACGCCGCACGAGGCGCGCAAGAAGGCGGAACAGACATGATTGATAACCTCTCGTTTACGGATGAAGAAACCGCGCTCCTGACAGATGACGTCTTTTTTCAGAAGAAGGCACGAATCAGCGAAAAAATCCGCCTCCAATTGGAGGCAACCCGCAGCGTCTTGAAGGAGGAACTTGGCAACGCGGACCTGCCCCAACTCCCTGATTCGGATTCCGCCAGCACGCAGCTTGTGAAAGGAGAGCATCTGGAATCCTCTCCCTATCAATATCTGGACTGCCCCAAGCACTTCCGAGGCACGGAAAAGCGCACGTTTCGTACATTGATTTGGTGGGGGCATCACGTCGTCTGGGCGTGGATTCTCGAGGGGAGCTTGATGCGGCAGTACAAAAAGCGCCTCGTCGATCGCTTCCATGTGGTAGCAGGACGGCAGTTGGAGCTGTCGCTGGCGCCGACGCTGTGGGAGTGGAAGCAAGGGGAAGGCTTCACCCTGCCGATCACGCATGATCGGAAGGCGCAAATCGCCGCGGTCCTTGCCGAGCGATCCATTCTCAAAATCGTCCGATTTTTACCCTTGGACGACCCACGCGTACGGAGCGGAGCACTGGGTGAATTGAGCCGGGACACGTTTCGGGCCATGCTGCCTATCGTGCGGTAATTTGTACGCTTCAAGCGTTTTCGGTAGACTACGCCGTTCGCAGGGGGCCATTTGCCAAGGAGGGCATCGTGAGACATACGCTCGTGCGAGTGGGCGCAAGGATCTTGCTACTAGTCGGCTTCATGGCGTCGGTCGGGTGCGGTGGGAGCGGGCAGACCCTTCATTTCGACGTGCTTCCGCCACAGCAGCCTGTGCAACAGGCCGAGCCGGAAGGCCTGAAGATCGTGATCGAACCGTTTGAGGATCGCCGTGCCGACAAGCAACGTATCGGGATGCGCACCCATCTGTGGGGGGGCGTGACGTATTTCAACGTGGCCGGGGGAAAGCCCGGTGAGCTCTATGCGAACGCACTGGCCGATCGCCTGAGGGCGGCGGGCTGGCTGGGTCGGTCATGGGACGTGCGGGTCGCGCCGGCGGGCTCCATGCCGACCGCCGACATTGTGATCAGCGGACAGATATTTGAGTTTGTTGCAAACGCCAAGAGCCGGATGTTTTCCACCCATCTGACGACGAGCAATAAACTGACCATTACCGCGCGCAATAACGCTGATCGCAGCAGCACGAGCCGAAGTCTGGAAGGCGCCCAGTCCGATACCGTCGTGTGGTTTTCCGAAGACGATGTCAAGCGCCTCATGACCGCAACCATCCAAGACACGCTCGATCGCTATCTCGCCGATACGACCGTTTCGCAGCGCGCGGTGCGGCCGGCCCGGTAGATCGCCCCGGAAGCGGAGACACATCCGTGCGTGAGCGCCGCTGGGAAACTCGCCCTGCCATGACGTTTAACGATGTGCTGACGGTCGGCGAACGCTTGGCCGCCCTGGGGTTGAAGCCGGCAGTCGCGGCGAAAGATGTGATCTGCTATGTCGAGGAATGGACGGTCGACGCTCCGGAAGACTTCGACGCGTTAGATGCCTGGTCGACCGAGGACATGACGCTGGTGCATGTGCGCGACGGATGGCGTGGGGATTTTTTCCTCTTGGCGGGCGCCTACCATACTGCGTACCTGCGCTTTCAAGACGTCGGCACCTATTGCTCGATCAGCCATCCGTGGCGCATTCGCGAGCGCATGATCTTGCATGAGAATCGGAGCATGTTCTGGCTCGGATTTCGCCATGCTCATTCCTTTCTCCGCGTCCGGTTGCAAACACGGGAGGTCGTTACGCCCGGCGAGACCCGCGACGACGCCCGGCGCGACCAATGGTTGGAGGAGCGGCGTACCGCCTTTCTGGAAGCCATCACGACCGTCGGCTTGCCGATCGACACAGCCATCGAAAAACGGCAGCTCGTGCTCCGTCCGAACGATCCATCTGTCCCATTCTTCTGCTCGTGGCCGGACGCCTTTGGTCCTTGCCAGTTCGAATACAATACGGCGGATGCGTATGAATTCCTCGTTCCCGCCAGTCAACTGGCGGCGACCTATGCGCCGGAGCTGGCCGGGCTGCGCACCTATCTGACGGGCTTCTCGGAAGAGGCGCTCCACGAATTTGCCGCCATCCAGCCTCCGGCTCGCCTGGCCTACCGCTGTTCGGTTCATTGTCCGCTCGATGATTTGCCGGAGATCAGGTCCGCCATCGAACCGGACGGACGGCTGTACGCCACGTTGTGTGAGTTCCAAACTCAGGAGCTGTTGCCGGAAGGAGAGGAGGCCTCAGCCATCATCGGTGTCGTCGGCTCACGTGCAGGCTTCGCGATTGAAGCGCGCTTGAACAAGGCTCCGTTGAAAGAAGAGCTCATGACCGGATGGTTGGAGCGCCTGATCGGACAGCCGGTGGTGTATGCGCCGCTTCCCGCCTTCGTCTGAGAGAATGTTGAAAAATCTGCTCTTGGCGCGCTGGGAGCGGGGGTGAGAAGAGCAACTTGTTTGAGCACTGCGAAGATCCTTATCCCAAGTCACATTTTCGTTGCTCAAACGCCTTGAATTCAGCACAGTGAGGGCATGAGCCCGCTGGCCCAAATTCAAACCGTTCTCGCCAAACCGTTCATGCCCGCCGTATTCTTTTTCTCAGGGGTGACCTACGACTCGCTGACGCTGACCCGGATTGATCGCCTGCAGGACAACCTGTTGCTTCTGATGTATCTGCTGCTGCTGGGCTTCCTGATCATTCTGACCGGTCGCCTTGGAATCGAGCCCATCCCCGACCAAACACACCTCAAAACGCTCTCACCCGTCCCTCGCTGGATCCTGCAAAGCCGTCCTTATTATCCGATGGCGATTCAGTTTCTACTGGGCGGGTTGTTCAGCGCATATGCGATTTTTTATTCGCGCAGTGCGACCTTGACGAGCACCGCAGTCTTTTTCGGGGTGCTGGTGCTCTTGCTTGTCGCCAATGAATTCCTGCGTGACCGGCTGTCCAATCTCCGTCTATTGGTTAGCCTCTACGCGCTCGTCTGCTTCGGATTTTTCACCTTCTTCCTTCCCGTCATGACCGGCTACATGAATGTGCTGGTATTTCTTGCTGGCGCCGGACTCAGCGCAGCAGTGACGTTCCGGGTCGTGCAATTGATTTATCACAACAATCCGGATCGATCGAGGCGCGAGGCGCTCGGTGTGACGATTCCGGCCTTTGCCCTTATTGCTCTCCTGGTGGGTTTCTACTTCTTGAACTGGATTCCTCCGGTGCCGCTCTCAATGAAGTTTGGCGGGATTTACCATGAAGTCAAAAAGTCGGACGATCATTTTGAATTGTCCTTTGAACGGCAATGGTATCAAGTCTGGAAACGATCGAACACGACATTTCCGGCTCATGAACCCATTTACTGCTTTACTGCCGTGTTCGCGCCCGTGGCCTTGAATACCACGGTCTACCACCATTGGTATTTTCGTATGCACAGCAACAAGCCGTTCACCCACGCGGACAGAATCCCCCTGAAAATCTCCGGCGGCCGCGAAGCGGGCTATCGTGCGTATACCTTCAAGCAGCAGCTCGATGCCGGTGACTGGCGCGTTGATGTCGAGGCTGAAGATGGCCGAATCATCGGACGGGTCTCCGTGACGGTCGAAGAGCGAGCCGAGACCCAGCCCTCGTTGGCTACATTGGTCTATTGAGAGGAGGCGTTGAAACGATTACGCGGCATCAAGTTCCTTGACGAACGTGAAGGCGAAGGGAGGATTGCCGTGCTGGTCGTGGAAAACTGGTTGCGGGAGATCATTCAAGCGAGTACAGTGCGCGCCTAGATGACTCGCGGATCGCTTGCTCCTTGCCCCTCCAGCCCTAACTGTGTGTCCACACTCGCGCCGGCTGAAGATTCTCAGCATGCCATTGCACCCTATCACTACCGGAAATCGCGGGCTGAAGCGAAAGGATATCTGAAGGCAATAGTTGCCCGTCTGCCCCGGACGAAGCTCGTTCAGGAAGAGGAGGATTATCTCCACTACGAGTTTACGAGCCTGCTCCTCCGGTTTGTCGATGACGTGGAGTTCGTCTTCGACGACGCCAGCAAGACCATCCACTTCCGATCGGCCTCGCGAACTGGCTATAGCGACCTGGGTGTGAACCGCCGCCGGATGGAGGACCTCCGGTCGCTCCTCGAGGGGAAACTATAGAAGACACAGTCTCATAACGCGCGGCAAGGGGCAGTGGGGATGAGGGCATCAGCGTCCTTGGCGGGGGTCGGATGGCAGGGACCCGCGTCGCATCGTGTGCTGGAAGATGCATTTCGGACAGGTGTAATGGATAAACTGTCCGCTGGCCACCAGTCGTTTGTTCATGGGCACCTTGCACCAGGTGCACAGGCGCTCCGGGAGATTGGCGGAGAAGGTTTCGGAACCGGTTGTCATGGCCCAAGTATTCTCCACGAGCGTCGAGAATCTTGTCAACCGACCATCTCCTGACCGTCGCGCAAAAATAATTTTCTTCGCCGCCATTCAGATGAAAAAAACCGTGGTATAGTGCAAAAACTTCCCTCATGTTTCTCACACACCCACAGAAAGGCGGACTGCCCTATGAGCGTTCCGGTTGGTTCCGAAGAGACGATTTTGCCATCGAGTGCCCCAGCGACCTCTTCACCACTTCCTGTGCGGGAGATGGTTGGAGAGGGGAAGGCCTGGGGATTATGCACTGCTGTTGACCTGCAAGACTGCCATCCTGATCTGATCCGTAACGCCGAGCATATTCGCCGCTATGTCGTGGAGCTCTGCGAGCTTATCGGCATGCAGCGATTCGGCGAATGTCAGGTCGTGGATTTCGGTTCGGGGCGAGTTGCAGGGTATTCGATGGTGCAGTTGATCTCGACCTCATTGATCAGCGGGCACTTCGCCAACGACACCAACAATGCCTATCTCGACATTTTCAGCTGCAAAGGCTACGACCCGGCGGTTGTGGAAGAGTTTTCGAAGGAGTTTTTCGGAGCACGGCGGTCGACTGCCACGGTTACGCTTCGTTATTAAGTGAGCGAGCATCGGGAGCGACGGGTCGGTCGCTCCCGCGCTACAAACCATCCTTCGGATTTCCAAACCATGCGAGCAGCCGGCATAAAGGAATTCTTCAAGCAGTTGCCCTCCAAGCTCGATGCGGAAGCTGCGGAAGATCTGGATGCGGTGTATCAATTCGATCTGAGCGGGGCCCAAGGAGGGCAGTATGTCATGACGATCCGGGAAGGGATCTGCCAGGTGAAGGAAGGTCGGCACGAGGATCCGCACGTGATTTTGTCGATGGCGGGCGAAGATTGCGTGAAGGTGCTGAACGGTGAGCTGAGCGGGCCCGCAGCCGCCATGTCGGGACGCATCAGGATCAGCGGAGACCTGGGATTAGCCATGCAATTGAGAGCGCTGTTCCCAAGCCTCAGCCAGCGGCTATAGCACGCCCGCGTTTCCGCTGCCCGTCTTCGGACTGGAGACCGACAGCTGCCTCATCAGCGGTTCGCCGGCACAAGCGGTGTTTCGGAGGGTAGGTCCTCAAAGACGCTCGATTCTTCAACGGACGCACGACGCGGGAAGCGTTCCTCGAGAATCAAGTACATCGTCGGCACGAGAAACAGCGTCAGCAACGTCGAGACGCTCAGTCCCCCGACGACCGCACGCGCCAGTGGGGCATTCGTTTCTCCGCCGGTTCCCCAGCCGATAGCCATCGGCAACAATCCGAACACCGTCGCCAGCGACGTCATCAGAATCGGACGCAGGCGGGTCCTGGCCGCCCGAATGACGGCCTCGCGAAGCGCCAGCCCTTTCCGCCGCAAGACGTTCGTGTAGTCCACCAGCAGGACGCCGTTGCTTACGACGATGCCCAGCATCATGATGATGCCCATCATCGAGGTGGTCGACAGTGTGGTATTGGTCAAAAAGAGCGCCAAAACCACCCCTGGAAAGCCCATAGGAACGGAAAACATGATGATGAAGGGATCCACGAGTGATTTGAATTGGGCGGCCATGACCATATACACGAGAACCAGCGCGAGGATCGTGGCAAACAGCAGCCCTGAGAATGTTTCCCGCTGCTGCTGGATCTGGCCGGCCAGCCGGAGGCTGAAACCCGTCGGCAATTGCAGTTGAGCAAAGCCGGTTTCAAGATCTTCGGCGATGGCGCCGAGATCCCGGTTCAACGGATTGGCGGTGATGTGGATGACCCGCTGAAAGTACTTTCGGTCGATTTTGACCGGTCCGGCGTTCAATTTTAGGGAAGCCACATTCTTCAACAGGACCGGTTCCCCATTTCTTGCCGTCAGAATGATGTTCTCGATGTCGGTCAAATCCTTCCGGTGCTCTTCCGCGAGCCAGGCACTGATGTAATACTCGTTGCCATTCTGCGGATCGGTATAGATGATCGGATCGGTTTGGCCGTTGCCGTTGAGCGAAAACAATACCGCGTTGGCGATGTCGGTTTCACTGATGCCCAACAGGGCGGCCTTCTCGCGATCGACCACGACATTGACCTCTGGATAATTCTCCTCGCGGCTGACTTCAATGTCGGCCAGGCCGTCGATCCTGTGCATCAAAGCTTCCACCTGCCGGATGACTTCACGGGCCTTCTCGAAGTCGTAGCCATAGATTTCCACATCGACGGCCTTCTGCGAGCCGAAACTGGTCACGCGTTTCACCAGACCGCCGGGATCGAAAAACATCGCGACTCCGGGGAAGAGCCTGACGACCTTCGGCCGTACGTCGTTCATGATTTGCACCTGGTTCCGTGAGCGCTTCTCCGGGGATGTCAAATACACCGAAATGACGGAGGTGTGCGGTCCCGTGTTCGGGTTGAACAGCGAGGAGCGACCTTGAGCCAACACGCCGGTACTGGACACGATGGTTTCCAGCTCGCCGGCCGGAATGTTCGCGCGCAAGACACGCTCGACCTCGGCGACCTGCTGCTCGGTCTTCTCGACGCGCTGGCCGACCGGTGCACGAAGCACGATGCGGAATTGGCTTTCGTCGGACACGGGAAGAAACTCGGTCCCGATCCTCGGCACCAAGGCGAGGGAGGCGGCAAAGATCACCAGGATGCTTACAATGAACGTCTTGCGATGCGCCAGCACCCAGCGGAGGGAATCTTCAAATCCACGGTCCATGGATTCATAGCGTGCTCGGCTCCACTCCATTGCGCGCACAAACCACGGAGGCATCGAGCGGTGGGTTTCCCGTTCGGGTTTGAGAAACTTGAAGCACAGCGCTGGCGTCACGGTCCGAGACACGAAGAAAGACGTGAACAGGGCGATGGCAATGGTCACCGTCAATGGGATCAGCAGGAGTCGGGCGATCCCGACGACAAAAAAGATGGGCAAAAACACGACGACGGTGGTGACGGTCGACGCAAAAATCGGCATCGCCACTTCACGTGCCGCCTCGAGGATGGCGTCCCAGCGCCTCGGGTTCGTGTTGAGATGCCGCTGAATATTCTCGAGTTCCACGATCGAGTCGTCGACCAGGCGGCCGATGCCGAGCGCGAGGCCTCCCAACGTGAACACGTTTAACGTCTGACCGGTGAAATACAGCACGATGAACGTCACCATGATTGAGAGTGGGATGGCGACGGAAATGATCATCGTGCTGGTCAGATTGCGGAGAAAGACCAGAATTACGGCGGCAGCCAGCAGCGAGCCGTGCAGCGCCTGTTCGACAAGGTTGCTGATGGATTGGCGGATGTAGACCGACTGGTCGAACGAGATGCCGAGCTTGACGCCGGGAGGGATGCCGATCATCTTCGGCAGGGCCGCCCGCAACGCATCGACGACTTCAACGGTGTTGGCAATCGGCTGCTTGTTCACCCGGAGATACACCGCCCGCTTGCCGTCGGTTCTGACCACATTCGTTTGAATGTCGGAGGAATCGGTCACGGTGCCCACGTCTCGAACCCGAACGGGACTGCCCTGCTGGTTCACCTTGACGATGACGTCCTGAATCGGCTCGACGGTGCGGAACTGGTTATTGGTAAAGACGTTGTAATCGAGATTGCCGGCTTTGATGTCCCCGGAAGGCAGAATCAGGTTCGCGGCTTTTACCGCCTTCACGACGTCCAAGATCGACAAGCTCCGCGCAATGAGCAGCGCCGGGTCCAAATTGATGTTGATTTGGCGGATCTTGCCGCCTTCCACCGTGGCAGCCGCGACATTGGCGATCTGCTCAATCTGCGGCGCGATGGTATTGAAAGCGAGATCGTAGAGCGCCCGTTCATCGAGATCGTCACTGGATACCGTGACGAAGGAGACGGGGATGTTCGATACGTCGAACTTGACGATAAACGGTTGAAGAATGCCGGGCGGCAGGCTGTTCAGGATCTGGGTGATGCGCTGCATGACCTCCATTTGGCCTACGTTGATATCGGCCCCCCAGTTGAACCAGATTTGGACTGCTCCGATACCTTGTTTTGCGAACGACTCGACGTGCTCGACGTTGGAGGCCGAACTGACGGCCTTTTCAATGGGGTAGACGACGCTTTGCTCGATATCGAGCGGAGGGGCGCCTTTGTAAATAACGCCGACGAATGCCACGGGCACCTGGATATTGGGAAAGAGGTCGACCGGCAGGCGATTCAAAGACGTCGCGCCAAGAACGACCATGGCCAGCGACAGCATCAGAATGCCGATCCGGTTCCGTAATGCGATAAGGGTTAGCCACATAGCAAGAAGTGATCAGTGATGAGTGACAAGTGAGAGGTGAACGCTGACGAACAAAGGGCTAAGTCCGGATTTCGCTTGCCACCCATCACTCATCACGCTTCACCGGTTCCAGCGTTTGTGTTTGCACCGGCGTCCCGTCGTGAACGAGATCCTTCCCGGACACGATGACCTGCTCGGAGCCCTGAAGTCCTTTGGTAATCTCGACGCGGTTCTCGTCACGGACTCCGATTTCCACGGGGATGCGTTCGGCCTTGCCATCGCGGACAATGTACACATACTGCGTGTCTTCCAACCGGCTGACGGCATCGATTGGGATTTGCAACGCGTTCTGATGCTTCCCCACTAAGACCTCCACGCGCGCGAACATCCCGCCCTTCAGCATGCGGTCTTTATTCGGCAAGTCCACTTCCACCGTCATGGTGCGGGTCGCACGGTTCAAAGCCTGGACCACGCGCGTCACTGTCCCCTCGAACACCCGGTCCGGATAGGCTTCCGCGCGGATTTCCGCCTTTTGGCCGATCTGTACCAGAGGCACATCCTTCTCCACCACTTCGATCAGCGTGCGAACCGTTTCGACATCGTGCAGGCTGACAATTCCACGGGAGGTTGTGGAATTGCTGGTGGCAGCCCCCGTCACGTAAGCGCCTAAATCCAAATTCCGTTCGGCCACGTATCCGGCGAAAGGCGCGCGAATGTAGGAGTAGGCAAGATTCGTCTCGGCCTGCGCGAGCGCGACTTCCATCTGCTTCACTTGCGCCCGGAGCGACTCCAGGGCGGCCACGGCGGCGTCCAGGTTCACCTCTGCATTGTCCAAGTCCTGCTGCGAGACGAACTGCTCCTTGATCAAGGCCTGCATGCGGTCGAGTGTGAGTTTCGCATTACGGACCGACGCCTCCTGCTGTACGACTTTTGCCTTCGCTGCAGCCACGTTGGCTTTGGCCTGGTTGACCGCATGCAGATAGTCCTGATGGTCTATCTCGACGAGCAACTGATTGGCCTTCACGAAATCGCCCTTGTCGACATACAGCTTGGCAATGTAGCCGTCGACGCGGGAGAAGATGTTGACGACCTGATTGGGCGTGATATCCGCCGTATACGCCAGGCGGATCTCGAGATCCTGCTTCAACGGCGTGACTGTCCCTACGGTGATGACTCGTGATTTTTTCTGATCGACCTTGGCGCCGCTGCTCAGGCGAAAGACCACGAGCGCGGTGATGGCGAAAAAGATAATGACGCCGAGCGTGACCAACGGATGTTGTTTGACTGAATTCATGCGGTCCGTCTCCGCGCGGATGTCTTCATGAGTCCGTTCAGGAACAAGTCGACATAGACCGAAACCGTTTCGTCATGAGATCGATGCATGGGGACACCGAAGATCTCATGCAGGAGACGATGGTGAACGACCATTCCAATGAACGCACGGGCGGCGAGCAGTGGGTCCACCTTGTGGAAGGCTCCTTCACCGATTCTTGTCTCGATGTAGGTGGCGAGATGGTCGTAAAAAATGCGATGGTGTTTGCCGAAGAACATCTCGGACAATTCGTGGCCTTCGAGCGCGCTGAAGAGCAGCAATCGCAGGAAGGTGGAATCCACGCCGGGTCTGATGCGGAAACCGGCGATCAGCGTAAATACTCGGCGGTCATCCCGCTTTCTGGCGAATTCCTCGACCGCTCCCAACAGTTCGTCGACGGTGACCTTTTCGGCCAGGATTGCCCCGTACAGCGCTCGCTTGGTTGGAAAATGCTTGAAGACCAGCGCTTCGCTGACGCCGGCGGCTCTGGCGATCTCTTTGGTCGTTGTTCCGTTGAAGCCTTTGGCCGCGAAGAGGGAGGCCGCCGCAGCAATCAAGCCGGCCTGACGTTGCTGACTCGTCGATCGTGGTTGTCGTGCCATCGCATTCAGACGTGAGTGAGTG
The DNA here is from genome assembly GCA_035761895.1 of Nitrospira sp. GTDB lineage: Bacteria > Nitrospirota > Nitrospiria > Nitrospirales > Nitrospiraceae > Nitrospira_C. Next base: position 1,492 of record DASTQE010000171.1, on the reverse strand, counting down.
AGTAATTACTCACCGGTGAGCGTAGCACGGAGAACTCCTCGCTGACAACCGATGATCGGATTTCAGGCGCAGAGGGATTGCGGCCTAGTGTGCAAGATTCGAATGGAGAAAGTATCGCAAGCGATTGCGCTCGCGCACGTTCAACTGCAGGATCTCGACACCGAACTCATGACCCTTCGACCAGGCCACTCTGGCGCTGAGAACAAACAGAGGATCCCGGCCATCGGGGAGATACAAGAACAGCGTCATCTCGAGGCCGGCCTTCACGGCCATGTTGCCGAGGATGCGCAGCCCCTTATTGGAAAGATCGATGACACTGCCGTCGCCCATGATGAGTTCTTCGCGCTCGTCTTGGGCGGAATACATCAGTCGGAAGTCGACGGGATAGCGGCGGTCTATACGCCGATCGCATACGGGATTGGTCCTGTGCGAGAATCCGAGCGCCCGTGTTCTTGTCTGTTTCATCGCCTCACCTCTCGTGTGGTTATTTCGTGGTTGGCCGCTGGAGATGGTTCCAGACATAGAAGCGCAGTTCATTCTGAACTTCCAGTTTGGGGGCAATCATTTCGACGCCAAAGCGCGGTCCGGATACCCAGGACACCCGGCATTCGGCGATACAGATTGGCTCTTCGATCCCGGGCAGGTCGATGAAGAGCGACAGGTCCATTCCCAGCTTGACGGGTTGGTTGCCCTGAATGCCGATGCCAGATGTAGAGATATTCCTCACGATGCCGTTGCCGATCAGCATGCGACCGTCGCACATTCCGGAGTACATCAGGCTGAATTGAGTGGGGATGCGCTCGGTCCCCCGCCGATTCTCGCGCGACGGTTGATCGGCCGGTTGAGGGGAGCGGTCGCTCTTCACTTGTCTCATGTCTCTTCCTCCCTTGGTCATGGAGGACCAGCGATGTCCCTTAGGGGACGATGTGAAAGGCCGTGCGGTGCTGCCTGGCCTTGGACAACGTGACATGTTTCCAAATCACTCCCTGGATCCTCTTTCGCTCGGCGTCCGTCAGCTTTGGAAATCGCACCGCAAAGACATCGCCTTTGATCCAGGATACGGTCGCATCCGTCAGACACAGGGGCGCCTGTCCATCGTTTAGGTACAGGGTGATCGTCAGGCGGACTCCTGCGGCCGGGAGCGTGGTCCCAACGATCTTGCATCCGGTTTTTGAGAGGTCCCTCAAGGAACCTTTGGAGGGTCGTGAACCTGGCTCCTTCCGTGCCGGTATAGGTCACCTCTTGGTCGATCAGCGCACGTTCGGCGTAACGTCGGTCGAGAGGGGCGTGAGCATGAGGTGCGGTCATGCTTTGTTCGTACAAGCTGCCTTTCATAGGTGCCTCCTGATTGTGACACCTCGAGAGTACCCAAGCGGCCGGATTCTGGCATTCCTAGAGAGGGGGGTATCGGGGTGCTACGAAAGATGGGGAAGCGGATGGGAGAGGGAAGAGGTTGAGGGACTACGTAGTTTTACGTGACGATTACTGGCGG
>DASTQE010000170.1:0-19804 GCA_035761895.1 Nitrospira sp. | reverse complement strand
GCGGTCGAGTCCTCGAGCGCCGCCTCAGAAGCGCCCCGTCGGATTCTGGTGGTTGATGACGACAAGGATATCCGTGAGTTGCTCGAAGACCGTCTCGGCGCGATGGGGTATCTGGTTGAAACCGAGACTGACGGCCTGCGCGCGTTGAAAACGGTCGGTTCCGGGAGGTTTTCTGCCGTGATTCTCGACGTTGGCATTCCCTCGCTCGACGGCATGGAGGTGCTCGGGCAGATCCGGCAATCCAATGAGCAGCTGCCGATCATTATGGTGACGGCTTCCGGAGCCAAAGACACCGCCATCAAAGCCATCAGTCTCGGCGCGCACGCCTACCTGCTCAAGCCGTTCGACGTCGAAGAGTTGCAGCAGGTGATGAGGAGATGTTTTCGGACAGCGTAGTCGGGTCTTGAAAAATCCCGCGAGCGACAAGAGACAAGGAGATGCTATGAGGGAAGCCGGTCCTGCGCACGTTCGCATGGCGTTGATCGCCAGTCTTACCTTTGGGCTGTTGGCGAGCATCGAAGGGCCGGCGCTGGCACAGGTGCCCAGGATTCAAGGGCAGGGGACGGCGGCCTCCGGGATGGGTAATGCCTTTTCCGCGCAGGCGGATGACCCGTCGGCACTCCACTATAATGCCGCCGGCATGACACAGCTCCACGGGGTGGAGTTTATGGCGGGAGGGCTGCTTTCCGGCGGGACGACAACCTTCACGAGCCCGACCGGCGTCACCGCCACCGGTGATCGAGACGGGAGCCTCGCCTGGCCTCCGCCTTCGCATGTGTACCTGACGGCAAATCTCAAAGACCTGGGCGTCAGGGCACTGGGAGACCTGGTGGCCGGGGTCGGTCTGACGGTGCCCTTCGGTTCTCTCACGCGCTGGCCGAACGATGGACCGTTTCGAACCGCGACCACCTTCAATAGCCTGCCGCTCCTCGATATCAAGCCGACACTGGCCTACAAATTCACGGACGATCTTTCGATCGGGCTCGGCGCGGACATTTATACGTTTTCAGGACTGTTCGGAGAAGGGCATATTGAACGCAAATCGGTGTGGCCCGGGGGTGGAGGTATCCCCGCCGGCGCACAGGTGGAGTTGTTCGGCGCCGACACCGCCGCGGGCTTCAACGCAAGTCTATTGTATACCGCCCTCAGGAACCCGGACGGCAAACCGTTGGCGAACATCGGTATTGTCTATCGCAGCCAGGCGACTTTGCATCTCAACGGTGCGCTGCTGGCCAACGGGGCGAAGGTTTCCGATGCCAATGCCACCTTGGTCTTGCCTCAAATCATCACCGGCGCCATCGCCATCTGGCCGGTGCGTACGCGGGAGCGGGAATGGAAACTGGAAGTGGATGTCGACTACGTCGGCTGGAAATCGATGCGTAATCTCGACGTGCGATTGGCGAATGGGGTCACCATTCCGCAGCCGTTGAACTGGCGCAACACGTATGCCGCGATGGTGGGAACCGAATATAAATGGCTGGCGCTGGAGTCCATGCCGGCCTGGGAAATCGCGCTTCGAGCCGGCTATACGAATCAACAAGCGCAGATGCCTGATTTCGGCTTCGATCCGGGCGTGCCGTCGGCGGACGTGCATATCGTCGGCGGAGGGTTCGGCCTCGTGTGCAAGGAGGAGGGTTCGTTGTTTGGAATCATCCGCTGCGGTGATCTTGGCATTGGTGCGTTGAAGCCCAAATCCATCGGCCTCGATTTGTCGTATCAAGCGGCCCTGTACGAAGACCGGACCATCACGGGCAATCGGAATCCGACGGTCGACGGTCTCTACCGGACGACGCTGCACGCAGGCGGCGTGTCGATCAAAGTGGCGTACTAGGAGGACTCAAGCGGATTGGTAGAGGCGGGGAATGCGCGGACCGATGGCGCACAGAATTTCATAGGGAATCGTGCCGCTCCATTTGGCGAGATCGTCCGCCCAGATGGCGTCCTCGCCGTCACGACCGATGAGCGTCACCGCATCGCCGACCTGCACCGACGGGATGTCCGTCACGTCGACCATCGTCATGTCCATGCAGACCAATCCAGCGATTGGCGCCCGCCGGCCGTGGATGAGCACGCATCCCCGGTTCGAGAGCCTCCGGTTGTAGCCGTCTGCATACCCGACGGGCAGCACGGCAATCGTTGCAGGACGCTTGGCCACGAACGTGCGGTTGTAACTGACGCTGTCTCCTGGCTTGAGCGTGCGCAAGTGCATGACTTTCGTTTTGAGGGACAGAATCGGCTTCAAACTCAAACACGGCACGCTGTCCGGAAGGGTGTGATAGCCGTACAGGGCGATGCCGGGACGCACCAGAGAAAAATGCGACTGGGGATACCGGACGATCGCTGCGCTGTTGGCCACGTGTACAAGGGGGATCCTGATCCCGCGCTGTTGAACTTGCTCGAGGAGGCCGCGGAACCTTTTGAGTTGTTGTTCCGTGTGACTCGTATCGTCTCCGTCGCTGTCTGCAAGATGCGTCATGAATCCTTCAATACGGACGGATTTCCATGCGGGAAGGGCATCGAATAATGCCGCCAGCTCGGAAGGTGAGAATCCCAGACGCCCCATTCCCGTATCCATCTTGAGATGAACGGGCAAGGGCTGGTTCATGGCCGCTGCGGTCTTTGCCAGTGTTGGCAGCAGACGTTGTTCGGTAATGACAGGAGTCAACCGGAAGTCGAGGAGTTCTTGGACATGCGTATCGAGAAGGTCCGCAAGCACGAGAATTTCAGCGTTGATGCCGTCTTCCCGCAGGGCGACGCCTTCCTCGACGGAGGCGACCGCTAACCGTGCCACGCCCGAACAGACCAATGCACGCGCGATGTCGGTGGCGCCGTGACCGTAGGCATTGGCCTTGACGACGGCCATGACGCTGCAGTCGTGGCTGAGACACCCTTGAATCTGCGAGAGATTATGGGCGAGGGCGGCGAGGTCGATTCTGGCGGAGGTCGTGTGTTGCAAGGTTTGAGCAGGCAGGTTAAAAGGGCCGCTATATCTGTGCTCGCACCGCTGAGAGGCTCAACGTACGGGGACCGGAATCAGACTTCCAGAATTTCCTGTTCCTTTTTCTTGATGGCGTCGTCGACCTTCTGCACGTACTGATCGGTCAGCTTTTGGATGTCCGCTTCCGACTTGCGCAATTCGTCTTCCGTCAATTTGGCATCTTTTTGGAGTTTCTTCAACTCTTCGTTCGCATCTCGCCGGAAGCCGCGGATGTGCACCTTGGTGTCTTCGCCATGCTTCTTGCAGATCTTGGTCAGCTCCTTGCGGCGTTCTTCGGTGAGGGGCGGCATCGGCACACGAATAATCTTGCCGTCGTTGGACGGTGTCACGCCCAAGCCCGACATGGCGATGGCCTTTTCGATCTCTTTGATGAGTTGCGGCTCCCAGGGTTGGATGGTAAGTAACCGGGCCTCCGGCGTCGACAGATTGGCGACCTGCCGGAGCGGCGTCATTGTGCCGTAGTAATCGACGCGAATATTGTCCAGGAGGGCGACCGATGCGCGGCCCGTGCGCAGCCCGCCCAGATCCCGCTTCAAGTGCTCCAGTGCGCCTTCCATCTTTTGTATCACGGCTTGGCGAATTGTGGCTGGGTTTGACATAACGACTCCGTGCATTAGCGTTTGTCGGACGTGACGATCGTGCCGATCGGCTCGCCCATGGCCACGCGCTTGAAATTACCGGGTACTTTCAGATTAAAGACCACCAGCGGCAACTGGTTGTCCATGCAGAGGCTGATGGCCGTGGAGTCCATCACTTTCAAGTGCTGGTTGAGAATCGAGAGGAAGGAGATCTTGTCGTATTTCTTTGCGGAGGGATTCTTCGCCGGATCGGCGTCGTAGATGCCGTCGACCTTGGTGCCTTTCATGATGACCTGAGCGCCGATTTCCATGGCGCGCAACGCGGCGGCGGTGTCGGTAGAAAAATACGGATTGCCGGTCCCGCCCGCGAAAATCACGACGCGTTTCTTTTCGAGATGGCGGATCGCCCGCCGGCGAATATAGCCTTCCGCGAGTTGGCGCATCTCGATCGCCGACTGCACCCGCGTCATGATGCCCGAGCGCTCCAGTGCGTTTTGCAGCGCCAGTGCGTTCAACACGGTGGCCAGCATGCCCATGTAATCAGCGGAGGCGCGCTCCATGCCGGTGGCGCTGGCGGCGATGCCGCGAAAGATATTGCCGCCCCCGATGACGACCGCGACTTCAGTGTCGAGTTTGACGACGTCGGCGATTTCTTTTGCGAGCCCTTCGAGGACGGACGGCTGGATACCATAGCCCTGCTCACCGGCCAACATCTCTCCACTGACCTTGAGGAGGATGCGCCGGTATTTCGCAGAGCTCATGCTTCGCCTAATTGATAGCGTGTGAAGCGGCGGATGTTCATGTTCTCGCCGATCTTGGCGATCTTCTGGGCGAGCAGGTCTTTCACCATGACGGCGGGGTCTTTGATGAACGCCTGTTCCATCAGGCAGCTTTCCTGGTAGAACTTTTCCAGCTTGCCGTCCACGATCTTCGGCCAGGCGGCCGGCGGCTTGCCCATCTCTTTGGCTTGCCCTTCGTAGATCGCCCGTTCCTTGTCGACGACCTCCTTGGGGATGTCTTCGCGCTTCACGTACGACGGCTTGGCGGCAGCGACCTGCAGGGCGAGATCGTTCACAAAGGCTTTGAATTCCTCATTGCGGGCCACGAAGTCTGTTTCGCAGTTGACCTCGATCAGCACGCCGATCTTGCCCCCCATATGGATATACGCGTGGATCAACCCCTGGTTGGTTTCGCGGCCGGATTTTTTCTGCGCAGCCGCGAGGCCCTTCTGCCTGAGGTAGTCGATCGCCTTTTCCATGTCGTCGCCTGTTTCCTGCAGCGCCTTCTGGCAGTCCAGGATGCCGGCGCCCGTTTTCTCTCTCAATTCCTTGACTAACTGACTTGCTCCAGCCATGCGTGATCGTCCTTCTTCGTCGCAAGAAATGGATGTGGTGCAGTCGCTCGATCCGGGGCTATGACGCAGGGGCGGCAGCCAGCGATGCGGTCGCGGCTTTGTCGTCTCCGGCGGGACTCGACTGGAATTCAGCCTCGTCGCGTTGCGTGCGCAAATGGGCGCCTTCGATGCAGGCGTCGGCGATGCGCGAAGTAATGAGCTTGATCGAGCGAATGGCGTCGTCGTTTCCGGGAATCGGATACGTGATATTGTCGGGATCGCAGTTGCTGTCGATGATGGCGATGACCGGAATTTCCAGCCTGGTCGCCTCCTGGACCGCAATCCGCTCGACGCGTGTGTCGAGCACGAATACGGCGCCCGGCAGGCCGCGCATGTTCTTGATGCCGGTCAGAAACTTCTGCAGCTTCACGATCTCTTTCTGCTTCTGCGCGATCTCTTTTTTCGTGAGCCCGTATTGAGCGGGATCGGCGAGCATCCCTTCCAGTTTCTTCATTTTGTCGATGCTGCGTCGGATCGTCTGGAAGTTCGTGAGCATGCCGCCCAGCCAGCGTTGATTCACGTAGAACATGTTGGCGCGGACCGCTTCTTCCTGCAGAATTTCCGCGGCTTGCCGCTTGGTGCCGACAAAGAGCACGGACTGCCCTGAGGCGACGGTGTCACGGACGAAGGCATAGGCCTGTTCCATCCTGGCGACCGTTTGCTGCAGATCGATGATGTAGATGCCGTTGCGTTCGCCGAAGAGGTACTTCTTCATCTTCGGGTTCCAGCGGTTGGTCTGGTGGCCGAAGTGCACGCCGGCTTCCAATAATTCCTTGATTGAAACCACTCCCATACCTTCACCTCCCCTCAAGGCTCGCAGAGCGCCAACAGGCGAGGGGGCGCGCCCCCTTATTCTCAAGCCAAGCGACGTCAAAGACGTCGATGTATATTTTGATATTTGCCCTCTTGCTCGCTTGCGCGGAAGAGGGAGCCTGGAAACGTCAGCCCAAAGCCTTGGAACGTTAGCACAATGGCAGCAGGTTTACAAGAATGGATTGACGAAAATCAGCTCTATGTTCGATAGCTTGCGTTGATCCGGACGTAGTCGTAGGACAGGTCTGTCGTCCAGAGATGTGCGCGGCGGTTCCCTGCACTCAATCCGACCGTGATCGTAAACTCTTTGCGCTTGAATACCTTGGCAATTCGCCGTTCTGCGCCGAGGCCCAGGCCGATGCCGTGGCAGACCATTGGCACACCTCCGAACGTGAGACTGATCTTTGACGGGTTGAGAGGCACTCCGGCTCGGCCGAGGGCGGCCATCACCCGGCCCCAATTCGCGTCTTCCCCGAACAACGCGGTTTTGACGAGATTCGAGGTCCCGATCGTCCTGGCCACGGTCCGAGCCTGGGCCTGGGTGCGGGCGCCGGTGACATCGATCTTCACCACCTTCGTCACGCCTTCCCCGTCGCGGCAGATGGCCAGCGCGAGCGGCTCGCAGGCTTCCGTGAGGAGCGCAACAAACCGGCGGAAGGTTGGGGTGCCTTCCTTGATTTGACGATTGCCTGCCATGCCGTTGGCCAGACAGAGCACCGTATCGTTGGTGCTGGTGTCTCCGTCCACCGAGATGCAGTTGAACGAGACATCGACTGCCTGCGCGAGCGCCCGTTGCAGAGCCGTTCTCGTGATCGACGCATCCGTCGTGAGATATCCGAGCATCGTGGCCATGTCCGGATGGATCATGCCCGAGCCCTTGGCCATGCCGCCGATGGTGATGGTCTTCCCGCCGATGCGAGCGTGTCGCACCACCGATTTCGGTTGGAGATCGGTGGTCAAGATGGCGCGAGCGGCCGCAGCACCGCCCGTGCGGCTGAGGCCGCTGAAGAGATGTGGCAGCGCCTTGACGATGCGATCCACCGGCAGCGCGCGGCCGATGACGCCCGTCGAACCGATGAAGACTTCATGGACTGGACTGCCCAACATCCGCGCGAGGAGGGATGCGGTTTGACGCGCCGCCGCCATCCCCTGACGGCCGGTGCAGGCGTTCGCGTTCCCGCTATTGATGAGAATCGCCCGGCCGACGCCGTGTCGGAGGTGTTCGCGGTCGAGCGTCACAGGGGCGGCGACGACCTGATTGGTCGTAAAGACTCCGGCGATTGGTCCGCTACGCTCGGAGACGACCAGCGCAAGATCGGGCAATCCCGGTTTCTTGATGCCGCAATGCAGAGCGGCGGCGCGAAAGCCGACGGGCGCTGTAATGCCTCGAGACTCGTGCTGGCTCATGCGGATCTGCGCATCGAAGGACGGCCGGAGGGTTAAGGGTAGGCGGCTGGCGCTCTCAAGCCGGTGTCTTCCGGAAGCCCCAGCATGAGGTTCATCGCTTGAATGGCCTGACCCGCCGCGCCCTTCACGAGATTGTCGAGCGCCGCGACCGTCACGAGCCAGCCGGCGCGCGCGTCGCTGTAGACACCGATGTCGCAATAATTTGATCCTTTGATATAACGGGGATTGGGCACGACATCATGCGAGAGACGGATAAATCGGTCGTTCTTGTAGAAGGTCTGGTAGAGGGCGCGCACGTCGGCGATTGCCATCGAAGTCTTTAAGCGGCAATAGGCCGTGCTGAGGATGCCCCGATTCATCGGCACGAGATGCGGCGTGAAGGTCACGGTGCTCACCGCAGCGTCGATCGGCGAGGAACCCGCGTGACGTCGCTGCAGAGCCTCGAGCTCCTGTTCGATCTCCGGAATATGGCGATGCTGACCGATCTTGTAGGGCTCGAGCGATTCATGCGCCTCAGGGAAATGGTAGGGCAGTGCAGGACTGCGCCCTGCCCCGGAGATGCCGGACTTCGCGTCGATGACGACCGTATGCGCCTGAACCAGATCCTGAGCAAACAGCGGCGCCAGCTGTAAGATTGCCGCCGTCGGATAGCAGCCGGGCGAGGCGACCAGTTTCGTTTTGGCAATCGCCTCGCGATGGAGCTCGGGAAGCCCATACACGGCGCTCTTGAGCAGATCAGCGTGCGTATGAGCTGTTTGATACCAGCGTTCATAGGCGGCTGGATCCTTCAGCCGATAGTCGGCGCTCAAATCAACCACGAACTTCCCCGTGGCCATACAGGCCGCAACCGGGTCCAACGATTTCGTGTGGGGGAGAGCGAGAAAGACTGCGTCCGCTTGCTGCGCGATGGCGTCAGGGGCGAGCGCTTGGAACGTCAGCGGGACCAAGCCCGCCAGGCTCGGGAAGACGGAACCCACCGAGGCGCCGGCGGATTTTTCCGACGTGACCGCCATCAGCTCAAAATGAGGATGGAGCGCGACCAGGCGGACGAGTTCCGCTCCGGCATAACCGCTGGCGCCTGCGATGGCGATGCGAATTTTTCTCATGACCAAACCCTCAGCGTACGACCTGACTGGAGGCAGGACACTGTCTTATAGCTGTAGACATAAAAAAAGGGAAGGCCGGACGCCTTCCCTTTTGATGATGCGACGGCTCCGGCGTCTTATCGCTTCGAGTATTGGAACCGCTTCCGGGCGCCCTTTTGACCGTACTTTTTTCGCTCTTTCACACGGGAGTCGCGGGTGAGCAGCCCTTCCTTTTTCAACGGGGCGCGGAGCGGCTGGCTCAAACTGACGAGGGCTCGGGCGATGGCATGGCGCAATGCACCGGCCTGTCCTGTCGGTCCGCCGCCGTGCACGGTCGCTTTGATGGAAAACTTGCCTGACACGCCGGCCATCTCCAGCGGGAGTTGAATAATCTGCCGGAGCGTGAGGCGCGGAAAGGCCTTGTCTAAAGGTTGGTCATTAACCGTAATGTCACCCGCCGTACCGGTGACCCAGGCCCGGGCGATCGCACATTTCCGCCGTCCAGTTGCGTATTCGGTTACTGCTGCCATGCGCTTTTTCTCGCCTCCATTATAGTGAGTAGGACACTGACATGCTTTCTCTCTCAGTAGTCTGCCGAATTGTGATTGATTAGTTCAGCGTAATCGTTTCCGGGTTCTGGGCCTGATGCGGATGCGTGGCGCCCACATAGACCCGAAGCTTCTTGGCCATGTGGTTGCCGAGTGGAGTTTTTGGCAGCATGCCTTCAATCGCCTCGACGAGCAATCTCGTCGGATCTTTGCGGAACACATGTTTGGCCGTGGCGGTCTTTAGCCCGCCCGGATAACCCGAATGGCTGCGATAGAGCTTGGTGTCCATCTTATCGCCGGTCAGTCGGATCTTTTCCGCATTGACGATCACCACGTGGTCGCCCATGTCGACGTTCGGTGTGAAGGTGGGGCGATGCTTGCCGCGCAGCATGCCTGCCACTCTGGCTGCGAGGCGCCCCAAGGTCTTGCCTTCGGCGTCCACGAGATACCACTTCTCTTGCACTTCAGCTGGCTTCTGTAAGTAGGTCGACATCGTCCGTCTGCGCTCCTTCACGTCGAATGAATCACGATTCACGCACTTCTTGCTGATTGCTGCTGCTCTTTGGAATCTGTTTGGCCAGCCATGACTCGAGATTGGCGGTGTTGCGCCGCGCCAGCACATCCTCGGTGACGTAGAGAGGCGCTCTGGTGCGCAACGCAAGTGAGATCGCGTCGCTTGGCCGGGCATCCACCGTCCGTTCCACCCCATTGTTCTCGAGGTACACGGTGGCGTAATACGTGCTGTTCTTCACGTCGCCGATCACGACGCGGCGGACGCGGACATTCAGGTGTTCCATCACGCTCTTGATCAGGTCGTGGCTCATCGGGCGGGGCGTCAACGTCGTGTCGAGCGCGAGCTTAATCGCATGGCCCTCCGCCGCACCGATCCAGATCGGAAAACTGTCGGGCCGGCCATCCTGCCGGGCGAGCACGAGGATTTTGGTGTCGGTGTTGGTCTCATCGAGCACGCGGTCTACCGCGTATTCGACGAGTTGTTGATCGGCTGAAGGGTTGGTCTGGCCCATCACGAATCCAATTTACCGAAATCTTCCGGCTTCAGGTTTTCCAGCCACTGTTCGAGCTCTTCCGAACTCTGCTTGTTGAGCACCGATTCCTTGGCGAACACCGGTGCGTTCGAGCGCAGCGCGAGCGCGATGGCATCGCTGGGACGCGCATCCACCGTATACTCCGAGTCTTCGTACATGAGATGGATCTTGGCGAAATAGGTGTTCTCGTTAAGATCGGTAATGACGACGCTAATCACCTTGGCGTCATACGCATCGAGGATTGATTTCATGAAGTCGTGCGTCATCGGGCGGGGAGGGGCGACATTCTCGAGGGCCATGCTGATCGCGCCGGCCTCCGCTTTGCCGACCCAGATGGGGAGCATTTCATGTCCATCTTCGTCGCGCAGCACAACGATGTAGGCATTGTTATAGGGGTCGAACATCAACCCCTTGAGATGCATTTGGGTAATCACGGCAAACGATGCTCCCCAACAAACTCGAAGTTCACCGAAGACCGACAGGAACTGTGCACCCTATCATTTTTAATTTTGGCCTGTCAACGAAGCTGGCGAGATCGCAAGAGAAAATCGGTAAGCTGCCCGTCAAAAACTATGCGGTCAGGTCTGACCGCTTGGTGATCAGGTCTGAGGACGGTAGTTTTGATCCAGCTTGGCGGTGTCCGCCTGCTCGCCGTCGAGTTTCAGGAACGCCTTCATTTGCTTTTTGACCAGTTCACGACCGCTCTCATCTCCCAGGTTGACCTGGTATTCGTTAATGACCATGACCCTCATCGATTCCCATTTTTTCCAGCAGGGCTTGCAGACCTTGGACTTAATCTCCGCTTCGAGTTTGCCCATGAATAGCGGATCCGTGATCGGTTCTCCCGCCTGGCCACAGGTGACGCACTGGACTTGGGTCATAACGTCTTGATCCTCCTTCTAATGAAACCGACTACAACGGGGATTCTAGCACCGCCCTTGCTCCAAAGAAAAGGGGGCGCCCTAGAGGGTCGGGCGATTGACCCTTATGAAACTTCATGTTAGAAGTGGCCCCCCCTTCACTTTTGCCCGGATGGCGGAACTGGCAGACGCGCCGGACTCAAAATCCGGTTCTCGCAAGAGAGTGGGAGTTCGACCCTCCCTCCGGGCACCATGGTTTCCCCTCTTGACTTGTTTTTTATACTGGCCTATCATCCGCCCCCTAGTGTTATGAAAATAAAACGAATTCATGGGTCATCGTCCTGTCCTGTTGTCCGTCATTACTTTTATTTTCTCAACTCACCAAGGAGGCAGCACATGCGTAAGGTGTTGGCGCTAGGAGCGGCAATTCTTTTTGTCGGCTCCGTGAGTGTAGCGGTCGCCCAGGAGCGGTTGCAGAGCAACCAATCCGGTTTGGGCGTGGGTGAAGGCGTCGGGGACGTGTCCGGATCGAGCACCCGCGTGAATACGTTTGATCGTACGAACTTCCTTGAGCGGTTGTCGCAGGCGGAGACCGTGTACGGCCGGATATTGGGCGTCGACCTTCCAGGAAAGAAATTGCATCTGGAGAGCGGCGGCAGCTCTCATGATGAAGGTCGTGCGGGCGGCGGTGCCATGAATTACCGCACTGTCTATTTTGATGACAAGACCAACATGGATCAAATCCGCACGCTGGAGGCCGGCGACGATGTCATCGTGCAAGTGTTCGAAGAGACGACCTCCACGCAGCCGTTCGGAACCGGCCGTAAACTTGTCCGGGAAGTGAGCGTGCTCCGTGGGAACGAGAAGCTGGCGGGATTTGGCGGCCTGGGTCAGCGGCCGAATCCAATGACCGAGCGGGGGATTATCACCAACAGCGGTGGAGTCACCGGTGGCGTCACCGGCGGAGTGCTTCCTGGTACGGCGACTGGTGGATCGATCTCCACCACGATCGGCGAATTCACGGGTGCGGCGCCCTGCTGGAACTGCGAACCGCAGCCGGGCTGGGGCTATCAAACAGTGGCGCCTGAGACCAAGGTCCAGAACAAGTCGGATTACGGCACGGACGTAGCCAAGCCGAATTTGGTCAAGGGCCTGCAGTAAGCCAAGCATTCGGAGTATTGACGGATGGGGCAGCCGCAAGGCTGCCCCTTCTCATTTGTACCGGTTAGGACTGAACGCATAAAACGTTGCGGCATGACCGACTCGCCTGGTACGATTTTCGAGAAGGCTTTTCGACCCTATGAACGAGCAGCAGCAAGCGGTTCGACCTGATGCGGAACTGGATTTGCGTGGCGTGATCTGCCCGTACAATTTCGTCAAGACAAAACTCAAGCTGGAAACCATGGAACAAGGGCAGATCCTCTCCGTGATTCTGGATGCCGGCGACCCGATCCGCAATGTCCCGATGAGTGTCAGCAATGAAGGCCATGAAGTCCTCTCTCAGGAACCACTCGACACGTCCTACCGCGTGATGATCCGGCGGCAATAGGTCACGTTCATCCTTTTCGTGCGCCCGACAGCACCAGCGTCACTTCCGAGTCCTTGGGAATCGATGTAACCTGCTCGAGCAGATCGCCCGCCTTTCCTTGATGCAGCTGTTCGTTCGCTTTCGTGATGTTGACGGCCAGCGTGATGGTCCTGTCAGGCAGGATGTGCCGTATGCGCTCGAGAATGCGCAGGAGCACAGAGGGAGGCGCAAACATCACCGTGATGCCGGCTTCCCGGGTGAGCTCTCTAAAAAACCGGTCGAGCTGCCGAGCTGAGCGAGGCAGCCGGCCGATAAACAACAGGCGGTCGGCGCTCTCACCTGAAAGCGCCGCAGCTGCGGTCACGGCTGAGGGGCCGGGAACCACCGTCACGTGATGTCCCGCGGACCGTGCCGCGGCGATCAGGAGGCGTCCGGGATCGTAGATCACGGGCATGCCGCTGTCGGACACGAGAGCGATATCGTGCCCTGCGTTGAGGCGGTCGAGAAGGATGGCGATCTTTTCTTCGTCGCCGCGTCCATATCGGGTAATGGTGGCGGCAATCCCGTGGTAGTCCAGCAGGGCACGTGTATCGAGAGGAGTTTCTGACGCCACAATGGCAACCTGACCGAGGATCGTCCTGGCCCGAAGGGTCAGGTCGTCCAGGCATCCGATGGGTGTCCCCACGATGAAGAGTGTGCCGGGCTGACGGCGGCTATTCTCGGAAGAGGACGGTTTCCAAGGCCTTTGTTGACTCTTTTGATGCCCCATCGATATAATCCTACGCGCTTACCCAGGCCAATTGTCCTGAAAAGTTCAGGGGATAGACCTCATGGCCGCCGTGTTTTTCATGGTCACTATGGCGCTGTATTTTGCCGCCACGGTGTCTTTTCTTGCCCTGTTGGTGCGTCGAGCGGATGCCCTTTCGACTGTTTCCCTGACCATTACCGCCGTCGGCTTTGTGACTCATACGATTGCGCTAGTCACCCGGATGGTGACCGGGCCCGGCACCTCCGGTCCCAGCATTCATGAGGCCCTGTCTTTTTTTTCCTGGATGCTCATTCTCGTGTTTCTCGCTGTGGAATTCCGCCACCGCCTGCACGTGCTGGGATCATTCATCGTCCCGCTGGCGCTCGTCTCATTGGTATCGGCCGCTGCCCTTCCGGACACCGTGCCGACCCTCCAGCCGGTGTTTCGCACGCTGTGGGTGCACGTGACGCTCAGCATGCTGGGCACGGTCGGGTTTGCGGTCGCCTTCGTCGCGGGTGTCATGTATCTGATCCAGGACGGACTTCTCAAGTCCAAGCGCTTTAACGTACTGTACTCAAAATTGCCGGCCTTGGACTTTCTCGACGATTTGAACCAACAGTCCATCGTGCTCGGCTTTCCGCTGCTCACCCTGGGCATTATCACCGGCGCCATTTCGGCCGAATTTGCTCGCGGTACCTACGTGAACTGGAATCCGGAACAAACCTGGGCGCTCGTCACCTGGCTCTTCTACTTCGTTGTCCTTGTCGGACGGCTCACCGTAGGCTGGCGGGCCAAGCGTGCCGCCTATTTGACCATCATTGGGTTTGCCGGCGTCGTGCTCACGCTCGTAGGGGTGGCGATCAAAGGCTTTGGGTCGGTGTCATGAGGATGAAGCAAAAGCCAGTATTCTCACCCGCCCCAACTCCGTCGCGCCGAGACACGCCTTTCACCAGGCTGCGTTCTCGGTTCGTTCACGGCCTCAACGTACCGGTTGGGCAATTGCTTGTTCCGACAGGGCGGTGGGTGGGTGAGCTGTTGTACGCCTCGGATCTTCGCTCGCTGCGGCCTTGCTGGAAGAGCTTTTTCATTATCCTCATCGATCCAAGATAGGGTTTCGAGTCTTATATGCACATCGTCGTTGTCGGACTCAGCCACAAGACCGCACCGGTGGAGATCCGGGAAAAGCTGGCCGTTCCCGAGAGCCGCCTCGGCGAGGCCCTGACCCGATTGTGCGGGTATTCCGGGATCAAAGAAGGGATGCTGTTGTCAACCTGCAATCGGGTGGAAGTCTATGCCGTGGTCGAAGAACTGGAACTTGGCTATAGCCGCATCCAGGAATTTCTCGCGGATGCGCACCTGGCGGTGTCCTCCGAGCAGTTGACACCTCATTTGTATTGGCAAACCGGTGACCGGGCGATCACCCACTTGTTCCGCGTCGCCTGCAGCCTCGATTCAATGGTGGTCGGGGAATCCCAGATCCTCGGCCAGGTCAAAGACGCCTTCGAAATGGCGCTGACGCACAAGACGACCGGCCTGATCCTCAACAAGGTCGTCAAAAAAGCGATTACTGTCGCCAAGCGCGTACGGACGGACACGAAAATCGCCGAAACCGCTGTCTCGGTCAGCTATGCCGCCGTCGAGTTGGCGAAAAAAATCTTCTCGGATCTTCGGGACAAGACCGTGCTGCTGGTCGGCGCCGGTGAGATGGCGAAGCTGGCGGCACGGCATTTCATCGCCAGCGGTGTGCGGCATGTCCGCGTCACCACCAGGACGCCGCAGCATGCAGTCGCGCTGGCTGACCGCTTCAATGGCACGGCCATTCCGTTTGAACAGTTTCGAGAAGAAATGGCGGGCGCCGACATTGTCCTCGTCTCGACCGGGGCTGCGCATTATCTCGTGGGGAGCGACGATGTGCAGCGGGCGGTGAGGCAGCGGATGAACCGGCCGATGTTTTTGATCGACATCTCCGTGCCCCGCAACATAGACCCGGCGGTTCGACACGTCGATAACGCCTTCCTGTTCGATATCGACGACCTGAAGATCCGGGTCGAGCAAAATCGTGGCGAACGCTTGCAGGAGGCCGAGCGGGCCGAGCACATGGTGCTTGAGGAGGTCGGCGCGGTCCAGCAATGGCTCAAGACGTTGGAAGTCACCCCGACCATCGTCGCGCTGAAGACCAGGGTCGAGGACATCAAGCGGACCGAACTTGAGAAGGCGCTGGGACGGCTCGCGCACCTTCCACCTCAAGAACGCGCTCTCGTCGAGGCCATGGCCTCGTCCATTGTGAACAAACTGATTCACAATACGATGGTGACGCTCAAGTCTGAAGTGGCCTCCGCGGACGGGGCGGCCTTTGTGGAAGCGGCGAAACGTTTCTTCAATCTCAACGAAGCCGGCGTCCCAACCGAGGATCTCGAGATCGAAGCGCCGACCACGCGAACCAGTGCAAACAAGCCCGGGTGATGAGGCAGAGAAGTCATGGCGTTGGCAGGGAAAGGCCCGAAGCTCTTCACCTGCCCCAGATGCCGAAAGGCATATTTGGGGCATGATCCGCTTCCGGATTGCCCCTCGTGCGGCTACGATTATCGGGTGAAGGGCGGATTTCGATGGGATGTGCTGGTGTATCTCCTCTCCGTGTTGGGGCTCATTAGTTACTTGCTGGTGTCCTCTTCCTATCGGACCTTGATTACAGCGCCGGCTTCGAGCAACCCGCCAACGGCTACGACGGGGCCCGGGGCTCCTGTTTCGGGTGATGAGAAGCTTCCCGGGTCTCGTCATGCCCCCCTCGTCTATCCTCCTGAGCCGGGCGTGAATCGCTGACATGACCGGCCTGATGCAAGAACGATCGACGTTGGTCCTGGGAACGCGCGGCAGCAAGTTGGCGGTCCATCAAAGCGAATGGGTACAGACCCGCCTCCGGGAACTTGCTCCCCACCTCAACGTCACACTGCGGCGAATTCAAACGTCCGGTGACAAGATTCTCGACGTGCCTTTGGCCAAGATCGGCGGCAAGGGGCTGTTCGTCAAGGAGATCGAAGAAGCGCTTCTTTCCGGGGAGATCGATTTGGCTGTTCATAGCATGAAGGACGTCCCAACGGAGTTGCCGCCCGGATTGGACCTCCTCTGTATCCCAATCCGCGAAGACGCGCGCGACGCTTTGATCAGTCGTGATGGAACACGGTTTAAAGACCTTCCTCACGGGGCAAAGGTCGGCACGAGCAGTCTGAGGCGACAGGCGCAACTGCTCCAGGCCAGGCCGGATCTTTCGATCAGCATGCTGCGCGGGAACCTGGATACCCGATTGAAGAAATTGCGCGAAGGGCAGTTCGATGCCATTGTGCTGGCTGCGGCAGGGTTGCGCCGTTTGGGATGGGAGAATGAGATCACGGAGTATCTGTCGCCTGAGATCAGTTTGCCGGCGATTGGGCAGGGCGCGTTGGGGATCGAAGGCAGACGGGATGATACCTTTGTGCGGGAGGTGCTGAATCGGCTCGAACACGCGCCCACGCGCATTATGGTGATGGCGGAGCGGGCCTTGCTCCACCGACTGCAGGGAGGCTGTCAGGTGCCGATTGCCGCCCATGCGACGCTCATGGGTTCGGAGATCGTGTTGGAAGGGTTGGTGGCCAGCGTGGACGGCAAGGAAGTGATCCGTGATCGGGTCAAAGGCACCGTCGATGATCCCTTTTCGGTCGGTGTTCAACTGGCGGAACGGTTGCTCGCCAGGGGAGGCGAGAGAATCCTCCAGGCGATTTACGGAACTGCCCTATGACCACGACACGTCGCGGCATCGTCTACCTCGTCGGTGCGGGTCCCGGTGATCCAGGCCTGATGACCGTCAAAGGCAAGGAATGCCTTGAGCAGGCCGACATCGTCCTGTACGATTACCTCGCCAATCCGGCATTATTGGACCTTGCGCCCGCCCATGCCGAGCGCGTGTACGTGGGCCGACGGGGACGCGGGCAGTACCAGGAGCAGACGGAAATCAATCGATTGCTGATCGAGCACGCACAGGCCGGACACGTTGTGGTGCGATTGAAGGGCGGCGATCCCTTCGTCTTTGGACGCGGGGGCGAAGAAGCCGAAGCGGTTGCAGCGGCCGGTGTACCGTTTGAAGTCGTGCCTGGCGTGACAGCCGCCGTCGCCGTTCCGGCCTATGCCGGCATCCCCGTGACTCATCGCACGTTGGCCTCAACCATGACGGTGGTGACCGGCCATGAAGATCCCTCCAAAGGCACCACGGTCATCGACTGGCCGAAGCTGGCGGCCACCTCGGGGACGCTGGTCTTCATGATGGGCATGAAAACCCTGCCGATGATTGTCTCGCGTTTGCTCGAAGAGGGACGAGCTCCTGATACGCCAGTCGCAGCCGTACGGTGGGGGACGAGGGCGGAGCAACGAACCATCATCGGCACGTTGCGCGACATCGTCGTGAAGACGGCACAGGCCGGATTGGAACCGCCGACCGTCATTGTGGTCGGGGAGGTCGTGAGGTTGCGGGAACAGTTGAACTGGTTTGAGAAGCGGCCGCTGTTCGGCAAACGAATTGTGCTCACACGAGCCCGTGAACAGGCAGGGGAGTTCGCGCGCCTGTTGGCAGCTTACGGAGCGGAACTCATCACGGCGCCGACGATCACCATCGTGCCCCCCGCCAGTTGGGATGCCCTCGACCAGGCGATGACGAGACTCAGCGGCTACTCATGGCTCATCTTTACCAGCGTCAACGGGATTGCGCCCTTCATGGAGCGGTTGAAGCACGTACGCAGAGACGTGCGCGCGCTCGCTCATCTGCAGATCGGGGCGATTGGTTCTCGGACGGCCGAGGAGTTGGCTCGATGGGGGTTGACCGCCGATCTGATCCCGTCCGAGTTCCAGGCCGAAGGCATGGTGTCGGCGATGAGCCAGCACGACCTCCGGGGGGCCAAGATCCTGATCCCTCGGGCCGAAGTCGCCCGTGAACTGCTGCCCGAACAGTTGCGGATGAAGGGAGCCACGGTGGATGTGATTCCGGTCTACCGGACGGTCCGTCCCGAATCGGGCTTGAGCCATCTCAATGAAAAGATTCAGGCAGGAGCGATCGACGTCGTTACCTTCACCAGTTCCTCCACCGTCTCGAACTTCGTTGAGTTGATCGGCGGGACGGAGGAAGCGCGCCGGATGGGAGCCAAAACGACCATTGCCTGCATCGGGCCTATCACCGCACGTACGGCAGAGGAGCATGGGTTGCCGGTGACGATCATGCCGGGAGAAAATACGGTGCCGGCCTTGGCCCAGGCCATTGTGCGATTCTACAGTGAAGGGTCTCGCGTGGCGGTTCCCGCATCGCGGTAGCCGCGTCGGCCGCTTTTACCAGTCCAGAGGAGGTCTCATGGTCCCAGTGAAATCGTTCATGGTCCCCAGGGAAAAATTCGTGACAGTGGAACGCGACACAAGCGCGCAGGCTGCCGCGCGTATCATGCGCGATCGTGGCATCGGCAGTTTGTTCGTCACGAATCAGAAAGACATCATCGGCATCCTCACCGACACGGATATGATGCGTCGGGTCGTCGCGTCAGGCAGTGATCCCAACAAGACCACTGTGGAGCAGATCATGTCCGCGCCCATCCTGACGATCGAGGAGAACAAGACGCTGTTGGACGCGAACGATCTGATGGCTCAGGCGCACGTGCGCCATCTGGGCGTGACGCGCGACAGCAAACTCGTCGGAATGATTTCGGTGCGGGATTTGGTCGTGTTCCTGACGAATCTGCCGAGGAAGTAAACGATGGCCTTTCCCATTCAACGGCTCAGACGGCTGCGGCAACACGAGGCGCTTCGCCGCATGGTGCGGGAAACGCGTCTGTCGGTGTCCGATCTCATCTATCCCCTCTTCGTGATGGAAGGGAAGGACCAGCGGCAGGAGATCGCCTCGATGCCGGGGCAGTTCAGGCTCTCGGTCGACCTGCTGGTCAAGGAAGCCGGCGAGGTGGCCGGGCTCGGCATCCCTGCGATCATGCTCTTCGGGATTCCCGATCGCAAAGACGAGCGCGGGACCTCCGGCTACGATCCCAACGGGGTTGTCCAACGGGCGATCAAGGCCGTGAAAGACCAGGTGCCAGGCCTGCTCGTCGTCACGGACGTCTGCATCGATGAGTACACGAGCCACGGCCATTGCGGCATCGTCAAGAACGGTCGGATTCTGAACGACGAAACCTTGGAATGTCTGCGGGCGATGGCAAGGACTCACGCCGACGCCGGTGCGGACATGGTTGCGCCCTCGGATATGATGGATGGACGGGTGGCGGCCATCAGATCGGAATTGGACCGGGCCGGCTATCCGGAACTGCCGATCATGGCGTACGCGGCCAAATTCGCCTCGTGTTTTTATGCGCCGTTCCGGGACGCCGCGGGATCCGCCCCGCAGTTCGGGGATCGCCAGTCCTATCAGATGGATCCGGGAAATCGGCGTGAAGCGCTCCGGGAAATCACGCTCGATGTGGAGGAAGGCGCTGATATCGTGATGGTGAAACCCGCGCTGCCCTATCTCGACGTCATCGCGGCCGCGCGAGCGCAGACCAACCTGCCGGTCGCCGCCTATCAGGTCAGCGGTGAGTACAGCATGATTAAGGCGGCCGGCAAGGCGGGATGGCTTGACGAATCCCGGGCCATGTTGGAATCCCTTCTTGCCATCAAGCGCGCCGGAGCGGACCTCATCCTGACCTACTTCGCCAAAGACGCGGCGCGCAGTCTTAGCTGACGATGCCCTTCACAGTCACGCGCGGCTTGGGCGATGTCCGGACTAGACCGCACCCGGTGGTCAC
>DASTQE010000169.1:0-9123 GCA_035761895.1 Nitrospira sp. | reverse complement strand
GCCACCGGACGGACGGTGAGCTGTTCTGGGTGATCAAGTACGGGTCGCCGGGGACAGCGATGATTGGATTCGCCGATCAACTTGCTGACGAAGACATCTGGGCGATCATCCACTATGAGCGCAGTTTTTCCGTTGAACATGCTCCAGGACATGGGAGGAGAGGTCAGCACGGGGGCATGGACTCAGACGGGTGCTGTTCCCGCTAAGACCCTTCTCAATGGAATAAGTCCTTAACGCTGAACCCGGAAGCAGGACATCGAGAGATGCAATCACTGCACAACCTCGCATATAGTGAGACCGAAACACGCCCGCTTGCCGAGCCACGCGATGCGCTCGTCCGCGAGAAGGAGGTAACGAGTGGAGAGGAGCTCAAAGGCCTCATCGCTGCGCAGTATTCTGGCGGTCCTCTGCGCGCCGGGCGTCCTCTGGCTGTCTCTCTCGGTAGCGATGGCGGAGCCCACCACCGATGCGCCCAAACGGGAAGACGTGGACTGTCGGTTCAATGCCAATCAAAGGAGCCATTCCGAGGACGGCGGGCCGGCGGTGTGGGAGAACACCCTCATCCCGGACGGCGACGTCTTTCGTCCGTTGATGGCCGATCCCAAGCAGCCGCAAATTTTCGGCATCATGCAATCCACCAAAGCGCTGGAATCGAAAACCACCTCCACCATCGGCTCCATCGCCTTCGGCGAAAATTTCGGGCTGTGGACCCGCCGCAAGCAGGGGTCGTGCGACGGCATTCAAGTCGGCGTGCTCACAGGGGTGTTCTCGCAATTCAACCTGTTCGACCAGACGGAGCTGGTCAACACCGATTTTGTCATCGGCATACCGTTCAGCTGGCGCACCGACCTGTTCTCTGGTCGTGTGCGGCTGTACCATCAGAGCAGTCATCTCGGCGATGAGTTTCTACTGGAGAGGCCAGGATTCAACCGAGTCGATTACCGGTTCGAAGAGGTGGAGGGCATTCTCTCGCTGAACACCCCGAACGGCTGGGGGCGTTTTTATTTCGGCGGTGGCTACTTGGTCCACCGACAACCGTCCAATATCGATCGACTCCGGGCGCAATGGGGCATCGAACTGCGGGGGCCGGAATATCCTGTGCCCTGGTCCTCGTCCGGCACGCTCAAGATGGTACCGGTGCTGGCCAGCGATTTCAAAGCGTTTGAAGAACTCCAGTGGTTCGTCAACACGAACGTGCTGGCCGGCATCGAATGGTTCCGGGTCGGCGCGACGAGACGCATTCGCGTTCTGTTGAACTACTATTACGGTTACAACCCGTACGGGCAGTTTTTCTCACAAAAGGTCGAGACGGTCGGTCTCGGGCTCTACCTTGCGTTTTGAAAGGATCGGGTAAGAGCTGACTCGGTCATTGCCTGCCGCACTGTCGCCTTTTGCGTCAAACCATTCGATCGATCAGACCAGGAATGCCCCACGAGCGCCAACACACCTGTCGCAGGCGGCTCTAAATCCCTGTCAAATTGCAAGGATCGCCTTTCTGTTTCAGTGTCGTCCCTGGCATGAACCTCGCTTTTTTGTCAGGAGAACCCCCATTAGGAGGACCATCATGGATAACCAGAATGTCAGGAGTTCAGGACAAGCCCTCTTCTTCGCCTTTCTCTCGGGAGCCGCTGCCGGTGCGGTGGCCGGAATCCTCTTCGCGCCGAAGGCCGGAGAACAAACGCGCCGAGAGCTGAAGGCGTACGCCAGAAAGACGGAGGAAGACCTGATCGAGACAGCCAAAGAAGCGCGGGCGGCGCTTGATCAGGCGATTGAACGAGGCAAGAGCTTCGTGGCGGAGAAGCGGGCCGACGTCGAAGCGGCCGTCAAAGCCGGCAAAGAAGCCATGAAAGAACGAATGGAGAAATGCTGTAGTTGAGCAAAGCGTGTGAGAAGAGAAGCCGGAATGAGACCGTTTGCCCCATGGCCGATACCAAGGGGGGCGCTGCTCGCTGTGGGGTTGCTCGGGTGCCTGCTGATGGAGCAACACACGGTTGCCTCACCGGAAAGAACCAGGACGGAAAACGGTCCAGATCGTGACGGGATTCCCGAAGCCGGCAGGAATGTCTTCAATGGGAAAGGCATCTGTCATTACTGTCATGGGATCGATGGCAATCGGGACAAGCCACCGCAGCTGGCTCCCGACACTGCTGCCTTGATTGCGCGGCTCAATCCACCGCCGGCCGATCTGAGAAATCCCAAGACCCTCCGTCTCAAGTCGGACAAGGCCCGCGCGAGAGCCATCCGGGAGGGACACTCCGGCACCGGTATGTTTCCGACGACGACGCTGACCAATCGGGAACTCACCGATACACTGTCCTTTCTTGCGGCTCTTAGAAGAGAAGGTCAGACGGGCAGTGACAGCGAGCCTTCTTCGATAGGAGACAGCACACGAGGCGAAGAATTGTATCAGGCCAGTTGTGTGGTCTGTCACGGCTCCCGGGCGATGGGCGGGATTGGTCCCAGACTGGCCGGCAATCCCGTGCTCTCGAACGATCAAGCATTTTGGAAGATCGTTCACGAAGGGCGGCATGTGATGCCGCCCTTGAAAGGCGTCGTGACGGACCAGCAACTTGCGGACATTCGCGCTTGGTTACGCACGCTCCCATGAACTGCGGGTGCCCGGCCGCTAGCCAGCTCCGGGTGCTACACGAATCCTGGCATCTACAATTCTGCAGCCCTTGCCGGGCGGCAGGGCGAAGATCGGGTTCAGATCCAGTTCTCTGATCTCCGGAATTTCTTCAACGAGGCGAGAAAGACGCAACAGCACTTCTTCGATTGCCTCCAGATCCGCTGCAGGATGGCCCCTGTAGCCCTGCAGCAACCGATATCCTTTAATTTCTCGCACCATCTCAGCTGCATCGCGGTCAGTGAGGGGGGTAATCCTGAACCGCACGTCGCCGAGTACTTCCACGTGAATGCCGCCGAGGCCGAAAGCGATCAGCGGGCCGAAGAGCGGATCGTGCGTCATCCCGACCATCACCTCCACTCCGCCGGTCACCATGGGTTGCACGAGCACACCCTCCATCGCTTCCGCCTGGTTGTTCTGAGCTAAACGCGTCCTGATCGATTCAAAGGCTTCCCGAACCGCCACCGCATCCATGAGATCTAACTGAACGCCGCCGACCTCCGTCTTATGCAGGATCTGACGCGAGGCGAGTTTGACCGCGACCGGATAGCCGGCTTGTCCGGCCAAAGTGACCGCTTCATCCACTGTGTGGGCGACTCCACCGGAGTGGACTGGAAGCCTCATCGCCGTCAACAGGCTTCTCGTCTCCTTCGTTGTCAGCCAGCCGGCTCCTCGCTGGGACAACGCAGCCGCGCAGATCGTCCGGGCGACTGAAATGTCCATGTCCTCGATGTCGGGAACCATGCCCGGAAGTTGTTGCCGCCATTCCGCATAGGCCGCCGCTTTGCTGAGGACGAACGCAGGTCTCTCCGGCAGTGAATAGGCCGGGATCGTTTCCCCGGGAAGGGAAAAGGTGCGGTCCATGTCACCTTCCGCCATCCACACGATGAGCACAGGTTTGGTCCTGGGTGCGCGCGCGCGCGCGTTGGCTATTCCACTCTTGATGCCCTGAGCAATCCCGGCCGTGTCCGACACGGTCACGGACATATAAAGGATGACCAGCGCGTCGATCTCCTCTGCGGCGAGGAAGGTTTCGATCGCCTTGGCATACTGGTCGGGCGTGGCTGACGCAATGAGATCGACAGGATTGTTCAGCGCGGCGGTCAAAGGGAGAAATGCGCCAAGTTTCCTTTTTAGTTGGTCGGACAGTCCCGGAACGGCTAAGCCTTCTGCCTCGCAGGCATCGGTACAGAGGATGCCTGGTCCTCCCGCGTTTGTGATGATGCCCACGCGCCGCCCGGACGGCAACGGCTGAGCGGCCAGCCCGGCGGCCAGCGCCAACATCTCATCAAGCGTCTCCGCGCGAGTCACACCGGCCTGGTGAAACAAGGCGTCCACGGCGACGTCACTTGCGGCGAGCGCCGCGGTGTGGGAGCCGGCCGCACGCCGCCCTGACAGGCTGCGCCCGGCCTTCACGGCAATGATCGGCTTGCTGCGACTCACGCGCCGTGCGATACGTGCGAAGCGGCGAGGATTGCCAAAGGATTCCACGTACAAGAGAATCACGTCCGTTGCGGGGTCCTCCTCCCAGTATTGCAGGAGATCGTTGGTAGAGACGTCGGCCTTGTTCCCCACGCTGACAAAAGATGAAACTCCCAGATGGACACGCCGCGCTCCTGCCAGAGTTGCGATGCCTATGGCTCCGCTTTGCGACGACATGGAGGTACGGCCCGGCAGGGGAAACAGCGATGTGAAAGTGGCATTAAGCCGGACGTTCGGGTCTGTGTTCACCAGGCCAAAGCAATTCGGACCGATCATGCGCATGCCGTGCTGCCGGACTTTCTCGACGAGTTGATTCTGAAGCGCCGCTCCGTCCGTTCCGACTTCCGCGAATCCGGCCGTGATGATCACGCAGGCACGGACTCCCTTCGTTGCGCAATCGTCGACCACGGACAGCACGCTGTCCCGCGGGACGGCGATGACGGCGAGGTCAACCGGGCCGGGAATTGCGGGCACGGAAGGATAGGTGCGTATGCCGGCGATCTCGGTCGCCTTGGGATTCACCGGGTAGATGGAGCCTCGATACTGGTTGATGGACAGCGCCTCGAGCAGCCTGTAGCCGATGTGTTTGGGATCGCGCGACGCGCCGACGACGGCAACGGACTGCGGGTGGAAAAACGGCCGGAGCGAGGCAGTGGTGGCGAGTCGCTCCCGGACCTCCGCACGGGAGACAGTCGTCGCCGTGGGAATCAGCGACAACTCCACTTCCATGTCGTCGCCTTCGTAGGCTTCCTGGGCGCTGAAACCGGATTCCCGGAAGACTTCCCGCATGGCCAGATTCTCCGCGTGAGTCACCGCCCAGAGGCGTGTAAACCCGTGCTGGATGGCCAGCAGGGCGAGGCGTTCCAGAAGCAACGTGCCGAGGCCTTTCCCATGAAACGCGTCATTCACGGCCATCGCCAC
This sequence comes from Nitrospira sp., assembly GCA_035761895.1. Classification (GTDB taxonomy): domain Bacteria; phylum Nitrospirota; class Nitrospiria; order Nitrospirales; family Nitrospiraceae; genus Nitrospira_C. The sequence goes on along the minus strand of DASTQE010000169.1, from coordinate 4,094 downwards.
CTCGGCAGTATGGTCGTCTTTTGCCCAGTAGGAGCCGGAAGCAATTATGCGCAGGGTCCCTTCCAGGATCCGCGTGGCGATCAGCGTGAGCTGCAGCCGGGGATTCGACGAATCACACAAGGCCGTGGTCAGATCCGCCGGCGGTCTCCCCTCTGAGAAAAAGCGATGGCGTTTCGACTCGGGTGACAACCCGTTGACGAACTGCTGCATCATTGCCGCATCGGACGGGCCTGCCAGGCGGATGACGGCGGTCGTTCCATCACGGAGGATCAATTGACCGGGCTTGGCGTGGTCGGACCACAAGGGAGGGAGATATAACGGGCGAACCTGCTTCATCGTGAGTGTATCTACGGCACCAGCCAGTCCGGTTTCAACAGCAGAAGGAGTCCCAATGCTACCATCACTGTTCCACTGGCGAGTTTCAGCCACTGTCCCGCGCGCTCCTGCAATTTCCTGCGACTCAGCGTGATGACGGCTATGGTGACCATGAGACTGTCATCGAATATATAGGCCAGGTTATAGAGGCCGAGATAGCTATAGTATTTCCACATCGGCAGCGGGTGCAGGCTCAGCATTTGGGTATACAGCGCCGGGAAGCCGGCGGTACAGAGCAGCTCGATTGTGTTCACCAGACCTGCCAGGACAACAATGCCCGCCAAGGCCACGGCGAGTTTTTCGGCTTGAAGGATGGCGCGGACGCGGGCGTAGAATCCAGGCTTGGCTGACTCCGGAATGCTCAGCGTGATGCCTCGACGCCACGCAAAGAAATCCTTGACGTTGACCGCTCCGACGAAGAGGGCAATCCCGCCGAGCCCGACCTGAACCGCGCGTGAAAGGCCGATCAGGAGAAACACGTTCAACCATGCCGCCATGAAGGCGAAATACACCAGGCCGCTGACGAGGACGAACGTTCCGGCTAACAGCGCCATCTTCCGCCGATCCTTGAGATTGACGAGCAGCGACAACAGAAAGAGGAGCACCCACATCGCGCAGGGGTTGAAGCCGTCCAGAAGGCCAATGATGATCGTGAACAGCGGAAGGCCCAGGTCTCTGACCCGAAGCTCGCCGAACCATTGGGTCTGAATACTTTGGACCGTCGGGCTCCCTGTCGCGCCTTGTGTCTTGCTGTCGAGCCTCGTGCGGATTTCTATACCGGTGGTGTCGGCTGAAAGGAAACCGACGATCAGGTCTGTGCCGATGAGAAAGGTGGGGACGCCGAGGCTGGTGATCCCCCGTTCTGCCACTAATGTTGCGAGCCGCTGCCGTGCGGTGGAGTCCTGAACGATATCGTGGAAGATGATCCGGAGCCTTGGCCGTTCGCGCTGCAATTCAGCAAGGAAAACCTTGGCAGCCTCGCAATGGGGACAGCCGGCTCGGACGAAGACCTCGAGTTCTACGACGGGTTCACTGGCTCCGACTGGTGCCCCGCTCCATAGCACCAGCATGAAAAAGAACATGCCGAGTCCGTGGATGAACCCCAGAGACCTGTGTGCCGAAGACACACGATCATGGGTGAACTCACCGCGTCTATAGTTCGGTCGGTCAGAATGCCGCGCAATTTGTGCATGAGAGCGAATGAGTCGCTCCATGGGAGACACCGGCAGTTCCCAATCGTGTGGCTTCGGCAGAAGCATGTCATCGCGTGCCGGAGAGCTGTTCCACGCAGCCTTTGAGCGTGGCATATTTCGGATAGTCAGATTCCGGGATGTCCACGCCAAACGCTTCGTGAATCCTGATCACAAAATTGAGGAAATCCATCGAGTCAAGATCGAGCTGATCACGGAAACTTACGTCCGGCTTCAAGCCCGCCAAGTCCGCCTCCGGTGCGACCTCCGCTAAAACCTGAAGAATGGTGTCCTTGATCTGACCAGGAAACGGGGGGGTGGTCATAACTGTGATGGCTCCTGCAGGAGTCGGTCGATAGTGGCCAGAAACAATCCGCCACGGTGGCCGTCTGTGACGCGATGATCCGCCGACAGGGTCGCGGTCACGACCGGCCTCGAGACCACCTGGCCTTCAACGACCCACGGGCGTTCCACAACTTTGCCGAAACCGACTAAGGCGACCTGCGGCGGATAAATCACGCCAAACACGGTTTCCACCCCCTGTTCGCCCAAGTTGGTGACGGTAATGGTCGGATCGGATAATTCGGAGCTCCGTAACGTCCCGGCACGCGCCCGCTTCACGACGTCCTGGAGGTTGCTCATGAGGTCACTCAGGCTGCGCTTGTCCGTATCGTGGATAGCCGGTGCGATGAGGCCTCCTTGCCGGAGGGACACCGCCACACCGACGTGGATGTCGGGCTTCTGAATGATGGCGTTGTCTTTCCACAGCGCATTCAACTCCGGTACTCTCCGCAGCGCCAGGGCCACGGCTCTTACCAGCAAGACGCCGTATAACAGCCGGTCTGTCACCGGTCGTTTGAGGTTTTCTTCTTTGAGCCACGTCATCGCCCGCCCCATATCGATGATGGTGCTCAGATAATAGTGGGGGATCTCCCGCTTCGATCGCGCCATGGCGGCTGCAATGGTCTGACGCATTCTGGCTTGACGATCGCTCGTTTCACCAGGCGAAGCAATGGACGTAGCGGGCGTTACACGTGGTGCGGCGCTGAGTTGAATGTCCTCAAGCGTGATGGCTCCGCCGGGGCCGGTGCCCTTGACAAGGACAGGATCGACTCCCAATTCACCGGCGAGTTTGCGGGCCGCCGGCGAGATGCGAAGCCGTTCCCCACCTGCAATGGGGGCAGCGGTCGGCAGAGATGCGGGATGAAGTGATGTATCCGGTGCTTTGGGCGAGACGGTCTGCAAGGGAGGATGCGCTCCGGAAGCATGCGCAGATGTCGGTTGCGTGCCCTCCTCTCGGATGATCGCCATGACCGTGCCGACTGATACAGTCTCGCCCGGTTTCACTAATAGTTGTTCAATGACCCCTGCATGAAAGGATTCAACCTCGATCGCGGACTTTTCGGTATCCACTTCCGCGATGACCTCGCTCTTGGCCACCCGGTCGCCGACCTGCTTCTTCCATGCGACAAGAGTCCCTTTCGTCATATCTGAGCCGAGGGTAGGCATCACAAACTCAGCCATCTTCGAAATTCCTCGACTCCATTATGATGTGCACTGCGTCAAGCAAATGACCTGTCCGAGACATCGCCTGTGAAAGCGGATTCGCTTATCGTCCCATAAGACTACGGGCCGCCTGAACGATTTTCATCGGCTGAGGCAGAGCCGCGTCTTCCAGGTGTTTCGGATAGGGAATGGGCACCTCCGCGCTGCAGACCCTGGCGACCGGACCATCCAGATCATAAAACGCGCCCTCCATGATCTGTGCGGATACTTCAGCAGCAAAGCTGCCGGTGCGCCATCCTTCGTCGATCACGACCGCGCGGTGCGTTTTGCGCACGGAGGTCAGAACCGTTGAGATGTCGAGCGGCCGGAGGATCCTGAGGTCAACGATCTCGGCCAGAATGCCTTCCTGCGCAAGCTGGTCTGCTGCTGCGAGGGCTTTCCAGAGAGATCCTCCGAACGTGATCAGCGAGATATCCGTCCCTGGTCGTCGGATTGCCGCGTGTGTCAGATCGACGGGAAGGGCGCGCTCGTCGAGTTCGCCTTCGAGTGGATACAGGTACGCGTGTTCGAAGATAAAGACAGGATCTGGTTCCTGGAGCGCTGCGGGCAGCATCCCTCTGGCGTCGGTGACGGTTGCCGGCGCGAGCACCGTGATGCCGGGGATGTGGGCATACCAGCCCTCGAGGCTATGCGAGTGTTGAGCAGCCACCTGACGGCCTGCGCCGGTGGCCATTCGTACGACGACGGGAACGCTGAACTGCCCGCCGGACATGTGGCGGATCGTGGCTGCGTTGTTGACGATCTGATCGAGAGCTAGCAAGCTGAAATTCACGGTCATCACTTCCACAATCGGTCTCATGCCCCCCAGAGCGGCTCCGATGCCGGCGCCGACGAAGGTGCTCTCGGACAGCGGAGTATCCCGGATGCGCTCCTCACCGAACTCATCCAACAACCCTTTGCTGCACGCATAGGTCCCGCCGTACTTGCCGACATCTTCGCCCATCAGAAAGACACGGGGATCGT
>DASTQE010000168.1:0-9873 GCA_035761895.1 Nitrospira sp. | reverse complement strand
GTCCCCTGGGATACGGCGCGTTCCCGGGAGATCGATTGCGAAGCAATCGGTGGGTCGGGCGGGTGAAGAAGCTCGGCCGGTGGTGGGTGGGTGAGAATGGCGACCGCCGGGAGCAGGCCCTGCATCCATCGCAATCGCTGCAGACGCCCGTCCACCATCCTTGAGAAAGGAAAACAAGCAAGCTTGGAAGGAACATTAATAGTGCTCGTCTAAGCGCGCAAAACAGCCCCGCCCCCAAAAACCACTTACGCTTTTTTTGTCGTTCACGTTCAAATGTGTTCTGGTTGGATGGCTCGCCATGCAGGGTCTGATATGTAAGGCCATTGAAATGCCATCCCTTTGCGCAATGCCTGATACGAAAAATGCATTTCCATCGTCTGGCTTGCTCCTTGCGTTGCCCGAACGGCGTGTTTCATCCGTTGGCGCCATCGTCTGATCCCCACAATCCGTCATGAAGTTGTTCCAGCAGCATCCATCACGTGGATCTCATCGGCGAGACCATTTCTCCCGACCACGTAACGAAGGAGGGCGCTCTATGGAGCCGCGTTGGCATCATCTGCTCTTGACCGTGTCGCTCTGCGCACTCGTGCTGGAGAATAGTCCGGCAGCCTACGCGCAAGGGCGTAGCGAGGCCGCACTGTCGGCGTTGGAACGGACGCCGCATGTGCTGAACCAGGTGTTAGTGCAGTTTCGATTCGGGGCGACGGAAGACGCCAAAGAGTCTCTGCGCGGTCGGGTCCAAGCCCACGTCGAAGAGGTGGTCGTGGAGCAAGAGCGCCGATCGGATGCCAAAGGTGATCTGGAATTGTGGAATCTTCCGCCTGGCTTGGCCATTGCGCACGCGGTCCGGGATCTGGAGCGAGATCCTTCCATCGAATTCGTGGAACCCAACTGGATTTACCAGCATCAGTCAAACGACCCCTACTACACCAACGGCTCCCTATGGGGCATGTATGGAGATGGGACGAGCCCGAGCAATGCCTTCGGGAGTCAGGCCGGGGAGGCATGGGTCAATGCCACGGATTGTTCCGGCGTCTATGTCGGCATCATCGACGAAGGCCTGATGTGGAATCATGAGGATTTGGCAGGCAGCATCTGGACGAATCCCTTTGATCCGATTGACGGGATCGATAATGACGGCAATGGCTTTGTCGATGACGTTCGTGGGTGGGATTTTGCGGGTAATGATCAGTCCATCTACGATGGCTCAGGCGACGACCACGGCACGCACGTATCCGGCACCGTCGGTGCCAGAGGAGGCAATGGAAAAGGAGTGGCCGGTGTCTGCTGGCAGGTTCAACTGATTTCAGCCAAGTTCCTGGGGAGAAACGGGGGCACCACGGCGAATGCGGTCAAGGCGGTGAACTACATCACCGATCTTAAGATCCGACATGGCCTCAACATTGTCGCGACGAATAACTCCTGGGGGGGCGGCGGGTATTCAACAGCGTTGTATAACGCCATCGCCAGCGCCGGTGCGGCTCAGATTCTGTTCGTGGCCGCAGCAGGCAATTCGGGGCTGAACATTGATGCCTCCCCATATTTTCCTGCCGCGTACGATAATGCCAATCTCATTTCGGTGGCCGCGCTCGATAAGGTGGGAAATCTGGCGAGTTGGTCGAATTACGGAGCGACTCGTGTGGACCTTGGTGCACCAGGTGTCGGCATCTGGTCGACGGTGCCCACGAAGAAAAACCAGTCCGCGTACAGTTCCTGCAGCGGCACGTCGATGGCCACCCCGCATGTGACAGGCACCGCAGCCCTCTATGCCGCCGAGCATCCCAATAGCTCGGCAAGCACCATTAAGGGAGCGATTCTGTCGACGACGGTGCCGACCGCCTCGCTTAGCGGGCGTACGGTGACAGGAGGACGGCTCAACACGAGAGCGGCGCTCTGTGCTCCTTCTTGCCCCTGAGATGGGGCTCAAGAGGCTGACGTCGGCTGCGGCAGCGCTTCAAGGACCTTCCTGAGAAACGCGGCAGGCTACGCCGAATTTGTTTAGCCGTACGATGGCGCATTCCCGGGCTTCCATTTAATTGAACAGCCGATGCTGGGCTTTTGGCTGCCGCCGACCGGCTTCCCGGCCAGTACGGCATCGATGGCCGCACGCAGATCACGGCCCGTGACCGGCTTGTTGTTGCCGGGGCGGCTGTCGTCGAGTTGCCCGCGATAGACCAGCTTCCGCTGCGCATCAAAGAGATAGAAGTCTGGGGTACAGGCCGCCTTATAGGCCTTGGCGATTTCCTGCTGCTCGTCGAAGCAGAAGGGGAAACGAAAGTCGAGACGTTTGGCCATCTCCTTGAGCTGATCCGGAGCGTCATCGGGATAGGTCGCCGGATCGTTGCTGCTGATGGCAATGATGCCGAGTTTTTTGTTTTGGTAATCTTTTCCGATCCTGGCGATCTCCTGCTCAACATGCTTCACGTACGGACAATGCCGACAGATAAACATGACCAGCAGCGCGTCCTTGCCATGAAACGAATCGAGCGAATACATTTTTCCGTTCACGACATCGGGCAGGATAAACGACGGAGCTGTTGTTGCGAGCGGGAGCATCACCGATTCCATTGCCATATGTCCCTCACTTGCTTCATGATGAGCAACTCAACACATTGTAACTCTGACTTGGCTCAAGGTATGGTTGGCGCAAGGTCCGTTGAGCATGGCTCCTTCTAAACCGGACGACCATAAGAAGCACATCTGTGCGCATCCTGGCTGCACCTGTCCTGTCCACGACAAGTGGACGTACTGTAGTCCGACCTGCGCGTCCGGCACCAGCAACGCCACCTGCAACTGCGGACACGCGGCTTGCAAGGGCGCGAGCGTGGGTCGCTAAACGACAGGAACTTCAGAAGGAGACTCGACGTGATGGCCGTGGCCTTCTCTCCCCAGACGACGCGCGACCCGCACAAAGCCGATCATGCCGGATACCAGCCGGCCGGTGATTTTCGTGGCGCCGACGGCCGACCTCTTCGGGATGGCGCGGATATTCGAGCTACAAGGGGCGGAGTCGCGACCGAATCTGCAGATGGTGCATACGGCAGAGGAGGCCTCTCGGGTCTTGAACATCTGTGATCCCCAGTTCGCGCCCGTCTGACGACCTTCCTGTGCGTCAGGCCGCCCTTCGCAATGAAGAGATCTGTGCCGGTGTGGCCATGGCTGACCACGCCACCGCATCATCCGCTGTGCCGAAAATCCATCTGAGCAACGCCGTCATGAAGAGCGCCAAGATGAAGATGATCCCCAGGATAGCCAAGAGGATGATGAGGCTGCCGGTCAATGTTTGGAACATAAGGCACCTCACGTGAAGGTTGTGGTCACTTGCCTTTATTCTACAAGGAAAGCGAAAAGGGAGGAGCAGGAGTTTTCCTAGGCACTTCCTAGGGCAGCGCCTAAAGATCTAGGCGGGAAGGCCTGTGCTGACCCTAAAGCCGCTGCCGAGCTTTCGCGATCCGGTACAGCATCCAGCCCACCACGGCGACGATCACGAGGCCCGGCCAGCCGCCGATCGGAGGCGCTTCAAACAGGACGAACGGATCCGCACTGAGCCCTGGCCAGAATGCGCCAACGGCAATGGGTATGGCCAATACGATGCCCATCAAGGCTTCGCCCGTGATCAATCCGGCCGCGAAGAGGAGCCCGCGGCGCGACGGTTCAGAGCCCCTACCGGCAACCCGGCTGGCCAGGGCCGCAATGACGCCGCCGAGAAAAATTGTCGCCGAGAGTTTGAGCGGGAGGTAGATGCCGAGCGCCACGGCTAGGACGGGCAGGCGAAAGTCGCTGCCACGTGCTTCCAGTCGTCGATCCATGTCGATCACCAGGACGCCGATCGCGGCGCCCAAGCCGACGAGCGGCCAAGGCAGTCCGGCGCCGAAGACGCTGCGCGTGAGGCTGGCCATCAACGTGGCCTGAGGGGCGCTTAACGGATGAGGATGGCCGGCCGTCGGTTCGCCGATCCCGTACTTGGCCTGGAGCAATGAGAGGACCGGGACAAGGACGACGGCGCCGGTGAGCACGCCGACGACCTGCATGATTTGCTGCTTCCAGGGCGTGGCTCCGACAAGGTGACCGGTTTTGAGATCCTGTAAATTGTCGCCGCCCATCGCGGCCGCGCAGCAGACCACCGCGCCGATCACGAGTGTCGCCGCCGGCCCGGCCGGATGCCCGGCGCCCATGAACAGCACGAGCAACAGCGAGGCGACCATGATGGTCGCGATGGTGACGCCTGACACCGGGTTGCTGGAGCTGCCGACGAGTCCGGCCATGTAGGCCGCGACCGAGGAAAACAAGAACGCGGCGATTGCCATAACGACCGTCATGAACAGCCCGATCGCCGCACTGTTCACGACCGTCGAATAGATCCAGGCCATGGGGAGCAGCGACAGGACAAATGGAACCACGATCCAGGCGAGCGACGCGTCTTGCTCCGTTCTAGGCAGGACCGATGACTCGGAAGAGCCCGCCGCACGATAGGTATCACGAAGCGTCTTGAGACTTTTCAGGATCGGTTCGCGCAGTCTGGTCAGCGTCCAGAGCCCGCCGGTCAGCATTGCGCCAATGCCGACATAGCGGATCTGGGTGCTCCAGATTGTCATCGCCGCGTCCAGTCCGGTCTTGCCAGTCGGCAGGCCGTAGATGAGCCCGTAAGCCGGCATCAGCAGCAGCCATCCGATGACCCCGCCCAGAAAGACGACGACGGCCGTGTGTAATCCGATGATGAACCCTACGGCCAGCAGTGCCGGAGATAAATTGAACCCCGCATAGAGCACCGTGCGACCCGCCTGCATTGCGCCCTCAAGCGATTCCCCCCACAAACGCAAGCCGCTTTCACCGAATTTCACTGCGCCGCCAAGAAGCGCCGCGGACAGCAATGTCCGGAAATCGCGGGTCGCCTGCTCCGGGCCTGCTGCTTTGCAAGCGCCGACCTTCGCTTGAGCCGCGACCTTCAGGACCTCCGCGGTGGCCACGCCTTCGGGAAACCGCAAGCGCGCCGTCACGATCAGCGCGCGCCGCAACGGGATCGTAAAGAGCACGCCGAGGAGGCCTCCGACCATGGCGATGAACGCAGTCTGCCAGTAGTCGAAGTCCGACCAATACCCGACGAGCAGCAGGGCGGGGATCGTGAAGATCACACCGGCGGCCAGCGCTTCGCCGGAGGAGGCGGCAGTCTGGATGATGTTGTTCTCGAGGATGTTCGACCGTTTGAACAGGCGAAGAATTGCCATCGAGGCGACTGCGGCTGGAATCGAGGCGGACACCGTCATGCCGGCGAATAGGCCGAGGTAGGCATTGGCGGCGGCGAGGATCGCCGCAAGGAGCACCGAGAGGATGACCGCTTTGACGGTGATCTCAGGAAGCGTGACCGAGGCAGGAACGACTGGCTGGTCGTCTTTTGTCATGCGTAATGTCGAACAAACCTCATACTCAACCTGAGGCAAAGAGGTTGAAGAGACATGCGCGTGAGTTATAGGCTGACCCAGATAGGCATGTAAAGGTACTGTCATGAGCAGCAGCCAGGTTGATCCGTCGGGAACGGAATTCCTGACAGCGGTCTATGAAGTGGACGGACCAGAAACGCAGGCTCGTGCCCGGGCTGAGCGTATTTGTTCGGATCAGACGATTGAAGGCGAGACAGAACTGCTTTCTCCTTCGCTTCGCGCCACGATTCTCGGTCGTCTCAAGAATCTCCAGCCACTGTCCGGCGGACGGTTCGCGGCCACCCTCAGCTATCCAGGAGAAATACTCGGAAGCGACTGTAGTGCTCTGCTGAATCTCTTGTTCGGGACGAGCAGTCTTCGTTCGGATGTGCGGCTACTGTCCTTTACTCTGACGAAAGGTCTTCTGTCATCGTGGGGCGGGCCCTGCTACGGTATGAATGGTCTGAGGCGGGCCGTTGGCGTCTCGAATCGACCGCTCCTGTGTGGAGTACTGAAACCGTTGGGTCGTTCGCCGGAGGAACTGGCGGAATTAGCGGCTCAGCTTGTGCGGGGCGGTGTTGACCTCATCAAGGATGATCAGAGCCTGCTCGATCACCCTTTTTGTCCCTTCAATGAGCGGGTGGCCTACTGTGGAGAAGCCGTTGCAACCGCCAGTGCGCAGCGAGGTCGCCCATGCCTGTATTTCGCGCACGTCAGCGGGGCGCTGGATGCAATGCGTGAGCGCGCCGCGCAAGCGAAGACCTTGGGGGCGACGGGTCTGTTGGTGGCGCCAGGACTGACCGGTTTTGACGCACTCCGTGCACTTGCGATGGACGGGACCTTGGCCCTGCCCATTGCGAGCCATCCATCGTTTCTAGGAGCGAATGTCTCGCGACAACACGACGGGCTCGCGCCCGCCGTCATGTATGGGTTATTGCCTCGCTTGGCCGGAGCGGATCTGAGTATTTATCCAAGCTTTGATACGGGCTACTTCATGACGAAAGAAGATTGTGTGTCCGTGGCGGTGAGCTGTCGGCAGCCCTGGGACCATGTGCTCCCCACGATGCCGTCGGTGGGCGGCAGAATCGGACCTGATTGTGTCGCCGAGTTGGTGGCGGCCCTAGGCCGGGATGTCGTCCTTATCTTGGGCAGCCGCGTACAACAACACCCCAGAGGTGTCGTCGCGGCCGTAGAGGAAATCCAGTTGATGCTGACGCAGTCGTTCTAGTTGCCGGTCGAGGGAAAGGGCAGTCGACCGATTCGCAACCTGATTGATCCGATAGACTGTGGTGGCCCAGCAGGTGGAAACGAACAGAAGGTGGAACATGACGTCGGTCCACGGACCGAATAGATAGCCTTCTTTTGCGCCGTGGACGTAGGCGATGAAAAGGGTCAGGGCGCCGACCGTCACCCATCGGGCACCGGCCAATGCGGTTGACCGTGCATACTCGTCCCGATATTCCGCCGACAACTCAATCGTGCGCTTGCTACCTGAACGCCAATGGACATTGAGATGCGGCCACTTGCCCTGACGAAGCAACGCGAGCCCGCCGGCGGTGACCAGACTGCCCAATAACGTCAAATCGTAGGTGCTGATCATCATACCCACCTCGATCTATCCGCTCGCATGTGAGCGAAGCGAGCGGGTCAAGCGAAGTTTGGAATGGCGGGCGTAAGGTACAGTAAGCAGCAGGGTGAAACAAGGGAAAACATCGGTTAGATCCAGAGCGAGGTCTTTCATGATCAGCGGCATGGCGCGTGATTCCTTCGAAGGACAGTATCACCGAGCCCGCGCGTTCGCGACAGGACTGCTGTTGTGCATGGCGGGCTTATTCGTGGTTTCACTCCTGTGGGAGCCGAGGTATCCGGCGCTGAGCTGGCTCCGCGCGTTTGCGGAGGCGGCCATGGTTGGTGCGCTCGCCGACTGGTATGCCGTGACGGCCCTGTTCCGGCAACCGCTCGGGTTGCCGATTCCTCACACGCAAATCATCCCGCGAAACAAGGAGCGCATCGCCTCTCGTCTGGGCAGCCTGACTCAACGCCAGCTGTTGACGCCGGAGGCGATCGGGAAACTGATCGAGAGCTGGCACATCCCGACCGAGTGTACGGCGCTGCTTCTCGATTCCACTCGGAGGCAGGTGGTGAGTCAGGAAGCGGCAAGCCTCTTGGCCCGCATGGTAGAGGCGTCTGAAGATCGAACGATGCAACAGTTCATCCGGCACCTTGCGACGAACGTGCTGCGCGGCCTGCATGTCGCGCCGCTGATCGGACAGGTGCTCTCAAATTTTCTACAGAGCTCACAACGGGACCGATTATTGAACGATGCGCTGACCGCCCTGAGCGACTCGGTGGAAGCCCATCGGAGCCAGCTGTGCAGCCTCATCGCCGACAAACTGCCCTGGTCAGGGCTCCTCAATCTCGTCAGACTCGATGAGAAAGTGTCGAGCAAGTTTGTCGACTGGGTCCAATCGGTACTTCGAGAGATGCGGAACGATCCACACGATTCTGCCAGACAACAGCTGATCGACCGTCTTGAGACGGCGGCGCAATGGCTGATGCATTCGGAGCACGCCGTGCAGCGTGAAGCGTCCATCAAAGACAAGCTGTTGGGCTACGACGCGCTGTTACAATTCGTCGACGAATCCTGGCACAGCGTGAAACGGTGGTTGTTGGCGGATCTGCGTCGCGAGGAGTCGGATATCCGCGCCTATCTGGATGCCGCTTTGGCTGGTCTCGGCGAGAGCCTGAGGACGGATCCTGAGTGTGTGGCGCTGTTGCAGCGTGGAGTACAAGATTTCGTGATCGATCTCGCGGCGAGGCACCGGGACAGGATCGGCGAACTGGTCACGGCCACAGTCAGCAATTGGTCGGTCGTCCACATGGTGGAGACGATCGAGCGCGAGGTGGGCACCGATCTGCAGTTCATTCGCATTAATGGGGCCGTCGTGGGAGGGCTTGTCGGACTTATTCTCTACGCCGCTGCGCTGCTGATCGGGAAGTTGTAAGCACCCTCTGTAGGCGTTACTCGCGGGTAAATTCAAGAAAATACTGCTTCTGCAGAAAGCGGTGTTCTTTCGACAGGCGATACCCGGCTGCCGTCATTTCCTCTATGACCTTCTCACGTGGGACGAGGTGGCGCTTCGGAAAGCCCAGGTCGCCCGAACGTTCGTCGTGATAGAAGTCGATCAGCGCGATGCGGCCGCCGGGTTTCAGCGACGTTTTGACGTTGCGGAAATAGTCGGCGCGGTCTTCGAGGTGGTGGTAGGTGTCGCAGATGAAAATCAGATCGACCGACTCTGCGGGAATCTTGGGATTGTTCGGCTTGGCGAGGATGAATTCCGCCTCAAATCGCCGATGCATGCGGCTGAGGCTCTCTTCAACATATTTCAACGCCTCCGGCTCAACGTCGATCACGTAGACCTTGCCGGTCTCCCCGACCGCCTCCACGAAACGCCGCGTAAAGTAGCCGGAGCCGGCGCCCAGGTCGGCGACGTGCATGCCGGGTTTGAGTTCCAAGGCGTCGACGACCTGCGCCGGTTTCTGATCCTGATCGCGCTCGGGACGATCGAGGCGATCGAGGTACTCCATGACGTTGGGCATCCGCTCATGCTGATGCCCCTGCTGCGCCGGCACCGGTCCGGTCCCCAGCAGGCCGGCGCCCAACAGCGCGAGGCCTGCAAGGGCCAGCCAGCGGGCGCCCTTAATAACCATCACGCGCATCATTCTCCCTCTCTCACCAGCAGTTCGCTCGGCTTCCTCTCTTGGACACAATGAGACCACGATCGCTTCTCGCTGCGCCTTGCGAGGGGTGCAGAACCCTGTCGCGTTTTCGGGTGGTGTCGCCCTGGGCGACTTTCTCACCCGCCCAACCCTGCCGCGCCGAGACGCGGATTTTCACCAAGTGCCCGCAGCAGAAGCACCGCATAAAAACTGATCCTTCCTACTTCGCTTGTTCTTTCTTTGGGGCGTGGGCTAATTGATCTCCTACTGCGCGCTTCAACGAGCCTTATTGTCCTTCCAAGCTTGCTCGTTCCTCTTATACGGAACAGCCTGGATAGTCCAAACGTGCGCGTTTCTAGATTATCCGTTTTAAGAATGGTGGTTGATTCGTCTCCCAGTGCGCGCTTGGACGAGTACTGGTGCTTATAATGTTCCTTCCAAGTTTGCTCGTTGTCCCTCCTCCTTAAGCGTGGCTCGGGAAGCCGCCTGCGCCTTGCGAGGGGTGCAGAACCCTGTCGCTGCGGTCGCCATTCTCACCCGCCCAACCCTGGGCGCGCCAAGACGCGCCCTTTTCCCAGGGCGGCGATGGCGATCGTGTAATGATAACTCCGAGCTTGCTCGTTCTCGTTTCGGGCGAGGGCTGATTGATCTCCCAGTGCGCGCTTGGACGAGCACCGCCTTTCTGAGAATACGATTGGTCTGGCGTGCGCGTTCGGCGAGCAAGGGAGATCAACAG
>DASTQE010000167.1:0-3929 GCA_035761895.1 Nitrospira sp. | reverse complement strand
GTCCGGATGCGGAAAAACCACCATCCTCCGCGCCATCGCCGGATTCGAACCTGTCCGGGCAGGGCAGATCTTTTTGTCGGGACAACTCGTATCGTCCCCCGATTATATGACACCGACCGAAGACCGACACGTCGGCATGGTCTTCCAGGAGTATGCCTTGTTCCCCCACTTGCGCGTGCAGGAGAACATCGCGTTCGGCCTGCGTCGCCTGAGCCGGAGCGAGCGGAGGGCGCGTGTCCAAGACATGCTGCGGCTCGTTGGCCTCGAAGGCTTCGAGCGACGATACCCGCATGAGCTGTCCGGCGGCCAGCAGCAGCGCGTCGCCCTCGCCAGAGCGTTGGTACAACATCCGGTGCTCCTACTGCTCGACGAACCGTTCAGCAATCTGGATCCGGATATGGCCAGCCGCATGCGCCAGGAGCTTCACGATCTCCTGCGTCGTACCAAGACGACGACGATCCTCGTCACACATGACCACGACGAAGCCTTTGCGATGGCGGATCGCATAGCGGTGCTCAACCAGGGCCGGCTTGAGCAATTCGACACACCGGAGACCATTTACCACATGCCGGAGACGCCGTTCGTCGCCGATTTCGTCGGACAAGCCGACTTCATTCCCGGCACCGTGTCCGACGGAATGGTGCATACGGAACTTGGAGAGTTTCCCAATACGCTCGACTGCGAGGACGGCACGGCGGTCGTTGTGATGATCAGACCGGACGACATCCATTTGGTGCCGACGAAGGGCGCAACATCACACGTCCTCTCCCGCCAATTCAGGGGATCGGAAAATCTTTATGCCGTCAGCCTCCCCTCAGGACAAATCGTCCACAGTAGTCAGGGCTCGACGAGCGTCTACCAAGAAGGCACCGCCGTCGAATTGCGCGTACTGGCGTCTCACACCGTGCTGTTCAAGCAGCCTGGCCCCGGAACCGACGTACAATCCGCACGTTGACAGCGGTTTTCCGCTTCTGGCAGAGTCACCAGCCACGTACGCGTCCACCCGCCATCTTCGCACCAGGCATCAGAGAAGGAGCATTTCATGGAGGTGCTGAACAATGCAGTCGACTACGGCATTATTGGATTGCTCTTGGCCTTGAGTGTCTGGTCGGTCGCCGTTGCAGTCGAGCGCTGGCTGTACTATCGGCGGATCGATCTGGCGAAGTTCACCTCTCAGCAAACGCTTGAAATCGCGCTGACAAAGCGGCTCGTCGTCATCGGCACAGTAGCTGCCAATGCACCGTACATTGGCCTTCTGGGGACGGTCCTTGGCATCATGCTCACATTTCATACGATGGGGACGTCAGGGACGATGGCCGTCAATACGATTATGATCGGATTGAGTCTTGCGTTGAAAGCCACGGCCGTCGGATTGCTCGTGGCCATTCCTTGCGTGGTGCTGAATAACATTCTGCGCCGGAGAGTAGCCGTACTGGTTGCGCAATATAAGGTGATGCATGGATCGCGAGCTTGATCAGATCAACGTCATTCCGCTCGTGGACGTGATGCTGGTTCTCCTCGTGATCGTGTTGACGACGGCGACCTTCATCAGTACCGGCCAGATCCCCGTGAATCTGGCCAAGGCTAAGGAAGCTGGCGACCGAAAAGATGTTCCTATCGTGATCACGCTCAACGCCGAAGGTCACCTCTTCGTCAACGACCGGCCGGTGACGGTGGACGGGCTGAAGGAGACCCTTCGAGCGGAATCACGGGAATCGGCAGTCGTGGTGCGCGCGGACAAGACCACATTATTGGAAAGATTTGTGTCACTCGTCGATGATGTGCGTGGGCTGGGCTTTCAACACGTGAGTCTTGAGGTGGTTCGCTTGTGACACCTCATCAAAGCGCGGAAAGCTCCCACTCGATCGGATGGGTCACCTCGGTAAGTCTACATGCCGGACTGGCCCTGGCTGCACTGCTCGTCACGCAGCGCTTGACGCTTGTCCCTCAGCCAACTCCGTTCACGTGGAACGTGGCCATGGTCGCCGCACCTTCAGAGCGGCCGCAGTCGTCTGCCGCTCCACCGTCAACAATCCGAACACCTCCCAAGAAGTCTTCATTTCCAAAGCCGTTGCCGAACGTTTCACCTACGACGTCCGGCGACAGCAATCCGATCAAGACCGCGACCCTCGAGCCGCCGCCGCCAGCCCCACACGAGGCGATCGCTCTCAAGACGGATCAGCCTCAGGCCGGCGAACAGATCACCTCCCCGCCAGAGGCGGTGCCCTCAACCTCCCCATTGCCCAGCCAACAGACGGAGGTTCCCTCTGAATCGACTGCATTCACGCCGACGACACTACGAGATCATGAACCTGTTTCACCGGCGCAGACATCGAACGTGGCTCCTGCTGTAGCCAATACTACCCGCCCTGACTATGCGTGGTTGTCTGAGACGATCATGCGCCGCATGGAGGAACTCAAGAGGTACCCGGCCGAGGCAAGACTTGATCGCGCAGAGGGAAAGGTCGTCTTGAAAGCGGTCATCCGAAGCGATGGGAGCATCGAGAGCCTTGAAATAGTCCACAGTTCAGGACATGAAAGCCTTGATCGGGCCGCGGTCGACTTGTTGAATCTCGCCGCACCCTTTCACCTCCCTCGTCCGCTGGAGAAACCTCAGATGACGGTGAGAATTCCGATGAGTTATCGCATCGAATAACCCCATGGTTCACGCACATTCCCTCAACAAGGAGCTTGCTTCCAATCATGCAAGATATTGTGTTTGTCGAACGTCAGCACATACGCCTGACATGCCTCTCCTCTGGCGAGTCCCGTATACCCGACCGTCCCACTACTTCGCTTGAAGTAAGTCCATCGGGTTTGGTTTCCATCCAGCTCTTCCACTTTATGAGGTGACCCGTAGCGCTTGGCGACGTGTTCCATCGTCGCCTCGTTGACCTTCTTTTTGAAATACTCACCTTCATCTGAACACGCGACGAGAGCCCCGATGACTGCCCATCCGCAAAGCATCAACCAAACTCGTCTCATGGTGTGAGTTCCCTTGATAGATGATCGGACGGAATGATGACGCGGTTTCGCAGGCCGGACGAGATGAGAAGGCGACCTGCACTATCCACAATAATGGCCTCAACGTCCTCTAAGTGCTCCACTAACTCCATTCCCCGCTTGGGTCCCAGGACAAAAATGCCGGTGTCCAGTCCGTCGGCCCATATCCCCTCTTTGGCGACCACGCTCACGCTTTGGCACTCTCGAGCGGGCTGCAGCGTAAGAGGATCCAAAATGTGATGATACCGAACACCGTCCTTTTCAAAGAACCGTTCGTAATCGCCGGCGGTCGAGATGGCCTCGTCCTGAAGAAGGATCTCCGCCAGGATCTCACCCTCCATCCGGGGATGCCGGATTCCGACCGTGAATGATCCTGCATCCGGCAAACGTCCAAAGGTTTTGATATCCCCTGACAATGCCACCACACCGGCCACCGCTCCTGCCTTTTTCATGACCAGTACGGCCTGATCCGCCGCATACCCTTTGCCAATACCTCCGACATCGATACGCATGCCAGCTTTGTGCAGATAGATCGTTCGCTCCCCTCCGTCTGTGTGCACCTCGTCCAAATCGATCAACGGCTTGAGAGCGGCGAGTTCCTCAGATGTGGGAAGCCGAGGCTCGGCAGAGATGTTCCACGCATCAACGGCCGGCCCGATGGCAATGTTGAACGCCCCATCGGTCATTTGGGCAATCTGCAGCGATTTTCTCACGACAGTCATCGTTTCTGGGCTCACCATCACGGCACTTCGCCCTGCCGCCGCATTAACGCGCGACAGTTCGCTGTCCGGTATCCAGGTACTGAGCAATTGTTCCAGGCGCTTAATTTCTTGAAAGCCAGCGGAGATGGCGGCGTTGGCCTCGAGGGTTGTCCGACCGACAGCGGTTATGGACACCAGCGTGCCCATATGCATCTGCGTGCGTTT
>DASTQE010000166.1:0-3644 GCA_035761895.1 Nitrospira sp. | reverse complement strand
GTGCGCGCCGAGACTGATGGCTTTGATGGCGGTGTCTTTGGCTCCGGAAGCCGTCACCATAATGATCGGCAGCTGCTCATTGGATTGCCGGATCTGCGCGAGCACCTCCATGCCGTCAAGCGAGGGAATGCCAACGTCGAGAATCACGGCGGAAAACCTCCCGGAACCGACCGCTTTCAACGCGCGCAGGCCGTCGGTTTCGGTTTCAACCAGATACCCCATCCCGCCGAGACGGTCTTCGAGCAACTCCCGGATATCCTTGTCGTCATCCACCACCAGAATCCGACGGGGCGCTTCTGAGGCGGCGCTCGAGGACTCGACCGCGACCTGCAGTGGCAGCGTAAAATGCAGTTCTGCGCCTCCTCCTTCCGCACCACGCGCGTCGATCGTGCCTCCATGCAGCTCCACCAGTGTACGGACAATCGACAATCCCAGGCCAAGCCCTTTAGCCATCGTCCGCGTCGCGGTGACCCTGAAAAACGGATCGAAGATTTTTTCCAGACACTCGGACGGGATGCCCGGACCCGTGTCACGCACCCTCACGCCCGCGTGCCGGTGATTCTCCTTTGCGATAGTGACCGTGATCCGGCCGTCTTCCGGCGTGAACTTCAGGGCGTTCTGCACGAGGTTGATGACGATCTGCACCAGGCGGTCGCGGTCCGCCCAGACGAGCAGCGGCACGTCGGGCTCGTTCGGATAGATCGCGTCGAGCTGTTGCCGTTTGGCCTGCGCCAAGGGCCTGAGCTGCTCCACGACCTCCGCCACGCACTGTCCCAGGTCCAGCACGGCCGGAGTGAGCTCGAGCTTGCCCGTCTGGATTCTCGTCCGGTCCAACAGGTCCTCGATCATCCGGATCAGGCGATCGGAGTTTTCCAGCATGCGCGACAGATATCGTTGCTGCTTGTCATTGACCGCTCCGGTCAACCCGTCGAGCATGTTCTGCAAAAATCCCTTGATCGACGTCATGGGGGTCTTCAACTCGTGCGACACGTGCGAGAGGAATTGCGACCGTAGGCGGTCCGCCTGCTCAAGCTCCTTCGTCCGCTCACGGACCTTGGCTTCCAATCCCACATTCAGCTCTTCGATCTGCTGATAGGCCGAGGCATTGTCGAGCGCGATGGCCACTTGATGGGCGAACGTGACCATCAAGTCGAGGTCGTCTTGCGTGAGGCTGTGCTCCTGGGTCCGATCGACGATCATGCTGCCCAGGATTCTGTCCTTCGTCTTGAGCGGCACCGCGAGGAGCGACTTCGTGCCGATCAGCCGAAGCAGCCGTTGATTGTGCGGATGCATGCGGGCGGCATACGGTTGTACATCGCCGATCAACAACGGTTTGCCTTGCAAGAGGACGGTGCCCTCCGGCGACTCCGGGTCGGTGACGGGCGTCTCGTGCGATCGGGCCAGCGCCTGGATCTCCGGCGGCACGCCCACGACGCGGACATCCGTGGTCACGCGGCGGACCGGATCGTAGAAAGAAATCATCGCGCGGTCGAAATGCAGATCCCGCATCAACGTTTGCAATACATTCTCCAGAAGGGCTTCACGGTCGAGGGTAGAGCTGAAGAGGAGACCGGCGCGATGCAGCACGGTGAGATGATTGACGGAGCGACGCAGTTCCACTCGTGTGTGCTCCTGCTCCAGATAGGCTTCCCGCAACTCTTCATGGCGGGATTCGACAAAATTGACCTGCTCCTGGATCAAGGCTTCGCGACGCTGGCTCTCCCTTCTCAACCGCCAATTGATCCAGGTGCCGGCCACGAGCACGGGAATGAGTCCGGCGAGCAGGACTTCGGCCAGGCTCATGGCCGGATACACCACGCGAACGATGCCAGACGTCAGCGCGGCCGCGGCCACCGCCCAAAGGTAGCCGGGAAATTCCCCTCGTAAAGCTCGCCCCCACAGTACGGACGGGTGATGCTTCGGAGCCTCGCGGGACATGGAGGCAATGGATACGCCCTGTGTCCCCTTGGCGGCCGTCTCGGACGCCGCGTGAGCAACCTGCTCGTCGTGATGATCAGGCGCCAGACCCGCCGGCTCCAACCGTGCCGCCATCTGTGTCGGTCGCGCGGAGACGTGCCAGATACGGCGTACCCAGCCGGAGGGTTCGGAATTCCAACCAATATCCCATTGGCACCAGGTGTCATCGTTGGCAATGCAGGAGACTTCCGTCAGTGTCGCGGGGGCGAGCCCGTGCACTTGGGCCGGAACCGCGGCCATGATGCCCTGGGCGGCCTGACACATGACGGAGGTGCAGCGTCGGCGGTAGGGACCGAATTGCCGCAAGGTGCGGTCGGAGAATCGCATGGCCAACGTCGCCGATCGTGCCGTGACACCGACGACTCGGCATTCAATGGAGCCGGAGGCAAACTTGTTGCCGAAATACGGGAACATCGCGTAGATCTGCGCCAGCGAAAACGGCCGCGCCAGGACCTGCATGATCGGCGAGGCCTTTTCCATCCCGCCCCGAAAGACGAACTGCGGATCGCCCGAGAGCCGCTCGCAGAACTCGTACAGGTACGCCGTGAATTCATACGAATAGCTGTTCCACGCGTTCTTCAAGAAGGCCGGCGTCACGTGATACACAGGATCCTTGATGCGCTCATTCAGTAAGAGACACAGCTCTTGTACCGCCTGCAGGCCGGCCGCCTCACCTCGCTGCCTTGCGACGAACGATTCGAGGTGGATCACGGTCGCCCTGATGCTCATCCCCGTCAAATCCCGGATCTTCTCGCCCTGTTCGTCCACACCGAACGGGCGGAATTCCATGTATTTTCGCTCGAGAATGGTGCAATACTTCGGAAAGAGAACTATTGAGAGAGGAACCGGACGAACGTCTAGCGCCACACGACGGTGCATCAATGACACTCCTTGCCGAGATGCGGAAGACGTTGAACAAGGGCGCCCGTGACCGGCGCTCTCGTAATTGCGGACTACCCTGCTACTTGCCTACTGCTTGATTGCCCGTTTCAAAGTTTTCTCCACGCTGGCGACTTTCGACACCAGTCGGCCAGAATGGCCTTTGCGATAATCCACTTTGATGCTGCAAGAAATGCGGTTGCAATCCTTCTTCATGCGTTCATAGCATTTGCGGACGACGGCGAACACTTCGTCCCACTCTCCCTCGAGGACCGTCCCCATCGGGTTCAACCGATAGGGCACGCCGCTCTTGTCGATGATGTCCAATGAGCGCGAGACATACTTGCTCACGCTTTCTCCTTTGCCCAAGGGGGACATACTGAATTCCAATAGCACCATCGTCAACGCTCCTCAGCCGTCGACCGCAAGCCGTCGGCCTTCAGTCTGGTTTCTGATACGACACTCATCACTTGTCGCTCGTCACTTTTTGTGAAGCCCCTCTACCCTTCTCACCCGCCCTCCTGCCCAATCCTTTTTCACCCACCGACCCACCGATTGCTTCGCAACCGTTTACCCGGGACGCCGGCTTGCCCAATACTCACCCGCCACCCTGCCCAATCCTTTTTCACCCACCGACCCACCGATTGCTTCGCAATCGTTCACCCGGTACGCGCCTTGTCCCGCTCATCGAGCCACACTTTCGGATACTGCACTTTGCCGAGTAGCCGGAAGCCGTCCAGGGCCTCGCGCAGCATCGTGCGGCGTTTCTCGGCATCCGGCTCATTGCG
>DASTQE010000165.1:0-3577 GCA_035761895.1 Nitrospira sp. | reverse complement strand
GCGACACGATGAAGGAGGCCGTCTGAATCCGTTCATTGTCGATCTGCAAGGCTCGCAGCCGCTCCACGACCTTGTTCATGATAAGACGGTTCTGCCTCTGAGCGTCCGCAACGGTCTTGCCCGTCGTCTCGATTCCCACCGTCACGAAGGCGGTATCCGGCGCAAGCGACATCTGGCCGTGTCCCGTGACCGTTACCGCCGGCTTTTCCGGAACCTCATCATGCGCCTGCACGGCCCGAGGCAGGATCATTTCCGCCATGAGCAATATTACCAACATCACCATGAGTGGACCCTCCGTTTCTCGTCGGCCGAGTTACATCAGGGACGGGTCTTTCTACCGCCGCGCGAGGATACATCCGCGAGCGGACACTTGGGAAGCGGCTTGATCAGGCTCGGAACAACTTAGAACCGGATGCCCACATAGAACCCCGGCATCAGGTTCGTGTGCAGATCGAAGTCCCTTCCCCTGGCACGCACCGTCTCGCCGAGCGACGCGAAGTTGAGCAACAGATCAGCGGTCAGAGACAGTCGTTCGGTGACGGCATGATCGATGCCAATGCCGATGGGGATCAAGAACGAGCTGAAGGTATTGGCGGTCCCGCTGTCTGTATCTTTGATGCCGGCGCGAACAAACCCGATACCACCTTGCACCACGATCCTCGTCGCCGCGATGCCTGGGATATCCCACCAATACCTGGCTTGTGCAGATAGCCCAAAGAGGAAATCATTCCCGGCGCCAGCATACTGCGCCAATGGGCCGATAGAAAGTCGCTCATGAACGAAATAATCCCCATGACCGTTGAACGCAAACTCCAAGATGCCGTCCGGTGTATTGCCGAGAAAACCCAACCCGGCGCCGCCAGACCATTGCCCTGCTCGCCGCTCATGAATATTGGTGTCGGCACGAGCGGACGAGGGCCGACCGAGCAGCGGCCAAACGGCGAGCGAAAAACAGAGTACAATCAGCACTAGGCGCATGGTTCCCCCTCAACGTTCATACGCCGCTCGTGTCGATCGGCACATGCCATCCGACCCTATCATCTTCTCACGCCTTATGATCGTGTTCCTCCTCGGCCTTCTTGCCTGGTCCTCGACCATGACGTTGGCTGCCGAGCGCGAAGATCCCGTCCGGCCGCTGCGGGTCGTCACGTATAACCTGCTGCACGATGGGGCCTCATCCGGATTTCTCGACGGACGCACGCACCTCGAAGAGCGTCTGGACATGGCGATCCGCGAGTTGAAAGCTCTCGACCCCGACATCGTGGCTGTGCAAGAGGCTTCCGACAGCCGCACGCACGGCAATGTCCCGGAGCGCCTCGCCGGAGCCCTCGGATTTCATATGGTCTTCGAGCCGGCCACGGAACATGTATTCGGCCTGTGGCCGCTGGATTGGCTGGTGGTGGGCGTGATTGGATTCAAAGAGGGCTCAGCCATCCTGAGTCGATTCCCTATCACCGCCTCCGGCGTCCACACGTTGCCCCGCTGCAAAAAGTGGCTGGAACCGCGCATCATGCTTCAGGCGACCCTCGATACCTTGTGGGGTCCGCTTGAAATATTTTCCACGCACACCGGAAGCGGCGATGAATGCCAGATGGAACGGGTCGGCGAGATCGTCCGCGACGGCCGGGGCACCGGTCCCTCGCTGCTCATGGGCGATTTCAATACACCGGACACGTCAAAGGTCCTCACCACGCTACGAAACGAAGCAGGCTTCATCGACGTCTTCCGCACCGTCAACCCCGAGATGAACGGAGCGACGGTGTGGCAGCGGATCGAATCACCCCTGCCGACGGTCTCGCGGAGAGTGGATTTCATTTTGCTGTTGAATGGCAGCGAATCGGCGGCCTTCGTTCGCTCCAGTCGCATCGTGCTCGATCGTCCGGGACAATTGCCTGATGGGAGTACGCTCTGGCCATCCGATCATTATGGCGTGCTCGCCGACCTCGATATCGTCTTCAATCATCGATCGCGATAAGACTGCCCGCCGCGGCATTACTTGGCGCTGGCCGCGAGTGTACAATGCCCACATGGCATTGTCTCCACTGGTGCGGCTCGGCACCTCGACGTGGACCTACGAGGGCTGGAAAGGCGACGTCTACAAGCAGAACTATCCGAAGGGCCGGTTCAAACAGGACTGTCTGGCGGAATATGCGCGCTACGAGCACGAAGGCGAGCCGCTGTTTCGCACGGTGGGGTTCGACTTTACGTTCTACGGTCCGCCGACACCGAAGCAGCTGGAGCACTACGCGTCGCTGCTTCCGGAGGGATTTGAAGCCTGCGCAAAAGTCTGGGAAGAGATCACGATTCCGGTCTTTCCGCCCGGGCTTCGCTACCGCAGCATGGCGGGGCCCAATCCGCGATTTCTCGACGCGGACTACTTTCTCGACCAGGTGTTGCCGCCGTTCGCCCGGGCATTTGATGCGCACACCGGGCCGTTCATCTTCGAATTTCAGCGCACGGGTCTGGAGCCCGCCACCTTCCTGCCCAAACTCGATGCCTTCCTGGACCGCCTGCCGAGACAGTTCAAGTATGCCATCGAAGTGCGAAACCCCGCCGTCATAGGCCCCGACTATCACCGCATTCTGAACGCGCACGGCGCGAGCCATGTCTACAACCATCTCTACGCGATGCCGACGCTCGCGCAGCAGCACGAGAAACTTGCGCAGCAATTCACCGCTCCCTTTATCCTCCTGCGCCTGCTCACCCCCCGCGACAAGAAGTATCACGACGCAGTGAAGGCCTATGAGCCGTACGACAAGATCGTCCGTCCGCTTCCAGAGATGCGCGAAGCTGCGGTCGGGCTGGTGACGCAGGCGGTGGAAGAACACCGGCGCGCCTACGTACTCGTGAACAATCGCAGCGAAGGTCATGCGCCCGGCACGGTAAAGGCCATCTACGGGATGCTTGTGCGCAACGAGACTGACGCTGACGCGACGTGAGCGCTTTGCGCCTGGGAAATCCCCCGGCATCAGACACTTTGTGCCGCCTCCAAGGACATCGTTTCTCTTTCGTTCTATACTTTGCGATTCGTTGCCCACTTAGGAGAGGCACTGCGCTTGCACGATCACTTGGTGAAGTTGCCGCCGCATTTTTCATCCGGCGTGAAGGCCGCACGGTGGCCGGCAGCTTCACCTCGGTCGGATCACGCCTCGATGTCGGGGCCAACAAGCACAAAAGGAGGTAGGCACGATGGAAGAGTTCATTGAAATGGCATTCGGCAATCGCTTTTTTGAGCTGCCCTTCTTGGAAGCGTTGTCGTATATCGTCGCTGTCCTCATGGTCGGCGCGATTATCGTCGGCCTTACGAGACGTGCGCTGAACCTCGGGACTCCATCTACGGAGACGACGTACGCAGAACCCTCATCGGATAGAGACGACACGTGGGAATGGAGAAAAGCGGCGTGACGGGATGGTGAACGCCTGGCCGGGACCCACTGCTTCAGCGAGGGTGAAACCGCACGACCCTGTCGCTGCTTGGCTCCGCAAACTTGGTCCGTCCGAGACATTGTCTGAACGGACCTTCGAACACTGCGTCTCGCCATCGCCAGAGCGACCGCAGCGACAGGGTTCTGCACCC
>DASTQE010000164.1:0-20569 GCA_035761895.1 Nitrospira sp. | reverse complement strand
AATTGCGTGACGAGCATGCGCAATCCATCGAGCTGTGCCGGCGTCACCAGTCCGCGGAATAGCCGGTCGAAGTTCTCGGCATGCAGCACTTCTCCCTGTGAGACATCTCCGAGCTCCGGATGGGTAGTCAGGAAGATTGGCGGGGGAAACTCCGGCAGGAGGCACTCGGGGAGATCGAAATCCACGTCGAATCGCTCGAGCCTGGGGAAGTCCTTGATCTGAACCTGAGGAAACACCTGGCCACCCACGGCATGCTTCACATGTGGCAGCCGGTCGAACCCGGCTGGAAACGCCCTTTTTTTCTTGATCTCATCGGCTGACAGCTGGCCGAGTTGCTCCCA
The DNA here is from genome assembly GCA_035761895.1 of Nitrospira sp. GTDB lineage: Bacteria > Nitrospirota > Nitrospiria > Nitrospirales > Nitrospiraceae > Nitrospira_C. Next base: position 20,228 of record DASTQE010000164.1, on the reverse strand, counting down.
AGTGAGGCCTCCGTTCAACCTGACGGTTGGACCAACGGGCTGCGGCTTCCCTTTCGTCATGGTGATACCTTTTTCGGTGCGGCAGCTCAGGTCATAGCGGTCGTTCAGCAGTTTGTGCTGCCGCTTCATGACGTCGGACTTTTCTGCTATGTCCTTCTTCATGACCTCCTGGGCCATCTTCAGAGCGTCTTGACCCGGAGGGGCGCCGAACACATCGTACGAGAAGTCCACACCCTCGAAGCCCTTTTGCTTGGCATCTTCGATGGTGCCGACCTGCGCCTGCTGCTTCTTTCCTTCCGCCGTGGGCTGTGCCAGGCCTGCTCGATCCATGACCAATGCCCAGGAAGCGAGGGCAATTCCTGCCGAGATACCAATGAGGTGGAACCAAAACCTGTGAGTCCTCATAGAAACGTCCTTTCAAACTACGCCGCTCAGCAAATGGCCGAGCTCTTCCTTCTTGTCACCATGTGCGTCTATCAGCCTCATACCAGTGATGCGCCCGGGGGTCCTTGGATCCAGGCTCAGTGCGCCGACGCAGCAATGTCGCCAACGTCAGTCCGGTTGCCGCAAGCGCCGCGCCCGTCACCAAGGGATGCAACGAGGCCTGCGTGTACAGACTCGTTTCCGCCACATAAGCCGCGCGCCCGCCTCGCTCTTTGAGGCCGCTGGTGGAAGCGTACAAGCTGTTATTGGTGCGATCTTCCTCGGGCCGGTCGCTCAACTGCATCTCGAAGAGCGTTTCCATGATCTTGTCCGTCAGCCTGGGAGCCAAGTGACTGAGTGCAGCCATGATTTTTGCGCCGCCCCCCGCATAGACATCCCGTGTGGGGTGCTCCGCACAATGAAGAATCGCTTCCGCCACAACCTCGGGCGCATAGACCGGCGGGGGAAACGAGGGCTCGGTGGCCAGATAATTCTTGGCGTGCTCCGCATAGGGAGTATCGATGGAATAGGGCTTGATCAATGTCACCGCAATCGGCAGGCGATCATGCTCCAGTTCCATGCGCAGTGAGTCGGTGTACGCCTTGACGGCATGCTTGGTCGCGCAATAAATCCCCTGCAGGGGGATTGCTCTATCGGAGAGGACGCTCCCGATATTGATCAAGGCGCCGCCCTTCCGTAGGTGATGAACGGCAATGCGGGAGCCCATCACGACCCCCCAGAAGTTCGTCTCGAACAAACGCCGCTGGTCCTCCAGCGAGATGTCCATCAGACGGCCGTAGACCGAGACGCCGGCGCCGTTCACCCATGTGTCGATCCGGCCGAAACGGGCCACGGCCTCCTCCGCCACCCGCCGAACCGCCGATTCATCCGACACATCCGCCGCGACGTAGGCGGCCATGCCGCCGCTCGTCTCATCGCTCGTGATCTCCTGGGCCGCTTGCTGAAGCGCTTCATGATTGCGGGCCGTCAGCACGACCCGGGCACCCCGCTTCGCAGCCATGCGTGCCGTGACCAGCCCGATGCCGCTGGAGGCGCCGGTGATGACGATAACCTGGTCTTTGACGGGCTTAAGCCGTGGAGTCATATGAGCGATGTCTTATGGCTCGCGAGCGAACCGCGCGCGCATTCACCGTGCTTTCTGCTCACTATGAGCGACGGAACGTCCTCTATCGACTAGCAAATGCCCGAGAAAATTTTTTCGTCTGACAGTGTTGAAATGACATCTCTTCAAAGGTGGCGATGCGCCAAAGAAAACCGGGAGAGAACACTTCTGGATGACTGCTGTGCCAGGGTGTTCCCTAGTCCTGTCGCCGGTGCCCGCGTGATAACCAACCTACATCCCATGAACATTCCCAGTTGCTCCGCAATTATCGGCATGGTGGTGCTACTCGGATTCTCCGTCGTGTCCGACGGGGTGACCGCCGATGTGGCGCCTTCGAAGAACGCGCCGCACGATGCCGCTGCGACAACGCCTCCGACTGAGCAGACGCCCCTTGAGGAGCTGCGTGCGAAACGCGAGAAAGTGCAGATGGAGCTTGATGCTGTCAGTCAGCCGAAGACCTTGTCGGCCGGCGCACCGCCCGGGAGCCCGCGGGAGGAACTCCTCGAGCGGCGCACCCTGCTGCACCACATTGTCCGTAATCTCGATGAGCAGATCGATGACACGCTCCGTCTCGAGCAGGCCCGCCGTCACCGGAAGGAACTCGATGAATCCACCTCCGCCACCCAGGCAAACGCTCCGGAGGAAACTCCTCCGTATTCCGTCTTCTCCGCCGATCAACTCTGGGACACCGCCTTTTCACTGCGTCTCGCCGTCGAAGGTCTGCAGTCCCAGCTCAGCCTGATTGAACTCCGCTCCGGTCATGCGCGCGAATCACTGCTGGCGGCCGAGGAGCGAGTGCGACAGGCCTCTGAGCAGCTGGAAAACACGAAAGGAACGGCGTCTGAGAACCGGCAGCGCTGGATTCGGGACCTGGAACAGCTCCGCCAACGGGCAGCCGCCGCGCAGTTGAAGGCCGCGGTGCTTTCGAAGACCAGGACCGAAGAAGAGTTGTCCGATGCCCGCAGCCGCCTCGAATCGGCGGAACACCGGTTGGCAGCGGTAGAACCTCAGGTCGAATTCACTGATGCGGATCTCGCAAAGATCCGGACGCGTCTGTCGGAGGAACGCCAGCATCTCACGGACGAACTCGACCAGACCAGTGCCGACCGGCTCCGCCAGTTTGACGAACTGCGCACTCTGGAAGGACAGTTAGCCGCACGACTGTCGAGAGGGAGCGCTGCCCGCGGACAGGTTCCGCGCGCCATTCGCCGAGCGCAAGCCGGCGTTGAAGTAGCCCGCATCCGAACGGACAATCTGTCGGTCAAGAGCGATTTGCTGCAGTTGTTGGTCGACGTGGTCGAAGGTGAGCGTCAACTCTGGGAGAGCCGGTTCGCCATCGTTCACGAACATGAACCAGGGAAACTCCGTGAAGCGTACGACCGGTTTACCCCGCTGTTCACCAATTTCCGGGCGTCCCGTGACTATGTGCGGCAACAGGCGAGCATCGTCTCAGGTCAGATCGGAGAGTTGGAATCGCGCCTCAAGCACAACACTGCCCAGGAGGACCGCGCGCAAGCGAGGGCACTGCTCGACGCCCATCGGCAGCGGGAAGACATCTACAACCGGACCCTCCAGCGCCTGGATCAGGCGTCGCGGTTCCTCGAGCGCTGGAAGTCGATGTTCAAGGAGCAACAGAAGGAGCTCCCATTGTCGGCCCGGCTCGAAGGATGGTGGCAGCGCGCGTGGGACCAAGCCAAGGCCGTGTGGGAGTGGGAGGTTTTTAGTGCAGAAGATACGATCGAGGTCGAAGGCAAGAAGATCACCGGGCATCGCAGCGTCACCATCGGTAAGATCGTCACCGCACTCGTCATCCTGTCGATCGGCTATTGGCTTTGCCTCTACGTGGCGGGACTCATCGGCCGGCTGGCCATAAGCCGCCTGGGCGTTGACCCGGAGCTGGCGAACCTCCTCCGCCAATGGAGCCAGGCCCTGCTGCTCACCGTATTGATCGTGACGAGCCTCGTGTGGGTCAAGATCCCCTTGACCATTTTCGCCTTCCTGGGAGGCGCGTTTGCGATCGGGATAGGATTTGGCGCGCAGAATCTGCTCAAGAACGTCATCAGCGGCATTCTCCTGCTCATCGAACGCCCGTTGCGCGTCGGTGACCTGATCGAAGTGGACAACGTCCGAGGTCGCGTGACGACCATCGGTCTTCGATCGTCTACCGTCCGGGACGCCAAAGGCGTCGTGACCCTCATCCCGAACAGCAGCTTTCTCGAGCGCCATCTCACGAACTGGACCTATTCGAGCCGTATCGGCCGGTTCTCGCTGCGGATCGGCGCGCCCTACGGATCATCCACTCAGCTGGTCATGGATCTGCTGGCCGGCTTGGCGACGAGCCATCCGCACGTGCTCAAAACGCCGCAGCCCCAGGTCCTTCTGGAGGAGTTCGGCGGCCAGGGCCGTATTTTTACATTAAACTACTGGCTGGAAATCCGGCTGGATATCGACCCTGATGAGGTGGCGAGCGACCTGCGGTTCGCCATCGAGAAAAAGTTCGAAGAAGCCGGTGTCAAGATCTTGCCGGCGGCCTGAGCGTTCGACCGTCCGTTGACAGGAGAACTACGTCATCCCTACACTAGAGAACTTTCCCCAGCGCTTCGCGGAGCATTCGCATGCTGCTCGAACGAGGGACATGCCTTCCCCGGCTCATCCTCTACGGTATTGGTGTCATCTGCCTGTGCGTGATGATGTACACGCTCGGCAGCACCATGACGCTCTGGACGTTGCAGTTTGCCCTCGACCAAACAGACAATCCCGTTCTCGAGGGCTTTTCATTGCCCACCGCCTTGTCCGATGCCACGCCTGCGATGCCGGTGACACCCGCTCGGGACACTCTGACCGGCGTGAGAAGAGACGTCAACGAACACCTCCTGCTGCGTCCCCCAAATATGAACGCCTGAGCACTCCTTCGCTCTTCAACGACGTCGCATGACCAGTCGGCGCCCAGCGCCTGAGGCGTTGTGCAGCCGCACGGAGGACATCAACCCTCCGAAGCACAGAGGAGCCAGCATGAGCAATGTACACCTCACATACCGTTGTCCCGCCTGCCAGCGCGTCAAGGATCAGCAGTGGGACGGATCGGTGGATCACGACTGGTGCACCATGGCAGACTACGTCACACGCCATCGCGTCCCGGAACAAGACGTGTTGTTGTCCGAATTCTATTGCACCGACTGCTCGATGTCTTACGACCGGCTCGTCCAATATAGCCGCGTGAGCCCGTCACAGTTTCACTAGGAGGAGGACCGGTGAGGTTGGCCCGCGAAGACGCGAAGCTGGCCTCACCGAAAAAAGAGCAGCCATAAATAGACGGTGCTCAACAGCAGCGACCCGAGCATCACGGGAAGGCCGATCATGAAGAACTGTCGGTAGCTGATAGGGTGGCCGGCCTTCCGCGCCAAATCTGCGATGACCACGTTTGCACTCGCGCCGATCAAGGTGCCATTTCCGCCCAAGCAGGCGCCAAGGGCCAGCGCCCACCACAGCGGCACAATATCCGGTTGATGCACCAGTGCCGTGTAGTCCTCAATCTCGGGATGGAGTGAGCGCGCCAGATCGACGACAAGCGGATTCATGGCCGCCACATACGGAATGTTGTCGACAATGGCGGACAGAAACGCAGACCCCCACAAGATCGACATCGCTGATATCGCCGGATGCCCCTGCGTGAAGGAGACGACGCGAGAGGCCAGCCCCCCGATGACACCAACCTTCACCAGCCCGCCGACCAAGATAAATAAGCCGATGAAGAAGAAGATAGTTTTCCATTCCACGTCCGTCAAATACGACAATTCGTCCACATCGGGTTTCTTCGTGGCGTGCCCCATCAGCATAAACGCGCTTGCGCCCACCAAGGCAATCGTCGCCGGCTCCAAGTGGAGCGCGCCGTGCAGGCAAAACGCCACGTTGATGACGCCCAGGAGCCATACGCACCGCTTCAACAACACAGGGTCTTGAACGGCGTCTCGCGCATTCAACGCCAACAACGTCTCCTTGAGATGCGGCGCCACTTGCATCGCGCGGCCATAGAACACCCGCAGGCAAAGCAGAAATACCGCCATGATGACCACGACGATGGGGCCAAGCACGATGAGAAACTGAAGATACCCCAGATCCGCCTTGCTGGCGATCATGATGTTCGGCGGATCACCCACCAAGGTGGCCGTTCCGCCGATGTTCGATGCCATCGCTTCCACGATTAAGAACGGCACCGGCCTCAGGTCCAGTCGCTTGGTGATGGCCAGCGTGACGGGGGCCATCAAGAGTACGGTCGTCACGTTGTCGAGCATGGCCGACAACACGGCAGTGATAATGGCCAGGAGGGCGAGCATGCGAAAGGGCTGTGCACCGGCGCGCTGCGCCGACCAGATCGCCAGCACCTCAAAGAGTCCGGTTTCACGAACGATGTTCACGATGACCATCATGCCGATGAGCAGAAAGACCACGTTGTAGTCCACGCCGAACTCGTGCGAATAAAATGCTTCCTCCTGCGTCAGGACGCCGGAGACGATCATGAGCGCGGCGCCGGCCATTGCCACAATGGTTTTGTGAACTCGCTCGGTGATGATGAGGGCATAGGCGACGGCAAAGATCGCCACGGCCATCGAGAGATTGGAGAAGGAGCGCATGAGAGTCCGTCAGGATGTCAAGATGGAATCGTCATCAGAGGTGGAGCGTCGTCTGGGATACGTCCTGTTGCGCCGCATGGGTGGCATTCTCGTGTTTCTTCTTCCATAATGGAAGGGGTGACTCGTACGAGACACAAGAGGAGTTGAGCATATCATCATGTCCGCGCTTTCACGACAACATATCGAGCAACTCGTCAGCGGCTCGCATTGGGATCCGATGGCCATCCTTGGCCCCCACACCCGCGAGCAGAACGGCTCCGCGACGCTCGTCATCCGCTGTTTTCTGCCCGAAGCGAACGAAGCAGCGGTCGTGATCCCGTCGCCGGAGCCGCGGGCGTTTTCCATGTCGCGCATCCACGAGTCCGGGCTCTTCGAAATCGTGCTGCCGCAGGCGCCGGGCGCTGGAAGGTACCGGCTTCGCGTCACGGACTATGCGGGCCGGGTCTCCGAGCGGTACGACCCGTATGCCTTCGCGCCCCTTCTATCAGACTTTGACCTGCACCTGTTCGCCGAAGGCACCTTTTATCAAGCGTACGAGACGCTGGGCTCTCACCTGCGGACGATAGACGGCGTTGCGGGCATCCATTTCGTCGTCTGGGCACCCAACGCCGGGCGCGTGAGCGTGGTGGGCGATTTCAATTCATGGGATGGGCGGCGGCATCCCATGACGAACCGTGGCGCGACCGGCCTCTGGGAACTGTTTATTCCGGGGCTCGCCGATGGCACGCTGTACAAGTACGAGATTCGCCCCCGTGGGCAAGATGCCATTCTCTTGAAGGCGGACCCGTACGCGGTGGCCTCGGAACTGCGGCCGAAGACGGCGTCAGTCGCGCGAGACATCTCCTATCGCTGGAACGATCAGGCCTGGATGGAAAGCCGGCGCCAGCGGGATCCGCTTCAGGTTCCGCTGGCGGTCTACGAGGTGCACCTCGGCTCCTGGATGCGTGTACCGGAAGAGCATAACCGCTGGTTGACCTACCGGGAACTGGCCGAAAAACTCATTCCGTACGTCAAGCGCATGGGCTATACCCATCTTGAACTGATGCCGGTGACCGAGCATCCCTTTGACGGGTCGTGGGGCTATCAATCCACCGGATACTTCGCCGTGACCAGCCGCTACGGCACGCCGGAAGATTTTATGGCCTTCGTCGACGCCGCCCATCAAGCCGGCGTCGGCGTGCTGATGGATTGGGCCCCGGCGCATTTCCCTGACGATCCCCATGGTCTCTCGCAGTTCGACGGGACGCATTTGTATGACCATGCCGATCCCCGCCTGGGCTACCATCCTGAGTGGCACAGCCGCATCTTTAACTACGGGCGGATCGAGGTGCGTAACTTTCTGATGAACAGCGCCTTGTTTTGGTTGGACCGCTATCACATCGACGGCTTGCGGGTCGACGCGGTGGCCTCGATGTTATACCTTGATTACGGACGCCAGGCAGGCGAATGGATTCCGAACCAGTTCGGGGGCCACGAAAATCTCAATGCCGTGCTGTTTCTGAAGGATTTGAATGTGCTGGTGCACCGCGACTTTCCGGGAGTCATGATGCTGGCCGAAGAGTCCACGTCCTGGGCGGGCGTGTCACGGCCAACGTACACGGGCGGCCTGGGATTTACCTTCAAATGGAACATGGGCTGGATGCACGACATGCTGGAATACTTCAGTCACGATCCCGTTCACCGCGTGTATCACCAGAATCAGCTGACGTTCGGGCTCCTCTACGCCTTCAACGAAAACTTCATGCTCCCGCTCTCCCACGACGAAGTGGTGCACGGCAAAGGCTCCCTGATCAACAAGATGCCGGGCGACGAATGGCAGCAGTTCGCCAACCTCCGCTCACTCTATGGCCTCATGTACGGGCATCCCGGGAAAAAAATGCTCTTCATGGGTGGCGAATTCGCGCAACGAGCGGAATGGAATCACGAGAACAGTCTGGATTGGCACCTGTTGCAGTACGCCTATCACAAGGGCGTGCAAGAACTGGTACGTGATCTCAATCACCTGTACCAATCAGAGCCCGCACTCCATGCCGTCGATCATGATTGGCAAGGTTTTCAATGGGTCGACTTCCATGACGCGGCCCAATCGATTATCGCCTTTCTGAGGAAGGGACGGGAGCCACAGGACCAGATTTTGTGCGTGTGTAATTTTACGCCGGTGCCACGGTACCAGTACCGGATCGGCGCCCCACGGCACGGATTCTATTCTGAAATGCTCAATACGGACGCTTCGGTCTACGGCGGGTCAAACCTCGGCAACGGCGGCGGTCTGCATGCGCAGCCGCACGCTTGCCACGGATTCCCGTTTTCTGTGGAGCTCACCCTTCCCCCATTATCGGTCCTGTTCCTGAAACCGCAGGGATAACCGTCGATGGGGGGCGAACGGATGGACGCGAGCTGAGGTTACCAGGAACGGAAGGGACCGCAATCCAGGTGAATGAAATGCGCGCGGGGATAATAGCCCACTCCGCCGAATTGCAGTTTCAGCGCCGCCTGCCGAATCTCCCGAGGCCGAACGCCCGGGATAAAGAAGTCGACGGCCTGGCCTTCCACATGCAGGCTGTGCCTGGCGGCACGACGACTTCGTTTCACAAGGAGGGCATTGTACTCCGGCGAGCGGTAGCCGGAGATGACATGTATTTCTCCATCGCCGCCGAGCGACTTTTGCACCAGATTGATGTGCTCAATCACGCGAGGGTCCATTGTGACCACCTCTCCCGTATGGTGACAACGGAGAATGTGGTTGAGCTCATCCAACGCCGCCAATTCGTACTGACCCTGCGCGTCGCGATAACGTACTCTTAACCGTTCATCGGTGTGCACATTGTAAAACGATAGTTCGCCTTCCGGCAGAGTGTCAGCGTGAGCACGCGCAAGACGCGGCATGAGAAGCCGCCCGCCCAGGCACAACACGCCGACAGCGGAGGTTTTCAGGAATGTTCGTCTGGTCCAGGACCAATCGGGCGATGACATGATGCGTACGTACGTAGTTGGACGTGCCTTGTACCAAATAGACGGGGCCAGGTCAATCTGTATCTTTCGAGTATGATCATGCCGTGCCTGCGGCCACTCGTACCGTCCCTCTCCTCTCACTCTGCACACGTCGCGACACGAGAATCGGGCGGCGGAATGTCTGCGCGAATATCTGTAGACGTGCTTAAGGTGCACTCCCATTCAACGGGAGCATTTCGCGCTAGACACATTCGCTCAAGACGGGTAATATCACCGAATTCACGGAGCCACGAGCGAGCATGGCCACGATTTTGGTCATCGACGATGAAGATTCGATCCGGCACCTGTTGAAGGACGTGCTGGAGAAGGCGAAGCACCGGGTCCTTGAAGCACGCGACGGTCGCGAAGGATTAACGCTGTATCAGAACAACAAGGTCGATCTCGTGCTGATGGACATTTTGATGCCAGGGACCGACGGGTTGGAAGCGACGCTTCAGCTGACTCGTGAGTACCTGGACGCCAAGATCATCGCCATGACCGGCGCACAAGGTGATCGCAATTTTCTCGACGTCGCCAAATTGTTCGGCGCGCGCCGTGTCTTTGAGAAACCCTTCGACCTCAACAAGATGGTCGAAGCGGTCAATGAAGAACTGGCCACATAGGCTCGACCCCGGTTCACTCCCATCCCACCGGGTCGTATCCCCTCTCCTTGAGACATCGCTGCACGAATTGCTTGAACGCCTGGCTGGGCGGCGAGCGCCTGAACAACCCGCGGAGAAATCCAGCGGTTGCGCCGCTGGCCGCTCCCACCATGGCTCCGCGGCCTGGGTGGCCAACAACTGCTCCGCCGACCGCGCCCGCCGCTGATCCGACGGCTCCGCCTCCGGCCGTACTGCCGGCGACTTGGCCGGTCTTTCCCTGACTCGGCGTGGCCCCGGCGTCTTTGGCCATCTGTGTGCACTCACCAATGTCACGCTCAGCTGCTTCCTGGCCCACGTCCTTGTAATGCTGGTTGGGGTACAGGATGAGCTTAGGCGCGCAGGAGACGAGGCACACCGTCAAGAAGAAAACCGGGGCGACACGTGTCATTACCACTCACCATGGGCACTCGTCACGGCCGTCCCCCTGTGAGTTCCTTGCGGACAAGGCCTCGCATCATCGCGGGGTCCGCAAAGGCCACCTCGCTCAGGGCATCCATTAGATGAAGGTTTTTTGAAGCCGCCAGCTCTTTCGCTTTGAGATAGTTCTTCGCACTGAATCGTGCGACAGCCGGCTGGCCGTTCACGATCTGACACGCCAGCACTTCGCCGCCGACGTCAAGCGTGCCTCCCTGCTCGACGAGCTGTTTGGCCTGGCCGACCGTAATGCCGTGCAGCCGGGCAAATTCCTCGATGCCGCCAGTTTCGACGAGGCGGCCGTCCGGCATGATGCAAAGCCGCTTGAAGTGTGGCGACCAATCCTTGCGGAAATCGACATACTTGATGTCGCCGCCCTTCGCCACGGCGCGATCAAGCGTGCGATAATCCAGTCCCAGGTTCTTCTGCGCCAGCTTCGCCTTCAATTCATCGGGCAGGGTTCGATAGAATACGTCCCGGGCCGCGTCGAGCAGGGACACAGATCGTGCGCGCGACCATTGCTCCGCTTCCGCGAATTGCATGACATCCAGCACAAACGTCTGCTTCGGGATGGCGTCCCCCCGCTCCAACAGGCAGGCGAAAAGCCCGCGCGTGAGGATCCCGTGTTCCTGCGGATAGACATGGGTCCCGCCCTCCGTCAGGAGTCTCGTCATGACGTCGAGCGGCACGGCATAACTTTCGGAAAGCACCTTCGCGTGAGCCGGCAGGTCTTCGGAGAGCGTCATCGCACAGACCGTCACATTTCCCGGAGCATCGAAATCAGAATAATCTTCGATAATGTTGTAAAGGACCGTGGCCTTGGGCTTGTCGGTGCGTTTCTTAATCTTGAACATGCTGCCCGTTCATCGATCCGGAGTCGTGGATCGTCTCACGTGGCCGTAGGGCGGAAGGATCATCAGACGGCGATCCTCCACGGGGCCCCCGATGGTGAAGTGATAGAGTGATTGCAGGCTCAGTCCTTTCAGGGCAACAATCTCATGCACGGGGTCGTCAAAGAAACATCCGATGCCCGTGGCGCGGACTCCCGCCGCTTCGGCTTCCAGATACAGGACCTGCCCCAACAATCCAGCCTCCCAGAACATCCGTGGATACCACCAGGCGCCCCGTAGGCGCAACGGGCCTTCGAATTCAGCCAGCATCCCCAATGAGAAGGCGCTGTCTCCCGCGATGTCTTGATGACAGCTGACTTGGGACGCAAGTCTTCTTGCGTCGCCTTCGAGCAGCCAATAGAGCGGTAGGCCCTCGGGACAGCCGGGCGCCTGCTGCCAGGTGAGCTCGGCATTCATGGATTGTTGAACAAACGCCGCCTTGCCGGGATCACGGACCAGGAAATACAGGCCCGGCGTCAATCCATCGATCCGATGCACAAAGAGCATGAGATGAATAGCCGGGTCATAGGGCCACACGTCCCAGGGCACCGGTCTCGCCAGCTGGGGCAATTCATGATGCGGCATCACGCGGTCGAGCATCGCGAAGAACGTGGCGGCCGAAATCGACGTCTTGGCATCGAACGCGACGGCGCTGCGGCGTTGACGGATGATTCGGCCGGCGGACAAAGCCGCATCCACGGCCTCTCCCGTGGTGGTTGGGAATATGGTCGGGGGACCGAGCCGAATCGCCGGCGTGTCTCGTTGTGTCTTGCGCGTAGCTTCAGCCACAGTGTCGATAATGTCCCAATCGAAGCCGTGATCGACGCTCAAGCGATTGGCCTTTCCAAACCATTGCATGTCTGTCACCGCCTGCACCTGCGCCGGATCCAGGTATAACGGCATGGTGCGGGCGGGATCTTGAACGTTATCTCCGGACGGCCACACCGCCATCAGACAATCCGGATGCTCCGGCTCCGCTTGCACAAAGTCTTCTGCCCGCTGTGTGCCCAGCAGTCGTGCTACACTCTCGTGATCGCATCCATCCAAGACGACCGCCTGCCAGCCCAACGTCGCGGCCGCAATTCTGGCAGCGCCAATCGCATGCCCCGCATCATGGTGACAGTATCGAAAGGCCCGCTCGCCATATTTCCATGCCTCGCGCCAGTGCACCGAGGTCAGTCCGAACAGAAACGCGTCAGCCGGAAATTGATGAAACAGCGCTGTCACTTCATCAGCTCCACCGCCTGCCCTCAGCTCAAGTCCATGCTCTTTGGGCGCATAGTGGTAAAGGCCTGACGCGAGCTCCAGGCCCCGAATCCGCGGAAGAAGCACATAGCCCTCGGTCGGATGGAGATTCCCTGAGGATGGATTGCTACGCAGCGGCCATTCGGATTCACCCGCCCGCTTCCAAGCCGAAAGGGCAAGCGCGAACTCGAAGAACCGCGAGAGAGTGTTGATGGTCACAGGCTGGACGGGAACCGCTCCTGTCCGATACATGTCGTGATAGGCCGGTGAGATGGGCGCCTCATCCGGCGCGAGCAGCGGGAGGCGGAGCAACGTCGCACCCTCGTAGCGACGGAATGGATCGGGTTGGTTGGCCCAATCCAGATACCCCGCTGATCGGGCATACCGGTGAAAGTGATGCTTGGTTTGGATGTGATAGCGAATGACCTGGTCGACGAGATCGGTCGCCGCTTGTTCTCCTGTCGCACCAACCGGTGGATTGACTTTCATACGGTGGTCCAGTGTACAAAGCCGCTCGGCGAAAAGTAAACGCACGCCACGGAGTTGATCCTCGCGCGTGCGCAACGCTAGACTGACATGTTCTGGTTCACTGGAGGACTACCGGATGCAATTCGATCCCGCCTTGGCCGCTCAAGCTGCGTTTCAGAATGCAGAACCAGAATTGGGTCCGGACTGGGGCACGGCGGTCGAGCTTGAGGAGATCTTTTCGTCCAGCGCCGGCCATGAGGCCACGGCCGCTTATGATGCGTTGCTGGATCTCGCACAACGCCATCCCAGTGCTCACGCGTTTCAGGCCTTTTGCATCTACATTACCTGGCAGCAAGTGACGGAACAGACGATTCCCCGCCACTTTCACACGGGTCTCCGGCTCTGTGAACATTATCTGGCGTCCCGCGACGACAAGAATCCCTCGGACATCGGTCACGTTGAAGAGTTATGCGAATCGTTCCGGGCCGGTCTCGGGATGGATCACGAGGACGACATGCAAGTGGAGTTCCGGCAAGACACGCCGAAGGGCGGAGACTAACTTCGCTGATCCGTCATGTCGGATACGGACAAGCACCGAGCGCGGATCTTTCTCCATCGGGGGGATTTGACCCAGGCGAGAGCGGCCTGGGAAGCCGCCGTCGCGGACGACCGCTCGGCGAATGATCGACAGGAGCTTTCCAATTCCCTCGGCAATCTGGGCAACACCTGTGCGCTCAGTCAGGATTTCGATGCGGCCGAGCGCTGCTATCGCGAAGTGTTGGACATCCAGCGCACCGAACAGAATGCCCATGCCATCGCCCATACGTTGGTCAATTTGGGCAATCTGCACATCGGGATGGAGGAGCCGGCGAAAGCCCGTCCGTATTATTTGGAGGCGCTGGACCTGCTCCGCACACTGAACGATGACCGGGCGCTCGGCATCCTCTATAACAACCTGGCGCTTCAGGAGGCCCGAGAACAGCGCTGGAAGGACGCGGTTGAATCGTTCCACCAGGCCCTTGCCTATCACCGGACGGTCGGCAACGAGGAGGGGTTGGCTGTGACCTACAGCCAAATGGGGCAATGCTTCCTTGAGCAAGGGGATCTCGAAAACGCCGAGCGCTGCCTCAACAACGGCTCGGAACATTATATTAAGCTCGGCGCGGAAGCCGGAGAAGCCGCCGTCCTCCGCCTGTTGGCCGATCTCTACCGTCGGCGCGGAGATACGCTTTCCGCCATCCGTTGTCTGGAACGGACCGTTCTGATCGATGCGAAGTACCACCTTGCTGATTCATCCCGCGATTCACGAGAATTAGCTCGCCTCAGGGATCCGGGCGGAGATTCCTCATGATGTTTCCCATCACGAAAAGACGGCCAGCCGCGCGTCGACGATCCGACGACGACTGAAACTCCTCACCCCGTAAAAACTTACATATTCCTAATGCTCCCTTAACAAGAATATGCTACTCTCCCCCCACGCAACAGATATAATTAAGGGGGAATCCGACGAGCCACGTTCGCATACATTCCTTGAACGCTTCGCTGCAACATTTCCACTCTTTCTGGACAGCCGGACAATCTCTGTTACCTTTAGAAGCGTCACGACTGCTCACCTGCTGTTGGTTCGAGAGTCCGCCGACAAAGGTTGAACCGGATGTTGAATGACGCGATTCCCGTTCGCCTCTCTCCTCACATTCATCACGGCTCTCTCGTTACCTGCGATCCTGTGCCAAGCCGAAGACACGGTCCCGCGTCTCACGGTGGGGACCCAGGAGATCAGTTTAAGCGCAGGGTATCTGCTGCCCCATCGCCTGACGACCGATCACACCACAAAACAGAGCGGTCCGGCAGTCATGCCCTCCTGGGCCATGGTGGTGACGGACCCGATCGGCAGCGGCCACTGGTATGGAGGCCAACTGTTGCTCGGCGCCGAAATCGTCTACATCCAGTTTCAGCACCCCGAACTCACCCATGGGGTCGGCTTCACGCCGAAGATCAAATATCTTTTCCAGGGAACGGGCCGGCTCAGGCCCTACCTCGAATTCGCCGGGGGTCCTTTCTGGACGGATCTCGGAGGCCAGATTCCCGAACAGTCAACCCAGATCAATTTCATACTCACGGCCGGGGGCGGTTTTTCCTGGTTCTTCACGTCTCAGATGTCGTTCAACGTCGGCTATCGCTTCCACCACATTTCAAACGCCGGCACGCAGTATCCGAACCTCGGCCTGAACTCGAGTCTGCCATATGGTGGCTTCTCATTCTACTTCTAGGAGCATATCGTGAACGCTGACCCGACTCTTCTTCGTGGCCTCACACTTGCCAGTTGCGGACTCATGGTGATCGCCCTCACCGCGTGTTCTCATTGGATTGAAATGAGGGGCCCTTCCGCCACGACGGATGAGCCCACGGCACAGATGATTGCTCGAAACGAGCAAGTGCCACTGATCCTGGATCGCATCCGGACCACGAGAAACGGATCACCGCAGAATTCCTCGGCTGACACTGAACAGCGGGTTCTGAGTTCACTGGCGGACATCGGCCTGTTCTCACATCTCGCTTCGGCCCGCGCCGATGCCCCCGCCTTCGGCGACAAGATGGTCCGTGCCCGGCTTCTGTTCGATGAAGCGATTGATTCCCATGCGGGCGGCGCTGCCTTGAAGGGCATCGTCATCGGCGCGTCCATGTACATTCTTACCCCGTTCCTTCCCCTGGAATACGAGTATGCCGCCCATCTCTCCCTTGATCTCGAACGCTGGGACGGCCAGGTAAAACACTACGAGAGCCGATCGGCCGGTAGTGCACGCTACCATCTGTTCGGCGCCACTCCGGTCATGATCGATGAGTTGAAAGGCCATGTCACGGAAACCTGCCTGGTCGACCTGGCCAGGCAGATCGCCCAGGATACGGCGTTTTACACCGCGAGTAGCGCGCCTCTGTCCGAATCCGGCATCCGCACGGTGTCGGTCAAGTCTCGCACTTCACCGACGTCCGCTCCCGCCACGGCCGCGGTTCCCGTGTCAGCACCCCTCCCATCCGAGCCATAGGCGGCAGCCACTCGCCGCCTTTTTTCATCTGGCCCGGCGAAAAGCGTCAATGCTATGATGCGTTGCTTCACGTTTCCGTGAGTTGACGCATGGACATCGACGCGTTTCGTCAAATGGTGGCCAAGAATCCGAAGGGATTTTTAGGCCGGTACGGTCTGGGCAACAAAATTCTCCAGGAAGGCGGCAGCTTGGAGGAAGCCGTAGACCATCTCCGCGTCGCCGTCCAGCTCGACCCGTTGCATGTCGCGTCGCATCTGGCGCTGGGCCGCGCGCTGATCGGAGTAAAGCAGCCGGAAGAAGCGAAGCGGGTGCTGCAGGCGGGCATCGATGCAGCCGTCTCGGGACGGTCGAACGGCGGAGGTGATCTTGTCCCCGAAATGCAAACGTTGCTCCGTTCGCTTGGGTGAGTCACGGCCCTCATGAACCTTGAGACCGCCAAACAGCGCATCGATTCCGCGATTTCTCAATACGGACCGCGGGCCGCTCCTGCCATCGATCTCGTCATGAACGAGGTCCGCTCCGATCTTGGGGTGCAGGCGTTCAACGAACTGGTCGAGGAGTTCGACCTCGAATTGCTCTACAACATTGCCCCGCTGGAATCAGACCACTAGCCTTGCCTACGATCTGGTGCGCAATTTCCGGCCACGGCTTCGGACACGCCGCCCAAGTCGTTCCGGTGCTCAACCAACTGGGACGCCATGTCCCGGGTCTCACCGCAATCTTGCGAACCACGGTCTCGGCGGCTTTTTTTCACGAGCGATTGGCAATTCCTTGGTCTCTCCAATCCGTGCAGCAGGATGTCGGATGCGTTCAGCGCGGGCCGCTGGACATTGACGTTCCGGCGACCTGGGAAGGCTACCGGCAATTTCATGCGACGTGGGAACAACGCCTGGCCGCGGAAACAACAGCGATACACGCTGCCGCTCCCGGAATAATCCTCGCGGATCCACCGTATTTGGCCATTTCGGCCGGAAGACAAGCGGGAACTCCCACCGTGCTGCTGTCGAATCTTACGTGGAGCGAGATCTTGATGTCCTTAGACAAGTCCGCGTCGGAGCATGAAAGCTTGCTGGAAGGAATCCGGCGCTCCTACGGAGAGGCGGACATGGCATTACGGATTGCTCCCGGACTTCCCTTGTCGGGCATTCCCAAGGTCCTCGACATCGGTGCCATTGCCGAGCCTGCCCCATCACAGCGAGATCAGCTTCGTGCGTGCTTGGGAATTCCCGCGTCGGAACCAGTGGTCCTCGTGGGCTTTGGAGGCATCCCTCTTGAAACCCTGCCGTGGCATGAGATGGATCACATGCGCGGATACCAATTTCTGGTGGACGGCGTTCCGCCACGGCCCTCATCCCGTGTCCACTCCTTGTCCGCCCTTCCCTTCTCGTTCAAGACAGCCCTCGCTTCGGCCGACCTGGTCATGACGAAGCCGGGATACGGCACGATCGTCGAGGCGGTAGCGCTCGGCCTGCCGGTCGTGTATGTCCGGCGCTACAATTTTGCGGATGAGGCTCCCCTCGTCGAGTTTCTCCATCGATATGGAACTGGTCAGGAATTGAGCCGCGACGATTTCTTTTCGGGAAACTGGCGGCCTGCTCTGGAAGCGCTTGCCAATACCACACCTGCTGTCGGACGCCCCCCCATGACCGGGGCGGCCGAGGCGGCTCAATCCTTACTGCAGTACTTTCACTAGGATGATAAAACCGGTTGAAAGTACGCGCGAAATGCAAAAACAAAAAGACAGATCCTTTTGGCGAGATCGGCCGTAGATGCTATAGTTGTGGCGGACGTGAGGTGACTCCTTCCGGTCTTTTGGGCCATTCGCCTTCTTATGGACACACCCACACGACGCGCGACGTCTTCGATCGACCCGGCCCTGCTCGCGAGCATCGCCAAAGGTGACCAACAGGCATTCAGCCAGCTCTACGATCATTCCAGCACGTTGCTGTATACATTGGCCTTTCGCATTTTAGGGAATCGAGAAGAAGCTGATGAACTGCTGCAGGACGTGTACTTGGAGGTATGGCGTAAAGTGGCGCGCTACGATATCGGACGCGGAACGCCAATCGCCTGGTTGATCACACTGACCCGCAGCCGCGCGATCGATCGTTTACGGGCGCGCGCCGTACGGGGCCAGAATGCCACGATGCCCCTGGACGCCACCCGCTCCTCCCGGGTGGCCGATTTGGGGCCCAGCCCTTTTGAGACACAGGCTGACCAGGAGCTTCGGATCGCAGTGGGCAACGCGATCACGAGCCTTCCGGTGGGACAACAGCAAGCGATCGAATTGGCGTACTATGACGGGCTCTCGCACAATGAAATTGCGGCCAGACTCAATCAACCGCTCGGCACTGTGAAGACCAGAATCAAACTGGGGATGTCGAAGCTGCGGGAAATCCTTCGGCGCTGCTGGGAACAGGGTGACCTCGGATGACGCACGAAGAACTGGAAGAAGCCGTTCCTCTGTATGCAGCCGGCGCGCTCGACAGAGCTGAACGCCAGGCACTGGAAGCGCATCTCTTGTCGGGATGTCAATCGTGTCATAGCGCACTGAAAGAATACCAATCAGTCGCCTCACTCTTGCCTTTCGGGCTCTCGCCCATGCAGGCGCCGCGCGCATTGAAATCCAAAATCATGGCGGCTCGAGGCCAGGATCCCATGGTGGTCGACGGCCTCTTGAAGGATTCCGGCCGCCGAAGCCTTGAGCCCGGCGAATGGATGAACCATCTGTTTCCGCCCATCGCACCCGCTCGATCGCTCTCGCTGCCGTGGGCGATTGGAGTCGCGAGCGTTCTCCTTCTCTCGCTCGCCGGCTATTTCGTGTGGACCTATACCAAGCGCCTCTCGGAAGACACCTTGAAGATCCAACAATTGGAGGCCGAGGTCCACGACCAATCGGCTAAGATCGCCAGCCTGAAGCGAGATCTGAGTCTCAGAGACCGGTCCATGGCCGAATTGCAGGTCGATGTGCAGCGCAAAATGAACGACGTGATCGACCTTAAGAGCCAGCTCATGGAGCGCGAAGTGGAACTGGAAACTACCAGGGAGCAGCTGACTGCAGCCACCCGCGGCAAAATTCCTCAGGACGAGTTTGCCACGCTGCTGCGCCAGCCCGCCGCAAAAGTCGTGACCCTCGCTGCCTCGGACCTGGCCAAGGGAGCCAGTGGGGTCTTGGTGTACAACCCCGTCACCCAGAAAATCTGGCTTTATTCCGCCAACCTGCCAGAATGTCCGGCTGGCACCGCCTATCAACTATGGGCGATCGACCAGACACCGGTCAGCGTCGGAACGTTCCACATCAACGCCGGCGAGATGGCGCACCTGTTGGTCAAACGGCTGCCGGACTTTGAAAAGGCCCGCAAGTTCGCAGTGAGTCTCGAGCCGGCTGGAGGCCGCCCACAGCCAAGCGGCCCGATCTACCTGATCGGCCAGCGATCCTCCTGAATCAGCTCACGCTTGACCTGACCCCGGAGACCCCGCTACAACCGCGCCGATGAACGGCCATCCAACTGACGCAGATTCGTTGTTCATGCGCATGGCCCTGGAGCAAGCGGCGAAAAGCGCGGCTATCGGAGAAGTCCCGATCGGCGCGGTTCTTGTGCATGAGGGAGCGATCCTCGCGAAGGCCCACAACCACCGGGAAGCCTGGCAGGACCCGACGGCCCATGCTGAACTGATCGTGATTCGAGAAGGGGCGAAGGCGCTCGGTCAATGGAGATTGATCGATGCGACGCTTTATGTCACCCTCGAGCCTTGCGCGATGTGTCTTGGCGCAATTGTCCTTGCACGAATTCCCCGGCTGGTGTTTGGAGCGAAAGATCCCAAAGCCGGCGCTTGCGGATCGGTCCTCGACTTCGCGAGCGACCCGCGCCTGAACCATCGTGTCGAGGTCGTTGGAGGGATGCTCGAGGAAGAGAGCCAGCGGGTGCTGACCAGGTTCTTCAAAGAGCTCAGAGTGCGGGAGCCGGATTGCAACGCCTGATCAAAGCCGCTCAACGCTCACGGCGTCGAGAACCCGAACGGACCAGTCGTCTCCATACGCCGACACGGCACCCTGCCACCCCGGCCCGCAGTTCAACCACTGAATGGACCATCCTTGCTGCATTTCGCCTATGCTCCGGACGCTCACCCGGGACGCGGACGAGGGGGCAAGAATCTCGCAGTGCTGAAGCGATGCGATTCCGGTTCCCTGTGCTTTCAAAACTGCTTCCTTGGCCACCCACAAACGATAGAAGTGCAAGGCATGATCGGAAGCAGGCCGGCTCTTGATCCATCGGGATTCCGCCGGCGCATAAAACCGTTCGGCAAGCTTGAGCGGTTCCCGATTGTCGGAAACC
>DASTQE010000163.1:0-17247 GCA_035761895.1 Nitrospira sp. | reverse complement strand
CACAGTCACGGCAGGCGACAATGGCCGTCGCATAGTCCTGGGTGAAATTGACGCGGTCGGTCGCGGTAGCCGGATCCTGCTTGGACCATCGGCTGCGATAAAACGCTTCGAGAAATCTGTGCTGCGCAGCGATATCCTGGGCGGAACAGACGAGGCGGGATTGCTGTGAGCCACAGAGCCGGCATCCCACCAGCACACGAGGCTGCTGCTCAAGATCAAGCACTTCAGCACTATCCTTTCTCACGGTGGATTCCATGTTCTCTCATCCGGCGCTTGAGCCTTCATTGTAGGAGCAGCCGCCGGAGCGCCAACTGGGCAGAACCCAAGAACGGGGACCATCATGCCGGCCGGAGACGCTCTGGAAAAGTGGGGAAGAAGGAAACGAAGTTTTACAATTGAAGTGCGCAAACTAGGGTACTACCTAGTACGTTCCCTCCACTGTTCGGCGTAGCGTCCATCGGGTCCAACTCCATTTAGAGGAGGAGAACATGATGCAAACGCCGACCGCTCCTTCTTCTTTCACATCTGAACACCTCAGCCGCCCCAGCGACATCACCGGAAAAATTGTGCAGATGGTGAAGCATCGACAGGCCTGCGACATGGAGGACTTACTCCACGCGTGTTCATCGTACACGTGGAACCAAGTCTTCCTCGAAGTTGACCGCTTGAGCCGGACGGGGGAGTTACGTCTGTTTTCGAAGCGGGCCGGTGAGTATACCGTCACGCTTCCCGCCGCCTAGACATCAACACGGTGTGGCGTCTCAATTATTTCGACGGCAGCGTTTTCTGCGGCGCGCGCTTCGCCCGCGAATAACGCGTGAGCGCATCTTGGAGCCACCGTGCAATCTGTTCCACGCGGTGGTCATAAGTGAGGTGCCGGAGGACTGGATCGCCGAGGCCGTCGCTCTCCCGTTTCATCCGTTCCCACAACCACAGTAATTCGCGTGGATCATAACCGGCCTCAGCCAACAGTCCCAGCCCCTTCTCGTCTGCCTGCAATTCCTCTTGATGCGTAAACAGCGGCGGTGGCTGTGCTCTTGTTGTGCTTCGACATGGCGACGGGACCTGAGGCGCGTCGTGGGCCAGTGCATGGATGAATTCATGGCTCAGCAAGGCCGCCAACCCAGCTTCGGTTTGGGCAAGGTGAAACGAGGCTGACGACACCACAATGGTGCCGTCGGGCTGGACGAATGTTTGCGAGGGGGTGGCGTCTTCGAAAACGGCAATGCCCCAGCACAGGTCACGGGCGCGTGGTCCGAATTCTGACCGCCGTGCGGCGGCGACGAGGCGTGAGCTGACACGGATCACGGGTTCGAGGAGGGTCACGTCGTTCGAAAGGCGCCCTCCTTCCGGTTGGGGTCCGCCCGTAACAGACCCGGTGGCGACCGCTTTCTCGGTCAAAACTTTGATTGTGAGAGGCGGCTGCGTCAATGCGTTTTTTGCGCAGGCCTGCACAGTGACACAGAGTGCCAGGAGCAAAAGCCGATAACTGTGACTATCCATGTCATACCCTAAGGCTGATTCCACAGTGCCCAGAACTGGGGGAACGCCTAGTAGAGGAGACCGCCGGCATACGGTGTAGTGATTGATGTGGCTTTGAAAGGATTTGCAGGTAGGGGAAAATCATGATTCTGTCCCGACGCGGGTTGAAGGCTAGTCTTGCCGCGATCGTCGTGGTGGGGTTGTCTCTGCCCTCATACGCCAACCCCGAGAACAGGGTCGCGCTCGAGCAGCCAGAAGCCCAGCATCGCGTGACGGGGACACTTGCCAAATTGGACATTGCGGGCGGCAAGGGCGTGTTGATGACCGATCTCGAGAAGCCGATTTTTTTCCGGCTCGACCGTCCCGAATTGTTTGAACGCTTGTCCATCGGCGATCGCGTGACGATGCAGCTCGATGACGAAGGGCGCGTGCTCAAAGTGATTGAAACGCTGCCGGCGGAGGTCCACGAGCCTCCGCCGCCCGCCAAATAGGAGCCGGTGTGCAAGGGCTTGCACGGGCCGTCTTCTGGGCCTCGCTGTTGCCGCTGCTCGCGTCCTGCACGATTCCGCGCGAGATCACCAAAACTGCCCGAAGCGCCATCGAACAGTTACTGCTCGCCGAAGCGCTCAACCGGAGTCTGCTGGACGTCTCGCTGCCGATTTCTGTCGACGCACCGCTCTACATGGAAGTGACCGGCCTCCAGCTCGGATATCTCTCGCCGATGGTGCCCGTATCATCGGTCTCGGCCTCGGGCGAAATGAGCACAACCGGCTCTACGACGAGTGGCTATTTTTCTCCCGCAGGAGATCTGGCCTTCGTCAGAGACGCGGTCGCCACCCATCTCGGCGTGTTGGGATATCGAATTTCCAAACGGGAAGAAGACGCTTCGTATCTTGTCCGAGTCGTCGTGCAGTCGTTCGGCACGAGTCAATCGATCTCTTTCTTCGGGATGCCGCCGATCCAAAGCGTGCTCATTCCGTTTTCGCTCCCACAATTGACGGTCTACCAAAATCTCGCACAGGACGGGTTTGTGCGTTATGGCGTCGAAGTCATCGAACGGGCATCCGGCCGGCTCTTGTATTCCACGCCCTGGCACAGCCACCGTACGTATCACGACCAATACACCATCTTCTTTTTCTTCAGCTTCCGTATGACCGATCTTGATGAAGCCCCGTGAAGTGCCGTAATCTTGTAAGCAGATTGCGACTAGGGGTCTCACTAGTAGGCAGGCGGGCGATGCGGTCCTACTGTGCTCGCCTGTAGAAGGTCATTCCGCGTGTTGAGGTGGGCCCCAGCGAGGAGGGAGCACCCCTGCCGGGCGATGGATTTCCATGACATGGCGACTTTGACGTTGTTCTTGGAACAACAAAAGGGGCACTTATGACCGGAGAGATGGCGACGATTCTCAACGTCGACGATCAAGAACCGGGCAGGTACGCTCGACGGCGCATGTTGGAACGCGCCGGCTATCGGGTCATCGATGCGAATTGCGGGGCGGATGCCTGGCGCGTGGTGGAAGATTTGCGCCCACAGCTCGTGTTGATGGACGTGAATCTGCCGGATATCAGCGGGTTCGATCTCTGTCGACGCATCAAGAATCGACCCGAACTGACGGACATCATGGTATTGCATGTGTCGGCGTCCCGCGTGAGCGGGACAGACCGGGCGGTGGGAATGGAGGTCGGCTCAGACGGGTATCTCATCGAACCCATCGATGAAAAGGAGCTTCTCGCGGCCGTCCGCTCCCTTCTCAGGTTGCGGGAGCGCCAGCAGGAAAATGAAGGCCTGCTTGCCCGGCTGCGCCGGAGCGAAGAGTTGTTCCGCGGGCTCTTCGAGCAGGCCGCGGTCGGGATGTGCGTCGTCGGCTCAGACGGACGACTATTGCGCGTGAATGACAAGCTGTGCAGCATCACCGGCCGCGCCGAGCATGATCTCATGAAACAGGAGCTGCGCGATCTCACGCATCCCGACGACCGGGCTGAGCACGAAAGCCAAGTGGGCACACTTCTGCTCGGGGGCATCTCCGAAGTCTCGCTCGAACAGCGCCTGATGCGGCCCGACGGAGAGACGATCTGGGTCACCGTGACGCTGTCCATCCAGTGGGATGCCGGTGGGCGCATACAATCATTGATCGGCGTGATCGAAGATATCGATGCGCGCAAGCGCGCGGAACTCGAGCTGAGGACTCATACCACCCGCCAGCAACTGCTGAGCAAAACGATGGACCAGCTGCTACGCGTCGATGACCCCGCCGATGTGCTGCATGATATCTTTGTCGCTCTGCGAACCAGCGTCGGGATCGATGCCTTTCTTGATTACGACGTGACGCCGGACAATAGCGGCATTCGAATGGTGTCGTGGGCCGGGATTCCCGATCACGCGGTCGAGCCGTTGATGTTTCTCGAGTTTGGGCAGGCGCTCTGCGGCACCTCGGCCGCTTCACGAAAGCCGGTGATTGTCGAGCACTTACAGACGTCAACGGATCCGAAAGCCGCCAGGATGCAAGCGGTCGGGTCGACGGCCTACGCCTGCTTTCCATTGATTGTCGGCGAAAGGCTTCTCGGCACGCTGGCGTTCGCCAGCAGTAGCCGTCACTCGTTCGATCCAGATGATCTGGAACTGTTGGAGGCTGTCTCCAGTTACGTGGCCATGGCGAAAGAGCGCCGCCGCCTGCTGCATGAGACAAGGCAACGATCCGAGCAAGTCGCCGAACAGGAGGAACGTCTCCGTTTTGCCACGGACGGAGCCGGGATGGGTACCTGGGATGTGGATTTGCGGACTGGGCGGGTCGTGTGGAACCGGCAAAATGCGTTGCTGTTGGGCTATGACTCCGATGCGACTCAGGCCTCGATCAAGCAATGGTGGGCGCTCGTGCACGAAGACGATCGGCGGATCGTTCGCCAGGCCATGAGAAATGCGAGGAACACCGGCGCCCTTACTCAAGCGGAGCATCGGATCCGCCGGGTGGACACCGGAGAACTGCGATGGCTCGCTCCCTACGGCCGCATCCATTATAACGATCACGGGCGTCCCACACGCTTTG
Organism: Nitrospira sp.; assembly: GCA_035761895.1. Lineage (GTDB taxonomy): Bacteria > Nitrospirota > Nitrospiria > Nitrospirales > Nitrospiraceae > Nitrospira_C. Next base: position 12,722 of record DASTQE010000163.1, on the reverse strand, counting down.
TCGGGGTGACGTTCGATATTACGGAGCGTAAGCATTCGGAAATGCAACGACAGGAATGGATGAAGGAACTCGAACGCCGTGTCAATGAACGCACGAAGGAGCTCGTGCGGACGCACGACAAGCTTCGCGGCCTGGCGCAGGATTTGACGCTCACGGAGCAGCGGGAACGCCAGCGCATCGCCGGAGAACTGCACGACTATCTGGCGCAGATGCTGGTCGTTACGCGGTTGAAGATGAATCACGCCTCCCAAATGATCGCCCCCCATCCCGCCTGTGCGGTGCTGCAGGAGGCGGATCAGTTGATTGATCAAAGCCTCACCTATACGCGCACGGTCGTGGCTGAGTTGATGCCTCCCACGCTGCGGCAGTTCGGGTTGGCAGCGGGTCTGCGGTGGCTGGGCGAGCGGATGGAGCAGCAGGGGCTGGTGGTTCACGTGGACGTGCCGGCGATGGCCCCTCTCCTGTCCGAGGATCACACGACGATGCTCTACCAGTGTGTGCGTGAACTGTTGTTCAACGTCCTAAAGCATGCGGGCACCGACCGCGCGTCGGTCAGAATGACCGATGACGGACAGGGCAAGCTGGAGATTGTCGTTCACGATGACGGTGCCGGCTGCGATCCCGTCGCCATACGGGAATCGAGGGGGGACAAGTTCGGCCTCTTCAGCATCCGCGAACGCATGGAGGCGATTGACGGATGGATGGAGCTGGAATCGCAACCGGGCGCCGGCACGACCGTGACCCTTGGGCTGACGATCGCCGCTGGCGGGCTCGACGACGGAATAGGCGGCGGCGTGGATCGGCTTTCGGTGAATGCCCAAACGGCAGGCGCCTCACCCCCGCGTCCTCAGCAGACCCTGGAGCGGCCCGTGCGCGTGCTGCTGGTCGATGACCATGCCATGGTTCGGCAGGGGTTACGAAGCATCCTGGACGGATATCCCAATCTGGACATCATCGCCGAGGCGGGAGACGGGGAAGAGGCTGTTACGCTGGCGCGGCTGCTCAAGCCTGACTTGATCGTCATGGACGTCAACATGCCCCGCCTTGACGGCATCGAAGCGACCAGACGGATTCGAGAGGAATTGCCGGGCACGTACGTGGTCGGCCTATCAGTCAACGAAGCGGACCACATCGTAAAATCGATGAAAGCCGCCGGAGCGTCCGCGTTCCTCACCAAGGAAAGCGCGGCCGATCACCTGTACGAAACGATCGGGACGGTGACACGAAAGATCAATCTGGAATGTTCAATGGATGCATCGATCCGCTAACGACACCATCATTTCCATTCCGCAAGTGTTGTTTCGATGGGGTCGAACACCTCTCGTGTGATTCTCGCGACAGCTCGAGAGATTCACGGTGACCTACCGTGCGGCGGCTTCTGCCGGTTGTGAGGGCTCCGCCTGCGCCTCCGCCCGTTGTTGCGCTTCCCGCTGCTTCTGCTGCTCGCGTTCCTCTTTAATCACGGAGCCGCTGCGAAGAATCATCATCGTCCTCGCTTGGCCATTTGGAAAGATCCAGGCGTCGACGCGGTCTCCGACCTGCAGGTGACCGAATTTTTCAGTTTCTGTGCCCACATGGATCGTGGCTTCTTTGCCGGTTTCATCCTTTACGACGAACTCTTCACCATTTATGGAGATGATATCGACGACGAAGTGCTTCGCTTCTTGCATCGCGCTCTCGGCGGTCGCGTGAGAAAACAAGGTCCACACGCCAAAAATGAGACTGGGTAACCACATCATAATAAGTCCTCCATGAAGCAATGCTCGGGCTACACTCAGCCCGAGCATGCTGTGTGGGGATGCAAAATGTCGTGACGGTGTGTCCGGCTTATGTCACGGGAGGACGCCGTCCCATGACGAAACTGACTGCGGCGAAGATCAAGAACACGACGAACAAGACATACGCAATTTGCGTGGCGGTGCCGGCGATGCCGGATAACCCCAGCAATCCTGCGATGATCGCCACCACCAGAAATGTCACAGCCCAATTCAGCATAACGGACTCCTTTCGTCAGGACCGGTGAACCGCACTGCACACGTGAACTCCAGATCTCAGATCTCAAGTCTCATATCGTTCGGGGCTTTGCTTTCATATGTGAAATCTGAGATTTGAGATCTGCAATCACCTATACACCGTCGTCTCCTGAGCCGTCTTGAGGCGCCCTTCGACCTCTTGGGCCTCACGTTCGCGGTTCGTGTTGCGCAGAATCGCCGCCCAGACTTCGAGTGTCGACACGAATTGTGGATCGCCTTGCTTGATCCGGCTTTCTTCCAAAATAGCGAGAGATTTTTGGATGAGCCGTTCCGCCTCTCCCATCTGCCCTTGAATGGCGTAAAAGCTGGAAAGCGTCTTCAACGACAACGCAGTCCGCACATGTTTTCCGCCGTATTCTTTGAGATTGATCGCCAAGGAACGTTTGAGGAGAGGCTCGGCCTCCCGGTACCGCTCCTGTGTCGCATATAAGATTCCAAGATTTTGAATGGTGGCGCCGACACCGGGATGGTCGGCCCCCAAACCCCTTTCACCGATGGCGAGGGCGCGGCTGAACAGCAACTCGGCTTCCAGCGGCTTTCCTGAATTCGCATAGACGACGGCCAGATCGTTGGCCGCATCTGCAACACGAAGGTCCTCCAAGCCGTATTTTTCGGCTTGCTCCAACGCCGCTGTCAGCAATCGCTCTGCATCAGCCAAGCGGCCCTCATGAAGCGCCTGAAGCCCGCCCTGTCTCCACGTATTCCACAGGGTGTCCTGGCTGAATGTGGGCGTCGGCATTGCGAGGGCAAAACCCATCACGAATAGCTTCCATCGCGCAGGCCACGTCATGATCGTGCTCCTCTCAGGCATTGGTCCGCTCTTCTGCCGCTCGGGCAAGCGCCAGTTGGTCTCGTAGCGCCATCTCCATGAGGCAGGGATCGCAATACCCATCGACGATATCGCAATGTCCCGACCCCAACCGCCCCCATCCCATGAACGTCGTCGGGTCCATCCACCGGTCCAGCTCCGCTCCAAGGCTCTCGGTGAGAGGGTCCTCGGTCAGGCGCTGAATGCGCCAACATGACGCGCACATAAGGATGGTTTTCTGCGTTTCCATACTTCACGGTACACTGTGGTCTCAGACACACTAACTAGGACCTCTCCCAGAATGCCTGGCAGGGCACCCCAGAAGCTCGGAGTTGTCAGAGGGTTATGGTTCTGGATAGAAAGCTGTTACTATTCAGGCGCTTCGAGGCGGAACCTCAAAAACTTCTCAGGGTGAATTCCCTTGGGATTCACTGAAATTTAGGAAGCTAGAACTAGAAGTAGAGGTGCACGCCGATGCCATACCAGGCGGCACGTTGGGTATAAAACTGGCCATCGGGAGAGCGGCCGGCGTAGTACTCCGCCAGCAACTGGACTTGCCGGTCTCCGATTCGCGCGTTCTCAAACTGCACTCCCGCCATGATGGATTGTCCGATCTGCCAGTTTGAGCGTTCGTTGCATTGAAAATCGGCATATGCGACGGGGCGGAGGCGTCCGCCAAGAAAGGTCCTGGGGCTGACCAATTCGATGCCCCATTGTGTCGTGCCCCGACCCAGGTCTTCCGGAAACCGATGAACGATATAGCCGCCCCCTCCATACAGCCGCAGCCACGGGAACAGCTGGTAAGACAATTTCACGTCTATTTCCTCGTAACTCAGATTAATCCGCGATACGCCGGGATTGTTCAGCAGGAACTCATCGCCTAGGTGTGAGCTCTGATGGTAGATGCGGATAAATCCGGACAATGGTCCGTTCCGATAGGTGCTCAAGAACCCGACGCGATAATCCGCATTGACGAGATCGATCGACTCGGCGCTCACATCGAAGATGCTAAAGACACCAGCCTGCACGCCGAACTCCCATTCCCCATCGAGGAACGCCTTGTTGCGGTAGATGGCGAAGGTCTCTCCGAAGTCGGCAGCGAATACGCCAGCGAGATTGAGCCCCTGAGTGAATTGTCGGTAGGCTCCTCCGAAGTGGGGCCAGCGCGGATCGGCGTGAATCGGGGCGAACAGGGATCCGTGCGGAAGCCATTTTGCGCCAGCTGTGGGAATCGATACCTGAACCGCATCTGCGTCCGGCGGCTCGGCCGAAAGGGGGGCGCTGCGGATTTCCACGTGCGATACGCCGGGGATCTGCTCAAGCGCCGCGATCACCTTGCCGCGATCAATGGTGGCCAGTGATTTGGTGGTGACCACCACCACGCCCTCGTGAACCTCCACCGAAGCGTCGGTGAGTCGGAATTCGTGCTGCAGGATACCTGTTGCGTACCCTGCGATGAATTCGTCGGAAGCCAGCGCGGGGTGCGTCAGGTTCAGCAGAATCGAACTCAGCAGCACAACCCCGAGAATTCGCGCGCGAGCGCCCACTCAAACTCCTCACGTCGCTTACCGGATTTCACGGGGATTCTGCCACAGGATCCTGGCTTGTGCCATTGGCCGTGAACTTAGAAGTGGAAATTCACTCCGATCGTGACCATGTGCCCGTTGTCGTTAAACTTTTTGTCGACGATGTTCTGGTCTTTGGATTCGATTTTCTCGAGCCAGATATAGCGATAGGTGCTGTCGATGGAAAAATGTTTATTGAAAAAGAACTGGAGCCCACCGCCGGCATGAAGTCCGAACCGGTTCTGCGTATTGTCGAAATTGCCCGGTCCATTGACCGAGGTGTAGTACCAGCCGCCTCCGCCGAGAATGAAGGGCGCCAGCCGCGTGGTTCCCAACGGGTAGATCAACGCCGACACCTGCACCGGGTAGCTATGTACTCTGGTATCAGCAAAATCGTTTCTTCGATAGTCGGCGGATCCCTCTATGGCGAAATAATGCGAGGGGTGCAGGCGGACCTGGGCGCCGCCGTACCACTCCCCGTTGGCGTCTTTGGGATCGTAGTACATGGCCCTGCCTCCGATGGACAAGAACCCGATATTCACCTGATCGAGGAGATCGGCAAGAGCGGGCGTGGGCAAGGCGATGAACACTGGAAGCACAAGCGCAAACAGACTTGCTCCTGTGAACGTATTCTGTGACCGCATCACGTACTCCTTCATTAGGAAGGTGGTCCCTCTGCGGTTGTGGGTCGGTCGTCAGGGGTCAAAAAGCGGCGGGGACTGGCTCCGGCGAGGAGCCGTGCCTGTCCCCCCTCCGGAGCCCGTCCGGCGAGGAACCGATGCCGTCCCGCTCCGGAGTAGAACCAGAGCGGGAGAGGGCGATCCCTATTACTTATTTACTTATTCAACTTGGCCATGCCGGTCTGGGCATCGACATAGACGGTTTGGCTTTTGTTGTTGTTGTCGATGACTTCGATCTTCCAGATCGTTCGTCCGTCGTCCTTGCCGAGATCGGCTTCCGCCGCCTTGCCTGGCACGGCTTTGATGGCGCTCTTGATGGCCTCTTCCATAGGGATCTTGGCGCTGGCCACCAGCTCCTTGTTTGTCTCGAACAGCGCCCACGCCGGGCCTGCCGCCAAGACGCTGACCATGACGGCTGACATGATGAACCTCACCATAGTGACCTCCTTCAGATGATCGTGATGTGACGTCGTTACCTGACCGGTTCGCGTTCAACCTGGTCAGGTTTGTTGCCTTGAAACCACTTGTCCGCCCAACCGGCGATGTCATCCTTCTGCGTTCCGTACCGTTCCTGCACTTTGCCCAGGAACTTCTCATAGTTGCCCTCGATCTGGGTCAAATCGTCGTCCGTAAATTTGCCCCACTGCCGTTTCAACTCGCCCTTAAACTGTCCCCACTTTCCTTTGAACGTATCCGCATTCATGGCGTCTCCTTTCGTCGGGGCTTTGTTGCCCCTTTGGTCCACTCTATCGCGCAGAAGCGGGCAGCCGTGCTGGTTGATTCCCTGGCGCGTGGGGGAACGTGCCCGAGGACTAAAAGGGGAGGGTTTGTGGCGGTTACTTTTCCGGTGGGACAACGGCCGCTTGAGTATTGACGACGCCCAGGCGATTACGAATGCCTCTGACGCCGAGCACAGTTTCGGCCAGTCGCGTCGCCTCACGCTGCGCGAGCGGATTCTCGGCCGTTCCCTCAAGTATGACCTCGCCCTGATTGACGTGCACGACGATGAGGCTGTTGGCGGTCAACGAACTCGTGCGCATGGCTTCTTCAATGGCCGCCTGCAACTGCACGTCGTTGGGTTTTTCGGCGGCAGACTGCGCAATTTCGTTGGTCATTGCCAGGGTGCTGGCCGATCCCCACCACGCAGCCAAAATCATGGCCTGAAGGATGCGCCGCATAGGATCCTCCATCTTCCACCACGATACGCCGCTCGACTCATGGCCGAGCACTCGGAAATCCCCTGAGAGGCGGACGAATCGGCACGGCGGCCTCGATTTGCATCAGTGCCAGAGAGCGGCCTTTGAGATCATAGTGGTTGCCTTCCGTGATCAACGGCGCATGGGCAGGAATGACGTCCTGAACCGTGTCAAGCACCAATTGCCACTGCACGTTGGCCGGAGGTGCCGGAAGCGTGAACTGAATCGGTTCATGGTGCGCATTGATCAGCAGCAAAAAGGTGTCGTCCAGAATGGGATTGCCCAAGTGGTCCTTCTCCTCTATGCGGTCTCCCGCCAATCTGACGCCAAGGCAGCGGACGTAACCCTGCATCCAGTCCTCTTCCGTCATCTCCTGTCCGTCCGGGCGGAACCAGGACAGGTCCTTGATGTCGGCGCCGTAAATGCTGCGGCCCTGAAAAAATTGCCGACGGCGAAAGACCGGATGGGCAGCACGTAGCATGATCAACGCGCTGGTGAATGTGAACAGGGCTTGCTCCTCGCTGGAGATGTCCCAGTTGAACCAGCTGATGTCGTTGTCCTGGCAGTAGGCGTTGTTGTTTCCAAGCTGAGTCCGCCCGATTTCGTCGCCTCCGCAAATCATCGGCACGCCTTGCGACAACAATAATGTCGCCAGCATGTTGCGTTGCTGGCGTGCGCGTAGTTCCCGAATGGTCGGATCGTCGGTCGGCCCTTCGACGCCGCAGTTCCAGCTCTGATTGTCGTCGGACCCGTCTTTGTTGTCTTCCTGGTTGGCGTCATTGTGCTTCTCGTTGTAGGACACCAGATCGCGCAACGTGAAACCGTCATGCGCGACCACAAAGTTGATGCTCGCGAACGGCTTGCGCCCGCTGCCTTCATAGAGGTCGCTGCTTCCGGAAAGCCGGTAGGCCAATTCGTTGGCTTGCCCGCCGTCGCCCTTCCAGTAGCGACGGATGGTATCCCGATACTTGCCGTTCCACTCGGCCCATCCCGCGGGAAAGTTTCCGACCTGATAGCCGCCTTCGCCGATGTCCCACGGCTCTGCGATGAGCTTGAGCTGTGAGAGCACAGGGTCCTGTTGAATGATGTCCAGGAAGCCGCCGAGCCGGTCCACGTCGTGCAACTCGCGGGCGAGCGCTGAGGCCAGATCAAAGCGGAAGCCGTCGACATGCATTTCAAGCGCCCAGTAGCGCAGGCTGTCCATGATGAGTTGGAGCGTCCGCGGGTGCTGCACATTCAGCGTGTTGCCCGTGCCGGTGTAGTCCAGGTAGTAGCGTGGTTGGTCCGCCATGAGACGGTAGTAGGCCGCGTTGTCGATGCCCCGGAATGACAAGGTGGGTCCGAGGTGATTGCCTTCGGCCGTGTGGTTGTAGACCACGTCGAGGATCACCTCGATGCCGGCATTGTGCAGGGTCTTGACCATGGTTTTGAATTGATTGACGGCGTGTTCGGGATGGGTCGCATAGCGCAGTTCCGGTGCAAAGAATCCAATGGTGTTGTAGCCCCAGTAGTTGGTCAAGCCTTTGTCGATCAGGTGTTTGTCTGCGACGAAGGCGTGCACGGGCAGCAATTCGATCGCGGTCACTCCGAGCCGTTGGAGATATTCGATAACGGGCCGGGTCGCCAAACCCGCATAGGTGCCGCGCAGTGCATCCTGGATGAGAGGATGCTTGGCCGTGAAGCCCCGGACATGCATCTCGTAGATGACCGTTTCGCTCCACGGACGTCGCAAGGGCTTATCCTCTCCCCAGGTGAAGGCCTGCTCGACCACCACTGACTTGGGAACGAGCGGGGCATTATTGCGCTCGTCGAACGAGAGATCCGCTTCCGGATCGCCGATGGTGTAGCCGAACATTGCGTCGGACCAGCGCAGCCCGCCGTGCAACGCTTTGGCATAGGGATCGATCAGCAGCTTGTTGCGATTGAAACGGTGGCCGGCCTGGGGTTCGTATGGCCCGTGCACGCGGTAGCCGTACAGCTGACCCGGCCGGACCTCCGGGAGGAATACATGCCAGACTTGATTGGTTCGCTCCTCGATCCGGATGGCCTGCGTCTCTTTCTCCTGGTCGTGACGATCGAAGAGGCAAAGTTCCACTCCTGTGGCGTTTTCCGAGAAGAGTGCGAAGTTCACCCCTTCGCCGTCCCAGGTTGCCCCCAGCGGGTAGGGGTGGCCGGGGCGTGTCGTCACACGTGGCATAGCATCGCTCCTTTGTGTTGGAGTAGTTTCATCTGGTGCGTCCGCCCCAGCACGCACTGAATCTAGGATTTGGCAAGCAGACTCGCCAGATCTTCCGCATGTTCTTCTTCTTTGGCCGTCACTTCTTCGAGGAGTCGGCGGGTCGTGGGATCGTCGCCACCGATGTATTCGATCATCTGACGGTAGCTGTCGATGGCGATACGTTCGGCCACGAGATCTTCCCTGATCATATCCTCCAAGGTCGTCCCCTCGGCGTATTGGGAATGACTGCGGTCAAGCAGGCCCTCGGGGGAGAGATTCGGCTGACCGCCCAGCTGGACAATGCGCTCAGCAATGGCGTCGGCATGCTCCTGCTCCTCCTTGGCGTGCTCGAGAAATTCGCTCTTCACGCTTTCCGAATTCAAACCTTGCGCCATGAAGTAGTGACGTTTGTATCGTAGCGTGCAGACCAGTTCGGTGGCCAGCGCGTCGTTGAGCAGCCGGAGGACGACCGGTGCTTTCGCCTTATACCCAGGTGTCATGGCGCCGTTCTCGATGTGCCGGCGCGCTCGTTCGCGGATCGTTTTGACGTCGAGCACAAACTGTTGCTCCTGCATGTGAGCCTCCATGTGATAACGGTACCGGATGTCTAATCACCCTGTATGCGGCCGTAGACAGCTTTTATGGATTGGGGAGGAATAGCCACGGTCAGGTATCATGTCCCGGTCCACCGGCGGCCGCGCTCTGTTAATGAGGGGAATCTTCTGCTCAAGATGAATAGGCGGTCCCTCGGTCACTGGTTGGAGTGAGCTTGCCTGGTAGAATGCCCAGTTACGTGCCCCGCTGAGGTAACCGACTTTTCCTCTGTAGTCCAGAATTAAGGTAAGCCGAGTAGGGGCTTTGCTGACACTCGGAGGACCCCGAGTGCCAGGGGTTGCTGCTAGGGATTGGCCCAGTTCTCGCATACGTGTAAGTTGAGGTAAAACCAAACATGCGGTTTATTCCCTTGAACCGAAGGGCGGGTTTGTACCATGATTGGGAGCAGTTGCGTTTCTCCTGAATTGGACGAATGTCGATGTCCTTACATACGCATACCGCCAAAGTCCTCCTGGTCGACGACCATCCCCTCGTCCTAGAGAGCATCCGCCAGCTCCTCGAGCCCCATTTCACGATCGTCGGCATGGTGCAGGACTCAGGGGATATCATCAGCCGTGCGCTGGAGCAGCGGCCCGATGTGATTCTTCTCGATGCCTGCATGCCGGGTCTGAGCGGCTTTGCAGCGACCAAACAGTTAAAGAAGTTGCTTCCTTCCGTGAAGGTCATCCTGGTGACCATGCTTACCGAAGCCATTTCGATCAGTGAAGCGTTTCGGGCCGGAGCGAGTGGGTATGTCTTGAAGCAATCGGCCTCAGATGAATTGCACGCAGCGATTGAGAGCGTACTGGCGAACAAGCGTTTCTTGTCCAAGAAAATCGACGCGGAAGTGCGGGAAGCGGTGGAGCACGAGTGGTTCCGACCAGAGGGCTATTCCAGCGATCTGACCGGCCGCCAAAGGGAAATCTTAGTGTTGCTGGCGGAAGGGCGATCGACCAGACACATTGCCCAGCAGCTTAACATTTCCATGAAGACGGTGGAGTTTCACAAAGCGAACATCACGCGAAAGCTCGGCGTTCACACGACCTCAGACTTGATCAAGTTTGCCCTCGCACAAGGCATCACGACGCTGCAGTTCTAAGCCAAATCTTCGGTTTCAGAGTTCAATCTCACACGATGCCGCAATCGTACCGATTGCGGATCTCAGATCTCAATTTCAGATTTCAAACAGAATAAAGAGAACGCGTCAGTGAATTGACGTCAGTCCTGCGGCAATCGCGTACTTTGTCAGTTCTGCGGCTGTCCGAAGCCGTAATTCCTTCATGATCCGCGTCTTGTGAAATTCAACGGTTTTCACCGAGACGTTGAGAATTGACGCGATTTCCTTGGTCGCTTTTCCCTCAGCAACGAGCTGCAGCACCTCGCGCTGTCGTGCGCTCAGCGTCTGAGCAAATCCCACGTTGATGTCCCCAGGCGCGGAAGACGACGGATTGACCGCTTGATCCACTAGGCTTTGCGCCACCATGGGGGAGACAAACGTGCGCCCCTTGACGACTTCGCGGATCGCCTGGACCAATTCAGAGCCGACGGATTGTTTCAACACGTAGCCGGAGACCCCGACACGGAAGGCCTGTGTAACGAAATTCGGTTCCGAATGCATCGTGAGCACGATGATTTTGAGATTGGGATTGTTCTTCTTGAGCTGCTGTGACGCGTCAAGGCCGTTTAACAGCGGCAGCGATATGTCTACGACGACGATGTCGGGTTGAAGCTTCGCAGCCGCCGCGACCAGTGAACGGCCGTCCGGAACAATTCCGACGAGTTCGTATTCCGGTTCCAGCAGTTTTTGAATGCCCTCGGCCACGAGAACGTGATCGTCGGCCAACAGAATTCGATAAGTGTCAGACATAGGGTGCACCCTCGTAAGGTGTAAGGAAAACGCTAGTGCCCCTGGTGTATGAAAGAAGTGTACCTGGCTTCTATGAGCGGTCTCAAGGGGCTCAATGGGCGTAAAAGCCAGGGGTTCCCCCAGTGCAAGCGTCATTTTCAGCGAGAAGCTGTCGGCGAATGGGTACAGAATGTCCGGCATTCGACCTCCTGCCGTTCCGGTCAGCGACCTCCAACAGTTCGAGGTGATGTGCTCGCGACGTTATGAGTGCCGACGGCTTCTTCACACATGCTGACGATCGCTCCGCTGCTGCGAGTGGCGATACGCTGTCTGCGTGTCGCTTCATTCGTAAAATCTGGAAAAGCGCTTCGAAGAATGAATGGCTTTCCTTGCGGCTTGTTTTTAAAAGTGCCGCGACGTGCGTGCATCACCATCCGCAATCTCTCTGCTCGCGGTCAATAAAAAATCGCGGGCTGCATTGCACTCATACTGTTTTTGCACTCGACAAGGGTGATCCCGCGCGCTGTGCTCCCCCTCAGGGACAACCTGTCTTTGCCGTCTCGATTTCGGGACACGTTGTCCTGATTTTTCGTGGCCCCTCTGACGGCAACCCTTGAAAACCTCCGGATTGTCCCCAAAATGCGAGCGGTGCGGTTTTTGCTGATGGACGGCAACGCGCCTGTCTATCGGTGAAGCGCATTGAGGCTGCGCAGCACTGATGACCATTTCACCCACGGGTGGGCGCTCTGCGGATGCGGAGCCGTGGGGGTTTGTTATCGAAAGGAGATTGTCATCATGAGCGCTACGCTTCCCTTCCCAACCCATACGCTGAGGAGATCGGTGATTGGAATGCTTTCCATTCTTGCGTTCGTCCCGTTGCTCTATTTTGCGGCGTGCAGCAGCGATGACGATAACGGCGGTGGCGCTAGCAACAACACCCCACCTCCAGGTGGTGGCAGCACCGCGAATCAGTTGGGCTATGTCATCGATGCAGTTGGTGCCCAAATCCGTGCTTTTAACGTGGATGGAAACAATGGGAATTTGTCGCCCATTGGTAATCCTGTTTTTACAGGTAGTTTTCCGCACCACGTGGATGTGGATCCTCGGGGACGGTATTTGTATGTCGCGAACCATGGTTTCAACGACACACCTTTCCTTTCGGGATTTCGCATCAATGCGGATGGCACTCTTGCCGCCATGACCGAGGCAACAGCATCCTACGTGACCAGTGATCCAGCAACCGAGGGGAACCCTCATTCCTCGGTCATGGATGCGAACGGACAGTTCCTGTATGTCGTTGCGGGCCTAAATGCTAGCACCCTTAGAGCCTATACGATCGATACCAGCACAGGGCTTCTGACCCTTATACCAGGTCAGAGTTTCGCGGTTGGAGAACATGCGCATAACATAACGATGTCGCCTAATGGTCAGTTCGTATTCACAGCCGGCGGGCCGGAAGGCGGAGCGGGCGAGGTGCATTCGTTCCTCCGAAATGGAGATGGTACGCTGACACCTAAGAGCACAATTACTGGCTTAGTAGAGGCCACCTCAGTTGCGGTGAGCCCCCAGAGCAACCTGCTCTATGCTGCGTCCGTCAATCAGATATCCGTTTACACAATCGCGCAGGATGGTGCATTGGCGCTTATTGAAGCCCCCAATACGTTCGAAACCTTCCAGAGCGTGCCGCATTCCATCGCGCTAGATCCCACTGGGCAGTTCCTGTATGTCGCGAATCTTAATTCGAACAGTATCACGGTATTTCAGGTCGACACTGCGGGACGC
>DASTQE010000162.1:0-3045 GCA_035761895.1 Nitrospira sp. | reverse complement strand
TGATTTGAGCGTTTTGGACGGGGGTCTCGTATTTCCGCGACCTAGCCTGAGCCTGACTTCTCAGGTCACTCATCACCCATCACTCGCCACTCATCACGGTATTAGGCAGCTTGGATGCGGTTCCCATTTGTGTCGCTATGGTCGTTACAATACTCCATGCGTCTTTCCTTGTGTTCACCAACCCTTCCCGAAGGCTTCGAATACCGCTCTGATTGGATCACGGCCGATGAGGAGCAGCGTCTGCTGGCGCACATCGAAACGTTGTCATTTTCGGAGGTCCGGATGCACGGCGTCATCGCCAAACGAAAGGTCGTGCATTTCGGATGGGACTATGGATATGACTCCTGGAGAATCTCGCCCACGGAACCTATACCGGCGTGGTTGACGCCCATGCGAATGCGGGCGGCCGGCGTCATGCGTGTCCCGGCGGAGGCCATCCAAGAAGTGTTGGTCACGCGCTATGAACCTGGGGCAGGTATTGGATGGCATCGGGATGCACCCATGTTCGGTTCGATGGTTGTCGGGGTGTCGCTCGTCGGGAGTTGCCGGATGCGGTTTCAGCGTACTGTGGGTGGAAAGCGTCAAACGGCCGAAGCGGTGCTCACCCCTCGTTCATTGTATGTCCTGGCAGAGGCGGCCCGCTTTGCGTGGCAGCATTCCATCCCGCCCGCCAAGGAATTGCGATATTCACTGACGTTTCGCACGCTGAAAGAAACTCCGTAAACAGCTGTGCCGCGGACCTCAACGGTGTGGGAGCACCAGGGAGGGTTACGGTTGATTTCGCGCCGACGATCGGTAGGCGAAAAACAGGGCAAGACCGGCGAGGATCGAGATCACGATGGCCACTCCCATCTGCACGCCAAAGCTCATCTTTCCCACGTAGATCTTGTACAGTTGCAGAAGAAGAATCGGGAGAATGACCGCCAGCGCCAATGCCACCATGTGGCGTCTGAGATAGATGGGTTCACCCGGTTTTCTCATGAGAAGACGCGGACGTCATCGACGTCAGCCTCCCACTGCGTGAGTTGAGAGACTGTCGGTTTACTTGACCAGGAACGGCTTGGAATCCTCGCCTGATGCGGTGGTCACCGTCACGATCGCCAGTCCTTTTCGACCGCTCTTTGGGACGGTGGCGGTGATGGTCCTGTCGTCTTTCAATTTGAACTCCGCCCCATGGCCGGGACCGAACGACACCCCGCGCACACAGTCCGTCGAGCCGAAGTTCGTGCCTGTGATGGTGACTTTGTCTCCGGCCTTGCCTTCGTCCGGAGTCAGCTTGTCGATTTTCGGCGCTTCACCGAAGCAGGCTTTGGCCTGGGCCGCTTTTTCGGCTGCGTGAAACGTCGGCTTGTCCGTTTTGGATTTTGGGGCCTTGGCTTCAGGCGAGGCTTTGGGTTTTTTCGCCGGTTTGGGCTTCTCCTCGGCGAAGGCACTTCCCGAATATCCGGTTGCCAGCACGAAGGCGATGATACCGATCCCCATCATCGTCGTGCGACCCGTTCGCTTCACCATGCCTGCCTCCTTCGCAGCGCTATCACACGCCGCCTCAGATGTGGACTGCGCTTACTCTTCAATGGTCGAAATGTCACCCGGATCCTGGCCAAGCTCTTTGGCTTTGAGCACTCGACGCATGATCTTGCCCGATCGAGTCTTGGGGAGCGAGGTCACGATGTCGATTTCTGAAGGGACCGCGATTTTCCCCAGCTCGTGCTGGACTTGATCCTTGATGGATTGAATGAGTTCCGGGCTTGTGGTGGCTCCCTGCTTGAGGATGATAAACGCCTTGATCGATTCGCCCACCGTCTTATGCGGTTTTCCGATGACGGCAGCTTCGGCGACCGCAGGATGGCTCACGATCGCACTTTCGACCTCGGCCGTGCCCAGGCGATTGCCCGCGACCTTGAGCACATCGTCCGCACGACCCATGAACCACATGTACCCGTCGGCATCTTTGTGGCAGACGTCACCCGCCGTGTAACAGTTGGGAATCGTGTTCCAGTAGGTCTTGTAACGATCAGGATCCTTGTAAATGGTCCGCATCATAGACGGCCAAGGCTTCTTGATCACCGCAAATCCGCCTTGATTGGCCGGCAGAGAGTTCCCCTGCCGATCCACCACGTCGGCCTCGATGCCCAGGAACGGTCTCGTGGCCGAGCCGGGCTTCAACGGCACGCTTGGCAGCGGCGTAATTAAAATGGCTCCCGTTTCGGTCTGCCACCACGTATCCATGATGGGTTTGTCGCCGCCCGCGGCGCGATAGAACCATTCCCAGGCTTCGGGATTAATCGGCTCGCCCACGCTGCCCAAAATGCGCAAACTCGACAGGTCGTATTTTTTCGGCCACTCCTCACCATGACGCATCAAGAGGCGAATGGCCGTGGGTGTCGTATAAAAGATGGAGACTCCGTAGCGCTCGATCAAATCCCACCAGCGACCGGGATTCGGATAGTCGGGTTTGCCTTCGGCGGCCAGGATGGTCGCGCCGTTGAGGAGTGGGCCATAGACAATGTAGCTATGACCTGTGACCCAGCCCGGATCGGCGACGCAGAAATAGACGTCGTCGTCTTTGAGATCGAAGACGTACTTGGTCGTCGTATAGGTACCGACCATGTACCCTCCGTGCACGTGCACCACTCCCTTGGGTTTTCCGGTGGTGCCGGAGGTATAAAGGATGTAGAGCGGCGCTTCTGAATCAAGCGGTTCTGCCGCGCAGACAGAGTTTTCCTCCTTCAGCCATTCCACCCAGTCAATTTCCTTCGGCAGGGCCGCCGGCGGGCTTGACGCCTGCCGCCGGACGACCACCACACGCTCAACAGTCCGGCACTGCTTGAGCGCCTCGTCGACAATCGGCTTCAGACTGATAATCTTGCTGCGATCGAATCCAACGTCGGCGGTAATGACCAGTTTGGATTCAGCATCGTTGATGCGGCTGGCCAAGGCAGGGGCGCTGAAACCGGAATAGACCACGCTGTGGATCACGCCGATGCGGGCGCAGGCGAGCATGGCAATGACCTGTTCGGGAATTTTGGGAAGGTAGATCGTCAC
>DASTQE010000161.1:0-14696 GCA_035761895.1 Nitrospira sp. | reverse complement strand
CATCTTCCCTCTCGACGATCGACGAGAAGTCCTGCATCCTTGAGGACCTTGAGATGAAAGGACAAGCGCGATTGTCCCGCCTTCATCACATCCGTGAGTTCACAGACGCAACGCTCGCCGTTCTTGAGTTGCTCGAGCAGCGACAACCGCGTTTCGTCGGACAGGGCATGAAAAATCACCACTGCTTTCTTGAGGGACGTCTGAGTCCGCATGCGCACACCATACATCAATAATTATTGATTGGTCAAGAGGGGCGAGGAGGCATCAATGGGCGTGTGGTGTCGTCAGGAGGGGTTGCGATAGGAACGTCGCGGCCACGTACTCTCCGGCTGGCGATAGGGAAGTTTTGATTTCTTGCGAACCAATAAGCGCTTGATCAGTAGCGCGATGGTTGTGAGAGTAGCGGCCTGAAGCAGTCTGCCTAGCATGGTCGACTATACCCTCACTCAGAGGTCGGGGCAAACTGGGGAGACACCCGGTGACTATAGGACGGAGCGGAGGCTCTAATGCTCTGCCTCCGTGAGATGATCTTCTTCCTCGAGCTCTTCGATTTCCGGTCCTGGCTTGCCCTTCGTCGTGGAAGGATGCAAACCGTATTTCTTGAGCATTTTGTAGAAATCGGCCCGGTACCGGCCCGCAAACTGCGCGGCGCGCGAGATGTTCCCGCCAGTCAGTTGCAGGACATTCTTGAGATAGGTCTTTTCGAACTCCTCTTTCGCTTCCGTAAGCGGCTTCAACTGCGAATCGGGAGCGGTTCCGATGCTGGGCAGCAGGTCTGGAGTAATCATGTCCTGTCTCGACATGACGACGGCCTTCTCGATGGCGTTTTCGAGCTCCCGGACATTGCCAGGCCACAGGTTGGTCACCAGGCGGTGCAAGGCGGCCGGTGTAAAGCCACGGATGTCTTTGTTCGCGCGCTTCGCGCTGCTGGCCAGGAAGTATTGCGCGAGGATGGGAATGTCATCGCGGCGGTCTCTGAGCGGCGGAATGAAGAGGGGCACGACCGAGATTCGGTAATACAGGTCGTTACGAAAACTTCCGTTCTTGACGGCCTCGCCGAGATCTTTGTTGGTGGCCGCGATGATGCGGACGTCGACCTTGGTCGGATGCTCGGCGCCGACCTCGCGCACTTCCCGTTCTTGCACGGCGCGAAGGAGCTTTACCTGCATCGACAGAGGCATCTCCCCGATCTCGTCCAGGAACAACGTGCCGCCGTGTGCGCTCTGGAACAATCCTTTCTTCGGACCGTGAGCACTCGTGAAGGCCCCTCGCACATGGCCGAAGAGCTCCGATTCGAACAGCGTTTCCGGAATGGCGGCGCAATTCAAGGCCACGAAGGGTCCCTTGCTCCGCCGGCTGTTGGCATGGGTGACGCGGGCGAACACCTCCTTGCCGGTTCCGGTTTCTCCAAAGAGCAGCATCGTGGCGTCGGAATCGGCGACCTGAATGACCTGTTGCAGCAGCCGCTGCATGGCCGGGCTGCGCGCGACGACGTTTTCCATGCCGTAGAGTTCATTGACGAGAGATTTGAGCCGCTGGATTTCCCGGCTCATCCGTTGCGGTGAGAGGCCTTCCTCGATCTTGGCTTTGAGTTCTTTGTCGTCGAAGGGCTTGGTGAGATACCCGAACGCTCCGCGCTGCACGGCTTCAACGGCATTGGGAATGCTGCCGTGCGCCGTCAAAATGATCACGGGGAGCCCGGGATGGATGCGCAGCAACTCCTCGGTGACGTCCAAGCCGTCCTCGCCTCGAAGCCGCAGGTCGGTGATGGCGAGATCGAAGCGATTGGTCTTTGCGGCATTAACCGCATCGCGACCCGACGTGCAGGCGGTGACGGCAAATCCCATGGCGGTCAGCCGCATCTTGACCAGTTGCAACAACCCCTCTTCGTCGTCGATTACGAGTATGTGCTCTTGTTCCATGACGGTAATGATCCTTTGTTCGATTATGGATTGGTCGGCTCAGGCGTTGATGGCGGCACGACGGTGGTCGGCGGACGGATCGGCCGGACTTTATCCCGCATTTCCTGATCGATGCGCTTCAACGCTTCCAGCTGGCTCGAGAGCTCGTCGATTTTTTTATCACGCTCCGAAAGCTGTTTCTGCAGCGTCTGCACGCTGCTTCCGTCGGCGCCGCCCTTCGGCGCCTCTTTCTTGCCGGTGGAGGCATCTTTGCGGTCACGTTCGGCGGCCAATTCCCGCTGGAGCTGGTCGAGCGCCTGGGCATCTGCATCCTTGCTGCTTCGGAGTTGCTGGATCATCATTTCCCGATCAAGCAAGTCTCGCACCAGACGATTGGAGGTTTGGCCCATCGTCAACTGACTCTCCGAGAGCGCGGGCGCCAATAGGACGGAGGCGAACCAGGACCGCTCCGGCGGAGGCGAATCCTGCTGTATTTGTTGCAGCCATAGCCGGCTGGATGTGGCGAGCTGACTTTTGGGTGCCACGGCGATGACCTTCTCAAAGTTCTTGGTGGCAATGTCCCTGCTCTCATATAACCCTATGAGTGCACGGGTAAAATACGCATGGTCGCACGAATTGTGCTCCTGGCATCTGGCCGCGACGGCGTCTTGTTTTTTTCCCAGAACATGGAAGGCTCTCGCATCGGATGGCTCCACATGAAAATACGGTTGCGACATCGGGGGCGACGAAGACCAGGAGGCACAGCCTCCGGCCAAAAGCACCAGTGCCAGCCCGGCAAACGCAATGGGATTCAAGCGGCTGCTCCGGGTTTGGTCAGGCGCAGGATAAACCGTACAGTCGTGCCTTTCTTGATTTCGCTTTCGATCCAAATCCTGCCTCCGTGTGCTTCGACGACTTTTTTAGCCAGAGCCAACCCCAGCCCGCTGCCTGGCACCGAATGTCTGGATTTCGTGCTGCCCTGATAAAAACGCTCGAAAATATGTGGCAGTTCGTCGGCTGGGATGCCGGGCCCCACGTCGGACACAGTGACCTCAAGGACACCCGCCTTGTGGTCTGCTTTCATTTGGGTTTTGACGATGCCGCCCTCGGGACTGAACTTCAATGCATTTGATAGCAAATTATCCATGACTTGCTCAATACGAATTGCGTCGGCTTTGACCCACACGCGTTGCGCCGGAGCTTCGACGACCAGCTGCACGTGTTTGGCGTCGGCCAGGAGACGGATCTTGTTGACCGACATGTCGGTGATGCGTTTCAAATCCGTCGGCACGATCCGATATTCCATCATGCCTGCGTCCATCTTGGAGAGATCCAGAATGGTGGAGATCAGTGTAATCAGGCGCCGGCTGCTGTCCGCCATGATGCGCAAAGTCGTTCGTTGCTCCTGGGACAGCGGACCGGGAATTTCATCCAACAAGAGGTGTGTGCCTTCCTGGATGGAAGCCATGGGCGTGCGCAATTCGTGTGACACGTGAGCGAGAAATTCACCCTTCATGTCGTCCAGTTCTTGAAGTTTGCCGCCCATCCAATTCACGGTGTCCACCAAGTCCCGCAGTTCGCTGGGCGCCTGGATGTTCAACGACGCCCGAAAATTTCCCTGCCCGATTTGTTTGATGTGGCCTTGAAGTTGACGGAGCGGTCGAAGGATTGTGTAGCTCGCAATGCCCGCCAGTCCCACGCCGAAGACGAGTGCGAGCAGCACCAGTTGTTCAGTGATTGCCTCGGCCTGCGCGGAGCTTTCTCGTGAACGGCTGACTCCTGCGCTGATGACGCCTTCATGATAATGCACATAATGATCGAGGGTCGACGTCATGTGGTCCATCAGTTCATTGCGCTTCGCTTCATAGCCCGGAGAGACCGAACCGGGTGTACTTGTCGCGTTCTCGAGTTCTGTACGGAACGAAGCCAGCCGGTCCTGCTGATAGCGTCTGGCCTGATCCAGAAACTGACGCCCTTCGGCGGAGCTATCCTGCCGCATGAGGCTCTCGATTCCACGGTGGAATTCCTCGACTTCTTCGTCGAAGTGTTGCAGGAAGGTGGGATCACGGACCGCCAAATACTTTTTTTCGCTGTTGAGTTGGTTATAGGCCACGGCCTGGACATGCCTGGCCTGCTCAATGGCAGGATAGTGTTGCGAAGCGAGTGTCGTGCTCAACGCGGAAAGCTGGCGCAGTTGAAACAGGGCGTAAAAATTCACCCCGGCCATCACCACAATAATGAGCAGCGAGGTCAGGACAATGCGCCAGAAAATGGACAGACGCACGAGAGAAGCTCCCTGTGATCTCCCTCGCAATGCGGGGGCTTTAGGTGTAGGTAAATCCATACACTAATTTCATCTCTCACTCAAGCGTTAAGCGCGTCATTGAGCTGTCAAAGGCAAGACTTACTCGCTGCTGGGCCTCCGGTCTACCCCCTCCCTTCAGGTTGAGCTAAGCGACTTGGGGCATGACTGCCTAGTCCTTCCCCTTGAACTGGGAGGCGAATTGCCGCTGACGATGGGAAGACCGAGAGAGTAATGCAAAGAGATGGCCACGAAAGAGGAGGATCGAGACGGCCAGGGGCGGCGTGAATATGAGGATGAGATACTGAGCGAGTCCGGGGTCGACGCCGAGTGACGCCAACCAACTCCCGAGAATCATAAAGGGAAAGATCAGGATTTGTGAAAAATCCAACCCGGCGCCTCTGCCCACCCTGTGCGACAGGAGAAAAAACGACTTGAGGCCGCCGGGCGCCGCCACGAGAGGCAGGAGCAACAGCGCCATGGGCAAGAACCATTCGATCCAATTCTCCAGCACAAAGTCATAGGCACGTTTAAAAATATCCAATGGAGAATCATGAGGCACCTGGTAGATGATTTCGGGAGCTGGATTGAGCAGGATGAAGATCAACAGCATGACGGCATAGGAGATCAACGGCCCGTTAGGATTGTGCTGGGTTCCCAGGTCGAGAGCCATGAGGGGAATCCAGAGCACAAACAACACTCCAATGACGTCCCAAAAATAATGCCCAAAACTGTCGATGACGTCCCGGATCGTGATGGTCCTCGCGTAGGACACTCCTTGCTCGATCAGGCTGAGCGTCATCCCAACGAGCAGGGCGTTCACGGCGCCGAGAAGAAATCCACCCGCCATGCCCAACGGGGCGGCGATTTGTTGGGCGAGGAGGAGAAGAAAGAGGAAGGCGATGACCGCCACAATGGTCATCCATCCTCGCAGCAAGGACAGCCATGTCTTTCGAAGCGCCTGTCGATACAGGCCGAATGCGGCAACAAGCTGATTCACCATGGGTGACAATAATCCGGTCTCTCGCGCACGGTCAAGGCAACACGCTCCGATGGTTGACTTTGCTTTCGTCTGTGATTATGTCGGAAACTACAGGAAATCACTGAACACCGACGAGGTACGGCATGGATATGAATCGGATGACCATTAAGCTTCAAGAGGCCCTCCAGACGGCTTCATCTCATGCCATGCGCCGGAGCCATCAGGGCATGGACGTGGAACATCTGTTGCTGGCCTTTCTCGAGCAGGAGGGCGGCATCGTTCCGGCCCTGTTCGAGCAGGCGGGGATCTCGCCGGTGGCCGCACGTCAAGCCGCTGAGCAGGCGCTAGGCAAGTTGCCTCAGGTCCAAGGCGCCGGCGGTGGGCCGGGTCAATTACATCTCGCTCCCCGCCTCAATCAGGTGCTGACAAAGGCCGAAGATGAGCAGCGCGCACTGAAGGACGATTTTCTCAGCGTGGAACACGTCCTGCTCGCGATGCTGCAGGAAGGCGGCATCTTCAAGAAACTGGGGCTGTCGAAAGACAAGCTCCTGGAGGCGTTGCAGCAGGTGCGGGGACACCAGCGCGTCACGTCCCAGGATCCCGAGGGCACCTATCAATCGTTGGAAAAATACGGCCGCGACCTCACCAAGCTCGCGGGCCAGGGCAAACTCGATCCCGTGATCGGGCGGGACGATGAAATCCGGCGCGTCATCCAGATTCTTTCGCGACGGACCAAGAACAACCCTGTTCTGATCGGAGAGCCCGGCGTCGGCAAAACCGCGATCGTCGAAGGATTGGCCATCCGTATTGTGAAGGGCGATGTTCCCGAAGGACTGAAACAGAAACGGGTCGTGGCGCTCGATATGGGCGCTCTCGTGGCGGGCGCCAAGTTTCGCGGAGAGTTTGAAGAGCGCTTGAAGGCGGTGCTCAAGGAGATTCAGGCATCACAGGGTCAGGTGCTGCTGTTTATCGACGAGTTGCACACTGTCGTCGGGGCGGGAGCGGCGGAGGGCGCCATGGACGCCGCCAATTTGCTCAAGCCCATGCTGGCAAGAGGCGAGCTCCACTTGATCGGCGCGACAACGCTGGACGAATACCGGAAGCACATCGAAAAGGACGCGGCCTTGGAGCGGCGCTTTCAGACCGTGTTCGTCGACCAGCCTTCGGTTGATAATACGATTTCCATCCTGCGCGGCTTGAAAGAACGCTATGAGGTCCACCACGGTGTCCGGATCAAGGATGCGGCGCTGGTGGCGGCCGCCAAATTATCGCACCGGTATATCGCCGATCGGTTTCTTCCCGACAAAGCGATCGACCTCATGGACGAGGCTGCGGCACGGCTGCGGACGGAAATCGACAGCCTTCCGGCCGAGCTGGACGAAGTGTCCCGCAAGGTCTTGCAGCTCGAGATCGAGCGTGAAGCTTTGCGCAAGGAGAAGGATCAGGTCAGTCAGGCCCGTCTGGAAAGACTTGAACAGGAATTGGCCGAAAAGCAGAGCGATCTGCAAGCGCTTAAGACCCGCTGGGACTCCGAGAAGGCGTCAGTCGCCAGGCTGAGGAAAACACGCGAGGCGATCGAAGAGGTGAAGCTCGCAATCGAAAAGGCGGAGCGCGCCTACGATCTGAACCGTGTGGCCGAGCTGCGCTACGGGGAATTGCCGCGTCTAGAGCGAGAATTGACGATTGAACTGGAGCAGCTGGGGAAAAAGCAGGGTGAAAGCCGACTCCTGAAGGAGGAAGTCGACGAAGACGATATTGCGGCAATAGTCAGCCGCTGGACCGGGATACCGGTGTCCCGGCTGATGGAAGGCGAAACCGAAAAACTGCTTAAACTGGAAGAACTGCTGCATCAACGGGTCGTGGGGCAGGACGAGGCTGTGCGCGCCGTCGCGGACGCCGTCCTTCGAGCGAGATCCGGCATCAAAGATCCTAACAAGCCGATCGGATCGTTCTTGTTCCTGGGTCCCACAGGCGTGGGAAAAACCGAGCTTGCGCGGGCGCTTGCCGCGACGCTCTTCGACGACGAAGCCAACATGATCCGGATCGACATGTCGGAATACATGGAGAAGCACACGGTTGCCCGACTCATCGGGGCTCCGCCAGGCTATGTGGGCTACGAGGAAGGCGGACAGCTGACCGAGGCCGTGCGCCGGCGTCCGTTCTCCGTGATCCTCTTCGATGAGATCGAGAAGGCACATCATGACGTGTTCAACGTCCTGCTCCAGGTCTTGGACGACGGCCGCTTGACGGATTCGCAGGGACGGACGGTTGATTTCAAGAACGCCGTGCTCATCATGACGTCCAACATCGGGAGCCCGCAGATCCTCGAGGCTCAGCAAAAGGGTTCCAGTTATGAGGACGTGCGCGCGGTCGTCATTGGTGAATTGCGACGACACTTCCGGCCGGAATTTTTGAACCGTGTGGATGAAACGGTCGTGTTCCATCCGCTGGAGACCGATCAACTGACGAAAATCGTCGAGATCCAGTTGGAACGCCTGCGGGCCCGCCTGGCCGAACGGAGAATTACGCTGGTGGTTTCGCCGGCGGCGCTCCGTCACCTCGCAGAGCGCGGCTACGATCCGGTGTATGGCGCGAGGCCGTTGAAGCGGCTTATCCAGCAGGAGCTTGAAACTCCGATTGCCAGACAGTTGGTGAAGGGGGAACTGCGGGACGGCGATACGGCGATGGTCGACATGAAAAAGGAAGGGCTGGTCATCGTGCCGACAGTGATGAAGTCCTGAAGCCGGCGCTCAGCCGATTTTCACGGCGCCTCCTTGCACGTTCTGGGTCGTGCCGCTGGACCGCTGCTTGTCCACCTTCCATTCCATCGGAGAGACTTCAAGAAGGTGGCCTTTGACGGTGTGAAACCCGCCTTTCGTGAACGCGACCAGATCCGGTTTCTTGATTTCCATGTGCAGGACGACGTTTTTGGATTCCACGTGGGTCAGCGTGACACGTGAAGGCTCCTTGGTGACTTCATACGCGCGACGCTCGTTGAACATGAGGGTGCTGTCCACCAGTTTCGCCGTCATTTTACCGTTGGCGTCGAACACCGCGAAGTTAATCAGCAAGGCGTTGGGCTTCAGGGCCACTTGAATTTGAGGGACGCCCTCGATCTCGATCGTGCCATCGGTGTTCTGATACAGATTTGAACCGACTTCCAGGTCCATCATCACTCCTGTTCGTTACCGTCGCCCGGTGATTATGATTTTTTGATCCGGTCGAGAATCAACGCGACGCAGCCGCCGAGCAGTCCTCCGCCGACGATCGTCGTCACGAGCTCCATCAGCTTTAATTCCCAAACCGAGCCTTGCGCCTGCATGACTTCCCGCATGCCGCCCTGCAACATGATGACCGCCAGCGCCATCGTCGCCCCCACGAGAAACCACCAGACAAACACTTTCACAGTCGTGGTCACATCACTCCTCAAAAGTCTACACGGCGGTCCAGGCTGCGATACTGGATCGCTTCGGCCACATGGAGGGCATCGATCTGCTCGGAGGCGGCGAGATCAGCGATGGTTCGCGCGACTCTCAGAATGCGGCCATGCGCCCGGGCTGAAAGGCCGAGCCTGACCATGGAGTGTTCCAAGAGATCTCGCCCTCGGGCGTCGAGCCCACAATACCGCTTCAGCATCCGTGGCTTCAACTGGGCGTTGGTGTAAATGCCGTCTTGGCGGTACCGCCCTGCCTGTCGTTCCCTGGCTTCGACGACTCTCGCGCGGATGCTGTTTGAGGCCTCAGGAGCGGGACCATCTTCATGGAGATCGCGCACCGGGACGGGCGGGATCTGGATGTGAATGTCGATGCGGTCTTGCATGGGACCGGACAATCTTGCGCGATACTTCCGGATCTGATGGGGAGTACAGACACATTCCCTGGTGCGATCCCCATAGTATCCGCAGGGACAGGGATTCATTGCGGCAACCAACATGAACCGAGCCGGATACCGGAGTGAACCACTGACTCGTGTCAACGTGACGGCGCCTTCTTCCAGCGGCTGCCGGAGGCCATCCAGCACCGGACGCCGAAATTCTGGCGATTCGTCGAGGAACAGCACGCCATTGTGGGCCAGCGAGACTTCGCCCGGACGAGGAATCGCACCGCCGCCGATCAACCCGGCATCTGAAATGCTGTGATGGGGAGACCGGAACGGCCGCACCGTCAAAATCGGCCGATCCGTCGGCAGTTGGGCCGCCACACTGTGCACACGGGTCGTTTCAACGGCTTCGTCCGGCTTCAACAGCGGAAGAATTGTCGGAAGCCGCTTAGCCAGCATGGTCTTGCCCGAGCCGGGCGGTCCCACCATCAGCACATTGTGGCCGCCTGCCGCTGCGATCTCTAAGGCGCGCTTGGCCTGATCCTGTCCTCGCACATCGCCGTAATCATCGTCATGGACGGGCCTCGCGGCAAATACGCTCTCGCGATCCGTCTGCTGCGGTTCCAGGCGGAGCTCCCCTCTGAGAAAGGCGACGGCTTCCGGCAGCGTGTGAAGCCCGTAGACGGCGACACCTTCAATCATGGCCGCTTCTGCGCTGTTGTGCGCCGGCAACAGCACATCGTATGTCTTGCGACAGGCCAGGCTGATGGAGAGCGCTCCCGACACCGGTTTGATCTGGCCGTCCAGCGATAATTCCCCGACGAGCACGCGATGAGTCAGAGCGTCTTGCCCAATCACTTCCTCGGCGACGAGAATGCCGATGGCGATCGCCAAGTCCAGTCCCGCCCCTTCCTTCTTGATATCGGCCGGCGCGAGATTCACTGTGATTTTCTTCGCTGGAAAATGAAAACCGGTGTTCTTGAGCGCGGAGCGAACGCGATCGCGGCTCTCACGAACCGTCGCATCCGGCAGGCCGACCACCGAAAATTGCGGAAGGCCGCCAGCGATGTCCACTTCCACGTCGATCAGATGAGCGTCGAGTCCGACCAGCGCCACGCTTCGCACTTTGGCCAGCATAAGATCCTTTTATTTCGATCGCTACGGCGGAGAATTATAGGAAGTGTGCATGTAGAGATTCAACAAAAACACTGTCCAGCATTGTGAAAATGCTTCCATTTCAGGTCTCGCTCACATCGTCGATTCGTCGGCTGGTGCCCTCCCCTTGCCTTCTGTATAATCGCCGCCATGCATCGGGCCGGCTGGTTGTTGGTCTTGCTTCTTGGAGTCGCGATGCCGGGGACGGTGCATTCGCAGGGACGCACACCATCCGGAGCGGTCGGAGCCTCCATGGCATTATTGGCCACGCTGCAGGATGCCGGGATTCTCCCTCCGGAGGGGACCCCCCAAGCCAACCGGGTCATTCAAATGGTGATTCAATTTCAGGGCCTGTTCATGAAAAGCACGGAGCCGGTGGTGCGTCAGTTTGTGGACCAAGCGCTCGAGGCCAAATTTGCCGCTCAGGCTGCGGACATCGGTGCGGAGTTCCGCAAGGCCGGGTGGACGTCACAGGTCGTCGAGGCGGTGTGCGATCACTATGCAGGAATCTCCGCTCAGGAGCGGACGCAACTGGCAGAATCCTTTTCCCGCGTCAGCATGCGGCCGGAGGATTTTGAGTTGTTGAGCGAGCTCTACGCCAGGGCGCGATCGACATTCCATCAGCAGGGACGCAATATTCATCGAGTTTTTGCCGAGCATAGGCGCAACATGCCGGGCGGAAAACATTTCGACCGAAAGGAGAGGCGCGATGGCGACGAAGGCCTACATACTGATCAAGGTGAAGACGGGCCGCACAAAGGACGTCCTGCAATCTTTGAAGAAGCTTGCTGGCGTCGAACAGGCCCATTCCTGTTTTGGCCAGCCGGACATCTTCCTGTTCATTACCACGCAGGATGAACGATCGCTCAGCGACGTGGTGATTACGAAGATTCACCAGATCGAAGGGGTCGAAGAAACGGATACCCACATTGTCGCCGACACCTAGCAGGTCGACACTTAGCGGCTGTCGGCAGGCCCGCATCGCACGACCACGCCGTTTCGAGCCGCCGAACGGTAACAGGCGTCGGCCGCCTCCACGGCGAGGCAGCCGTCGAGGCCACTGATCGGCGGCGCTGTTCCCGTGCGGATGGCCTGAACGAAGGCTTGCAGTGTCGCAAGAACCGTGGGCCTGGGCTCCAGCTCCCATGTCCGTGACGTGCCGTCGCCGGCCATTCTCGTCAGCTTCCGTGCCACCCAGTCCGCCCTGATCGTGCCACTCGTCCCTATCCATTCGGCCGTTCCCGCTCGTTGTCCCTCTGCACGCGCAATGTCGAGTGCGCAACGGATGCCGCCGGACGTCAGGACCTGTGCGTGGACGCGGGTTTCCGGACCTGCTTCGGGCGAAGGGGTCATTGTGCATTGCACCTCGAGGATTTCTTCTCCCGTGAGAAATCGGATCAGATCCAGCAGATGAATGCCGAGTTCGAGAAGTGCTCCGACCGCCACGGGGCCATTCAAACCGGTCATGAGATTGGCCTTGGTCTCGACGTGACTGGTGAGGGTTGCCGATTGCAGGCGTCCGATGGCGGGGAGCTGTTCCTTCAAGAGCAGGATCGTCGGATCAAACCGCATGGTCTGCGCGGTCATCAAGACCACATGGCGTTGGTCGGCGGCCGTCACCATGGCGCGCGCTTCGCGGCCGTTGAGCGCCAGCGGTTTTTCAACCAGAACGGCTTTTCCGGCGGCGACGGCGGCGAGGCAAATGGGCTGGCAGAGAGAAGGTGGCGTCACGACAACGACGGCGTCGACACGCGGATCCGCAATCAGCTTGCAGTAATCGTCATACACGGGAATGTCGGTGCCCGGGTATGATCCGCCGCCACTTTTACGGCAGATCGCGCTCAGTGTAGCTTCAGGCAGATCGTGGAGGAGATGCTGGAGATAGCGGCTGCCGTGTCGGCCGACGCCGATGAGGCCGATCCCGAGAGATGTGGCCGACCTGTTGTCCATCGGTCGAGAGTGCATGGAGCGTCAGGCAGAGTACGCTGTTCCGGTTGCATTGACAAGCCGGCAGGGCGGTCCCTATAGTACGAAGCAGCTCGCGAATCGGCGTACGCCGCGGCGTCCGAAGGAACAGCACGCTCATATGGTATCAATGTCCGCTCCCTTTACCTTGCAACAGATCGGCACAGGAACGAGCCGCTTTCCGAGCGGCGTTGCGCTGCCGACACTCACCGACGCATCGGTGGATCCCTACATCAGAACCCGTCCCGTGAAAGCGGTGCAGGTCGAGTGCATCGAGTTCTGGCCCCAGGAAACGGGCACGTATCCCGGCATCGTGCTCTTGCACGAATGGTGGGGGCTCAATTCACAGATTAAGGATCTCGGCGCCCGCCTGGCCTGTGAGGGCTACGGCGTCATCATTCCCAATCTGTACGGCCGTATCGGAGGGATGGTGACGGGAAACGCGGAGGTCGCCGAGGCGTTGATGGGAAAGCTGGATGAGTCGCTGGCGCTGCAGGACATCAATTCCTGTTGCGAATATTTGAATACGCGACAGTTCATCAAGCGCAACATTCACGGTGCGGTGGGGTTCGGTATGGGCGGTACGCTGGCGATGAAGTTTGCGTGCCAACGTAAGCGGCTCCGGGGAGCCGTGTCCTACTATGGACGAATGATTCATCCAGAGCACGCGTTCAAAGAGATCCTATGTCCCGTCCTCTACCATTATGCGGAGCGGGATCCCTGGGTTTCGGCGCAGGACATCGAGCGGTTGCGTCAATTGGCACAAGAGCATAAGAAAGCTGTCGACATTCGAACATACCCCGGCGCGCCCCATGCCTTCAGTAATGAAACGCGCCCCGAGAGTTACCGGGAGGAGACGGCAGCCGAGGCATGGGCCGCAACCGCGCTTTTCTTGAAACAGCACTTGCAGGGCACCTGACGGACACGATCGCGTCCGATACCGCGAATTCTCATCTCCCGCAATTCATGTTCATCCGTTTGACATCGACCGGTCGGTCCCCCATCAGTGCAGTGCTGCTCATCGTGGCTTTCATCCATGGCCTCCCTGCCGTGTCCATGGTATACGCGGACGAGACAGGAGCACTGTCTTTGCCGGATTGGGCCAAGATCATGGAAACGCATCAGGAGCGACTGGCCCGTGTGGACTCCGATCAGGGAGCCAGGGAAGTGTTTGTGGAGGCGATCGGCCGCTCGGCGGATCTGCACGACGTTGCAGGCACATTGGCGGTCAAGGGCATGTCTTCCAGGCTAGCCAAAGAACTGATGGTGCCGCAGATCACGACGTCTGCTCAACGCCTGGTCTCCGCCTTGATTGCCTGGCGTCTCGCCGATCGGATGCTGCAGTCGCTTGAAGGTAAGGCAACTCGAACAGACATCGTGCTTCCACCCTCACAGGCTGCCTGGCTGACGGCCAACGGACCGTTTCCCTCGCTGAACGATGCCATGAAGTTGTGGGAGATCGATGATACGAGCGCGGCTGTTGGCGTCGCGGTCGGCCATTTGGTGCAAGAAGCCGGTCGGCAGACGATGGAGGAATGGTGGAGGCTCAAGACCTGGAAAGACCGAGTGCGCGGCGCTCGCGGCCAATCGCGCCTTTGCGGGAGCTGGCAATGGGTGATCCACAATCATCAACGGCATCATGAGGAGCAGAAGTTTTCGCTGGTATTTCCTCCAGCGGGCAGAGACGGCATGCTGATTCCCGGCCTGACAGAAACCGTGGTACTGGGTGATGTGGTCTATCTTCGTTGGGAACGGGATGGGAAGATCCAGGAGGACAGTCTTTTGTTTTCCAAGGAAGGGCAACGGCTCGAAGGGACATTCGTCAATTCCCAGGGCGGCTGGGGATCGATCAGCGGCAAGCGGACGGCCTCCTGCACGCCGTGAACTAGGGCTGGTTTCTCCCCACGGTCCAGGCCAACAGCACCCAACCCGCGATCCAGGCCGCCCCACCGAGCGGTGTAAAGGCGCCCATCCATTTCAGCCCGCTCACCGAGAGGCCGTATAAACTGCCTGAAAACAGGACAACACCCAGCACGAACAGCCAGCCCACCGCAGCAACGCGGGATTTGGGATAACGCTCCCCGATCGACGCGACCACGCAGAGGGCAAGGGCATGATACATCTGGTAGCGCACGGCAGTTTCAAAGACACCCAGCATGGTAGCGTCCAAGACCGGCTTGAGCATATGGGCGCCGAATGCCCCTGCGGCTACCGCCAAGCCGGCAAACGCCACGCCTAAAAGCAACATTCTGCTGGTGTCCATGGTCACCGTCCTCCCTTTCCCCCTCATGAACCCCTATCCCCTCCTCTTGAGGGATAGCCAAATCGGGCGTTTCCCACTACCCTAGCCTCACATCATGGCGACAGAAAAACAGCCGGCCTGCTGGACCATCCCCAATCTGACGATCGACTGTATGCTTGCGCGGGTACATCGGCAGCTGGAAGCCGATGGCTGCGTGCTCAAAATCAATGAATCCAGCTCACAAGTGGCGGCTCCGGATCTGCTGGCTCCTGGCGACTTCGTCAAGGTTCGTTTGTGGCTGGATGACGAAAGTGCCTGTATCAACATCGG
>DASTQE010000160.1:0-4477 GCA_035761895.1 Nitrospira sp. | reverse complement strand
CAACAACCTGCTAGCCGACTAGTTCCGGATTGAGCCGGTTCAGCGACTTGATGGAGAGCGCCTTGATTTCGTTGTAGATGATCGTGCGGCCTGCCTGGCGGAGTCGTGAAAAGATGCCTTCGACGATGACCTGATCGCCTTCCTTCACTTCCACTTGCCCGAGACCGATGACTTTTACGGTGCCCGACGAATCTTTCAGGAGGAAGCCGTAGGCCGGCTGGCCCAGCCGGTTGGTGGCAAGCTGCACGTTGGTCACCTGTCCTGAAACCACCACTTCCTGTCGGTCATATTGATCGGGGTGCGCGATGATGTCGGCCAGATCGAGCAGGCTGCCCGCATACGCGGCACTTGAACAGAGGATTCCCGCCAGGAGGAGCGGAACCAGGAGGATGAGGTGTCTCGTGTAGGCCATCCTGGGATTCAATATAGCCTAGAATGATGAAATTGCAACTGGAACTACCATTTGCCGCCGCCCGCGAGATCGGGATGCTGCTCGCCGAACATGCTCCTCAGCACATGTTCCTTCATCTCATTGGTCGCCGGGTCGGTAGTCGCATCAGCGGGAGGCAATTGCGCCGGCGCCTCCTGGGACGTGGGCGTGCTGCGCGCCAGCATGGCTTCGTCGAGCGCTTCCGGGGTTGAATCGAAATCGTTGAGAATGGCGGCCAAGCGTTGCAGACCGAACAGGCTGCGGGTGATCTCCGAATGGACTGCGTTTGAACTGGCGCCCTGGACGAGCGACAGCCAAAACTTTGTTTCAACATCCTCCGTGAGGTGACCCCATGCCAACACCGACAGCTTGTCCAGGAGTTGTGTCTCCGTGCGCTCGAGGCCATCGTAGACCGACATCGATCGCTCCACCGGACGGGTCGCAAGAACAGCGAAGGTCTCCTTCCACAAATCTATGGGAGGCGTTTGTGATCCCGCTGTCGCAGTGCCTCGCTGCAGAGCGGCCTGCAACGCCTGCAGATACTGGGTCATATACTTGACCTTTCGCGCCGCAAAGCTTCCGGCGGGCAGGCCCCAGATGTGACACACTTCATGATCTTGGAGCGAACTGAAGTCGGCGCTCTGCCGTTCACGTTCGGCGAGATCGAGCCGCTTGCGGTACTTGTCCGCCAGGCGGAGATGGGTCTGCATGTCGATGCTCAACCGCTGCCGCTGGTACTCTTCAACGGTCAACTCATTTGCCTCCCACCGCTGATCGAGCGCGCGAATGGCCGGTCTCGCCAGCGCGGTCCTCGCTTGCGCTTTGAGCTGTGATACGTCCTCTGCGGCCATGCCGAACTTCGTCGTCAACAATTCGGCGGCGCGGTCGGCCATTGCCGTCCGGAGCGCTGCCAGCTTGGCCAGGCAGTCGCACTGCAGTCTCGTGCGTTCCCGTCTGAGCCGGACGTGCCGCAGATACTGGTCCCGTTTCTCCGTGACCGACTTGATGGCGTCCTGCCTCAGGATATTGTGGGTGGGCTTTGAGCCGGCCACGCATCGCGGATCAGGCCGATCCGCGGTCATGTATTGAATTTCTTCGTCGGTTACGTCGAAATGCTGGAGCAGGATCAGGCGCAGCAAGATGCGGCCTTGGATCGAGAGGCTGTTGATAGCCGATTCGATGAGTTCTGGCGTCAGTTGAGAAGGAGCCGTCGCGGTTGGTGTTGCCATAAAATGATCGTCTTCAGGCTGTGCCGGTTTGTTGAGATTCTAAGTAGATCGCCACATACTCACGAACTTGCTGGATGGTTCCGCTGGAAAACAGCTCGCGGGGGATTTCCACGCGCGTGAGGGTGGCGGGATCGACCCCCCGTTCAGCCGCATATTCTTCATCAATATACAGGCTGACCGATCCGTCCGCATGGCGTATGGCGTATAGGGCATCGTTATCGCTATCAGACATACGGCCTGTCAGCCTCCCGCGTCGTTGTCTACTGGTAACATAGGCGGAAAGTGGGTGTCAAAGCGGGGGAGAGGCGAGGGCTGGTGATCTCCTGTGCTCGCCGAACGCGCACACCAGAATAAGCGGGGCATGAGGGCTGGTGATCTCCTGTGCTCGCCGAACGCGCACACCAGATCCACCGTATTTGCAGAGAGTCGGTGCTCGTCCAAGCGCGCACGTGGAGATCAACCAGCCCTGCCCCAAAAAGAAAGATGAGCGAGCTTGGAAGGATCATTTTGTAGATGCTTTCAGCAGGACGTCGCGGCGCCAGACGATATAAATGGTGGAGAGGACGACGGCGGCAAGCAGGGTGTTCCGGATCCGGCCCGGCCCGAAGCAGGCGAGGTTGACCATGCCGTTGGTAAACCCGTACGCGGCGTAGATGAGATAGATGAAAAACGCCCAACGAGTGAGTCGTAGGAAACCGTACCCCACGGCGAGGTGAAGGACAGGGGAGATGGCTTTGGTCAAGAACCCGGGGATCCCGGCAAATTTCGTGCAGTAGAAGGGCAGCAGGTACTCGAAATTTTTGAGGATGATGATCGTGTCGTTGACGGCGCTGATCAGCAGCAGCACTCCCAGAAAACGGACATCGTGGCCGCGCTGCCAGGCGGTCCTGAAGGTGCGCCGCCAACCAGAGCCGGCGGCCGATCCGAGATAGGCGTCGTAGCTTTGCAGCGCCCACCAGGGCAGCGCCAGGATCATGAAGAAGAACACTTCGGCGGCCCGTCCTGACACACGGCCCAGCATCAGGCTCGCGCCGACTAGTGCCGCGGTGCAAAGGAACGCCGCCGCGGCCTGCCCATAGCGGCGTTGCGTCAGCTGTCCGAGGCCGGGGAGAAAAACGGAGTAGAGTGCCGCGCGGAGATCCACAGATTCAGACTTGTCGAAAAGTGAAGGGCGTTCGGCCAGACGACCGAACGCCCTTCAAGACGAGGATGAACATTTTGTCAGCGTAGGCTAGCCGCCGAGGGAATCCAGCGTTTCTTTCAGGCTGCCGCGAATGCAGGTGAAGATGGGCGTATCGCGCAGGGTATAGCGGGAGCCTTCCGTTTCGCGTAACGCCATCACCAGATCGAGGAAGTCTTCGGGCTTGTCGCTTTCAAACGCCACGACCCACTCCTGATCGTCGAGACCGAATGAATACGTCGTGTTGAGCTTGACGGACGGGAAGCGGTGGCCGACCTCGATATGCTCGTCCATCATGCCCTGCCGGGCGGCCTTCGTCAGCAGAAACCATTCGCGGGTTTTAAGGAAGGGATACACGAAAATGTACTTGGCTTTGCCGGGGACGACGGTCAGGCGTTTGCTTTCCTGGCCTTCATGCGTATGATGGTCGACGTAGATCGAACGCTTGGTCATGGAGAGATATGAATAGGGAGTCGTGACGTACTTGCCCAAGCCGGAGGCGAGCATCTTGGCGCTCATCTGCTGGAACAGCTCGAGCTCATAGCTGATGCGCCAGAGCATCAAGTCGCAATCGCCGCGGATGCCAACGGTCGAGTAGGGAATCACCAGCACCTTTCCGGAGTAGTCTTCAATCGCCCGGATGAATTCCTGTTTGCCTTTCGCCCGCTCGTCTTCCGGCAAACGCCGCCACGCCGGATCGACCTTGTAGAAAGCGAAGTTGACGTATTGGCGTCTGGGTGTCTGGGATGGTTGCTGCTCGGGGGCTGCCATGAACTCCTCCGTGTGACGTCTTAATCAAGTAAGAAAAGACTGATTCCTGTAACACTTCATCTTTTGTTTTGTCAATCGGGGAAGGACGCGTCTCGGCGCGTCGGGGTTGGGCGGGTGAGAATGAGTCCTAGCGCGGGCTTCAACCCGCTCGTTGACAGGTAAAAACTGATTCTGCTAGTGCCTTCTCTATGCAGCGCGGATTCAGACCAATTGCAGCGGCTCTCACCGTCTCCTGTCTCGTGGTCTATGCGGGGGCCGGCGCTTCTGCGATCGAGATCCAACCGTCTCAGGATGCGATCCGTGCCGCACTCGACGGGGGAGCCGAAGCCGCCAAACAGCATCGCCCGCCTGATTCCTTTTATACGCGCTTTGGCGCCACGGATGAGCTGCATCCCAGCGGATTTCTGATCACGAAGCTTGCCGCGTTGGCGGTCATGGCCACCCACATGGGACTGCGAGGGGTCGAGCCGAGCGAAGCCGATATTGCCCAGGCGCTTGACGGCAAGACCATGCTGGTCAGCGCCACGATTTTCGGCAATGTGCCGAACTTCGCCGTCGACAGTTATATGGTGCTCGACCAAGCGGGTAAAACGATCAAGCCGGTGAACGTGCGTTTCGACGGTCGGGCAAGCCGGAGTGCCGCTTGGCCCGAGCCGCCGCGCTTCAAAGCCAAGGTCGTGGCTTCTTTCGCCTATGCCGACTTCGATCCCACGGCCCAGACGACCATTACGATATTTCCCGCCAATGGCGGCGAGGTGACGTTTCCGATCGATTTCTCCCAGATCAAGTAGGCAGGATGGTGAAAAAGGGCACGATTCGCCTCTGCGCTCGCTGCGGCCTTGCCTGGTAGTCATTATGACAATGGGC
>DASTQE010000159.1:0-7039 GCA_035761895.1 Nitrospira sp. | reverse complement strand
CTTCTTTTTAAATCAACCCCGTTACGACGGCGCGACGATTCTCCTAACTCGCGACAACTTCGGCTGCGGCTCCTCCCGCGAACATGCGCCGTGGGCCTTGCTCGATCAAGGATTTCGCTGCGTGATCGCTGCCAGCTTTGCGGACATTTTTTACAACAACTGTTTTCAAAACGGCATTCTTCCCGTCGTGCTTAATGCGCACGAGGTGCAAGCGATGATGAAGGACGTGATGGCCAGACCGGGCTACCAGGCGACCGTGGATCTCGCCGAACAGACCGTCACGACGCCCGAGGGAACCGTCTATCGGTTCTCGATCGATGCCTTCAGGAAGGACTGCTTATATCGAGGACTGGACTCAATCGGCCTCACTTTGCAGCAGGAACCCGCAATCGCGGCCTATGAGGCACGGCGAAAGACCGAGGCCCCTTGGCTGTTCTCTGATCTTCGCAGATAGCCCAAGGAGGGCTGCATGAACTGGGCATCGGTTCTGTTCCCCGTATGGCTCCTCAGACCGCGCGTGCTGCTCGTGCTGGTCTTCCTGGCGGCGGGCGCGCTCATGGTCGCGTTCAACTACAGCTACTCCGACGGCAACCGGGCCGGGTATATCCAGAAATTTTCAAAGAAGGGATGGTTCTGCAAGACTCATGAGGGTGAGCTCGCCATGACGACCGTCCCGGGCACCGCGCCCGTGCTATGGGATTTTACGGTCTGGGACGATAGCGTGGCCCGTCAGATGTCCCAAGTCATGGGCAAACGCGTCGTGCTCCACTACAAAGAATATCGCTACCTGCCGACGACCTGCTTCGGCGAAACACCGTATTTCGTGGATAGCGTTGAAGTGCAGGAGTAACAAGATCAGCCCCAGCGCGCCGGGTTGGGCGGGTGAAAACAGGATTTTTTCAACGTCCTGTCACAGCCAGCGTTTCTTCTTGAACAAGAGCAACATCCCGACACCCACAGCCGTCATGACCGAGAGCACCAACGGATAGCCCCACCGCGATTGCAACTCGGGCATATGCTCGAAATTCATGCCATAGATGCTCGCGATGAAACTGAGCGGCATGAAGATGGTGGTGATGACCGTCAACACTCGCATGACGGCATTGAGGCGGTAGCTCACGCTCGAGAGGTAGATGTCGAGGCTGGCTGAGACCATTTCGCGCAGGGTCTCGATGGTGTCGACGATCTGCACCACATGATCGTACACATCCCTGAAGAACACTTTGGTCGGTTCTTGGAGGAAAGGACAGTTGGAGCGTGAGAGGTTGTTCATGACGTCGCGAAGCGGCCAGACGGCCCGTCGGAGAAAGAGTAGCTGACGCTTGAGCGCGTGAATGTCATTGAGCGTCTCAGGCCTGGGATCATCGACGACAGTCTGCTGCAGGGCCTCGATCTTTTCACCGAGAGATTCCAGAACGGCAAAATATTGATCGACGATGGCATCGACAAGGGCATAGAGCAGGTAATCGGCGCCTGATTGGCGCAGCCGGCCCTTCCCTCCCCGCAGGCGCTCACGAACCGGCTGAAAGACATCCGTCCCGTTTTCCTGAAACGAAATCACATAGTTTCTGCCGAGCACAAGACTCACCTGCTCCACCGCGATCTCGTTCCGTTTCGTTAATGACAGCATTTTGATCACGAGAAAAAAGTAGGTCTCGTAGTCGTCGAGCTTTGGACGCTGATCGGTATTCGCCACGTCCTCCAGCATGAGTGGATGCAGAGAGAACTGCTTGCCCAGCGTCTCGACCACCTCCACCTGATGGACTCCGCCCACGTTGATCCAGATCACCGATTCATCGACAGGCCGCGACAACCCGTCCACTTGTTCCTGTTGCAGCTCCTCGCAGTCCGCGCCGCTGTAACGGAACACGGTGACGGTGACCTTTTCCGACTTCCGCTCGCCGATATGCACGAGAGTGCCCGGCGGAAGACCCGTTTTTTTGGAGCGCTTTTGAACCAGTTTCATGCGAGATCGCTTCCTGTGATGGTTTGACGGAGGTCCAGCGTGTGACTTGGCCTGTGCAAGAGCCTAGGTCAGCCTTGTACGCAGGTTCGGTAAAGGGGTCAAGGGGGCGGCCGGTGCAAAAGGTCGGGGTGTCCTTTTCCTCGGACGCGCAGACCTGTTACCCTGGCATGATGGAACGAGAGCTCGCCCAACTCGCCAGTGTGATCAGGAAAGCCGGCCAACGAGCCATGGACCTGTCCAGAATGGGATTTGATGTTCACACGAAAAAGGATCGGTCGCCTGTGACGACCGCCGATTTGGAGGTCAATCGGATCCTCCGGGACATGCAGGAAGCACATTTCCCGAACGACGGATGGCTCTCCGAGGAGTCACCGGACGACCCGAGCCGGTTAGACAAAGGGCGTGTGTGGATCGTGGATCCGATCGACGGCACGAAAGCCTATGTCAATAAAGTGCCGGAGTATTGTATCTCTGTCGGACTGGTCCAGGCCGGCATACCGTTGCTCGGTGCCATCTTGAATCCGTCAACAGACGAACTGTTTACCGCCGTTCGGGGTGAAGGCCTCCACGTAAACGGACGCCCTGTCGCTCCTACGGCACCGGCCGGCGACCGATCAGAGGTGTTGGTCAACTTATGGGAATACCGTGCGGGACGCTGGGCCGATCTTGATGGCAAGGCTCAAATCCGCCCCATGTTGTCAATCGCCCATGCCTTGGCGCTGGTCGCGGTGGGACGGGTGCAAGCGGCGCTCACCATCGAACCGCAAAATGAATGGGATGTGGCTGCGGGTGTCCTCCTGGTCCAGGAAAGCGGCGGCACGGTCGCCGATTCCGAGGGCCGTCCCTTCATCTTTAATCAGCCCACCCCGCGGCTTCGAGGCATCATCGCTGTTTCCGCGACAGCCAAAGCCGACTTGCGCGCCTTTCTCCAGACGCATGCCGATCGGGCGAGACTGAAGAAGAAACGGCCATGACGTCGTCGACAACGATCGCTCTTCTGGGGACAGGCCTGTTAGGCCGCGCCGTCGCGGAACGCCTGCATGCGGTCGGACACACGGTGATCGCCTATAACCGCACCCCTACGAAAGCGCTGCCGCTCCAAACGCAAGGCATTGCCGTTGTCGGCGCTGCTGAACTCGCGGTGAGCCAGGCCGACTGTGCGCTCCTCCTACTCACTGATGCAGCCGCAATCCGCGCCACACTGTTGACTCCGGCCTGTTCAAAGGCCCTGAAGGGCAAAACCGTCGTGCAAATGGGCACCATCGGCACGAATGAAAGCCTCGAGATCCAGCGCGAGGTCGAACTGCGCAAGGGCGCCTACTGCGAAGCGCCGGTCCTCGGCAGCTTGGCTGAAGCCAAGGCGGGAACGCTGTCCGTGATGATGGGTGGCACGGAAGAGCAGTTCGCCACGTGGTTACCTCTGTTTCGGTCGCTGAGCCGCGAACCCAGGTACATTGGACCGGTAGGCAAGGCCTCCGCCCTCAAGCTGGCGCTCAACCATTTGATCGCCGCAGAGACGCTGGCTTTCGCGTTGAGCCTCGGAGTGATTCAACGATCCGGGGTCTCCGTCGAGACGTTCATGGCCATTCTCCGCGAGAGCGCCCTCTATGCGCCGACCTTCGACAAGAAGCTGCCGCGTCTCATCAAACATGACTACCACCACCCTAATTTTTCGACCCGCCATCTCCTCAAGGATGTCCTGCTGTTTTTCCAAGAGGCGACGGCACGCGGTCTGACGGTGGAGGCATTGGAAGGCCTTCCGCGTATCCTCGATCGCGCGATCGCAAGAGGCTGGGGCGAGCTCGATTATTCGGCCCTCTTCGAGGTCGTCAATCCTCCGGAGCCTGGTTCACCGCTTTCCTAACGAGTCTCGCCCCACGACGTTGTTTCTTTTCACTTATTTGGTTGAGGATCGACGGAGGACCCGTATACTCGGTGCTATCAACGCGCGCTGAAGAACGGCCTCAGGAGCCGACCTGTGGGCCGCTGCTCGGTGCCGCCAGACCATCCCGGTCATAGATGATTCTCGGTATTCACAATCTTTGAATCATTGACCCGATGCAGAAAACAGTAAGCAGAACGATCGATCCGCGTGCCTTCGATCTATTGATCGATGAAAGCTTTCTTCGCCAGGGCGATCTCGTCAAAGCGGTGCAGGACTCCCTGCAGCAGGGTGTCGACCTCGAAGAGGTGTTGATCCAGAAGTACCGAGTGCCCAAAGCGGCGCTCGGCAAAGCGTTGAGCAGGTTTTTCGACTGCCCCTACATCCCCTACGACGAGAAAACGCTCGTCGATCCCCAGCTGACGAAAGATCTGAGCCAGGACTACCTTTGGAAACATTCATGGCTGCCGCTGAAAATGCACGGGAGCGTCCTCGACGTACTCATCGACGACCCGCACGACATCGTCAGGGGGCATGACATTCAACGGGCGTTTCCCGGCCTGACGATCCGGTATGCCGTCAGCCTGAAGTGCGATATCAAGCGCTTCCTGCAGTCAACGCTCGGGATGACCGAGGCCGGCTCGATCGAAGATACCCTCGGTGAGCTCGTCCATGAGGCAAAAACGGAAGACTCTTCCGAGAATAAGGCCAACGAAATCGATGAGAACGACTCGGCCATCGTGCGACTGGCCAACCAGATCATTGCCGAGGCCTACCGGCAGGAGGCGTCTGACATCCATATCGAACCGTACTCCGATCGCAAGGAGACGGCGATCCGCTTTCGCGTCGACGGGACGTGTTCGACCTATATGAAGATTCCGGCTGCGTATCGACGCGCCCTGGTCTCCCGCATCAAGATCATGTCGAGCCTGGATATCGCCGAACGGCGCAAACCGCAGGACGGCAAGCTCCGGTTCAAGCTGAACCGCGACAAGGAGATCGAGGTCCGCGTCGCGACGCTGCCGACCGCCGGCAACAACGAAGACATCGTCATGCGGCTCCTGACCGCCAAAGAACCGATGGCGCTCGAGTCAATGGAGTTTGCGCCGGCGACGCTATCTGCGCTGCTGGAAATCATTGAAAAGCCCCATGGCATGATTCTGTGCGTGGGCCCCACGGGGTCGGGGAAAACCACGACGCTCCATGCGGTATTGCATCGTCTGAATACGGATGCGCGGAAAATCTGGACGGCCGAGGATCCGATCGAGATCACGCAGGAAGGCCTCAGACAAGTGCAAGTACAGCCCAAAATCGGCTTCACCTTCGCAGCGGCTATGCGGTCATTCCTTCGCGCGGACCCGGATGTCATCATGATCGGCGAGATGCGTGACAAGGAAACCGCCGACGTGGCCATTGAGGCCTCGCTGACGGGACATCTCGTCTTGAGCACGTTGCACACTAACAGCGCGGTCGAAACGGTGATCCGCCTCCTCGACCTGGGATGCGACTCCTTCAACTTTGCCGACGCCATGCAGGGGGTCCTGGCGAAGCGGCTCTGCAAGCGGCTCTGCACGCATTGCAAAGAGGTGTATCATCCCTCCGCCCAGGAGTATGACAAGATCATGCGGGAGTACGGTCCGGCCTCATGGGAAGCGATGGACCTCCCGGCCTACAGCGACGCGTTCACACTGCATCGCGGACGCGGGTGCGATCACTGCCATCAGACCGGGTTCAAGGGACGCGTCGCGCTGCACGAGCTCTTCCGGGGATCCGATGAAATGAAGACCCTGATTCAGAACCGTGCAAAGACCGCGGAAATGACGAGCCTGGCGAAAAAAGAAGGGATGATTACGCTGATGCAGGACGGGATTCTGAAAGTCCTCGGCGGGCTCACGACGTACGAACAGGTGAGAGCTGCCGCCATGAAATAGCGGCGGGTGACCCCGGGCTCAGCCTTCCGATTCCAGCAATTTCACGAACTGCCTGAGCCGCTCTCCGACATCCTGCGGAATTTTGATGAATTCCACGCCGAACCTCTTTGCGCGGGACCAGCGCACGGCGGCCAGGTCCACCTGCACCGGGTCGTCCTCTTCGAGCAGCTGCAGGTTCAATTGCAGATAGGCTTCGGTTTCCGCGACCGTGTCGGACGTAATGGCACAGCCCTGCCGGGAAATGTTGAGGATCGTGCCGGTCCCTGCCACCAGATCTCCGCGGAAGGAGACAGGCCGTTGCACCGCAAACCGGACATGCTTGCGTTCTTGCATGGGTGTCAACGGTTGGAGGCTGTATCGTTCGTTGCAGAGGACTTCTTCGTCAGGTGAAAGGTTCCGCCCTTTTGCGTCGGCGTTAGGTTATTTTCAATTCTGGTGTACCACCAACGGCCTTCTCCGTTCGAGTAATCCGGAGACAACTGTACGATAAAGCCTCCCTCGCGGTCATTGTCTCGCTGGATCCATCGACCCTGCCACGTATGGTCGGTCAGCGAATGGGTTTCGAACCGGCCGCCCTTCCACGGATAGGTGCCGTTGCCCTGCTCATCGAGGGTCAATGTGACGACCGCGTCCTCTTCATAATCCCACTCGCCGGCCAACACACTTCGATCTTCCTGCACGCCCGAAGGAATGCTGACCGGCAGCCCCCCTATCCCTTCCTGACCCGGAGAGGTCGCGCAGGCAGCAGCCGACAAGAGCATGAAGGTCGCAAGAACGAGATTCCAGTTCGATTGACGCAGATATAGCTTCATACCGTTTTCATACCACGGGAGGGTGATATGGACAAGTTAGAAAGTCCCTTGATCAGACAAGGCGCGCAATTCGTCGGCAGGCTTCATCGAGGTCCGCATCCATCTTGGCATAGCTGAATCGGAGGTATCGAGAGCCCTCGGGGCTGGAAAAAAATGCCTCTCCCGGAACTCCGGCGACACCGGCGGTCTTGAGCACATGCATGGCGCGATCCTTCCCGTTCCTGCCTGGCAGCCTCGTCGCATCAGCCAGCACATAATAGGCGCCCTGGGGCACCGCAGGCGGCAAACCCGCCTGGGCCAAGGCCGCGCAGAAGCGATCGCGTTTGTGTTGGTATTCCTTGGCCAGTTGGCGATAGAAGGAGTCCGGCAGTTCCTGAATCCCCGCCGCGACGCCCGCCTGCAAGGGCGTAGGGGCGCAGACGTAGAGCAGGTCGTTCATCGCGCCGAT
>DASTQE010000158.1:0-3489 GCA_035761895.1 Nitrospira sp. | reverse complement strand
CTCTTGCGTGCGCTTGTTCACCAACCGTTCGGCCGTGTCGAGGAAACGCGTCTCTGCGTCCTTGCCCTCCTGCACGGCGGCGGCCAGTGCCAACGTCATGACCGAATTCACCGCGAGAAAGGCTTGACCGAGCAAGAGCGCCTCATTTTCGGATTCGCTGGCGAATGGACCTCGGCCATTGATCGTGCCGAACGTGGCCCACCCTGCCAAGATGACCGTGAGCGTGGCCGTCTCTCGTGGGCCGAAGTGGAAGGCTGCCCAAATCATGATGGGCACAAGCAGGAACTGCAGCGGATACTTGTGTCCCGTATTCATCAGAGGGCCAAAAATCACCGCACAGGTCACGAGGAGCACGAGGAGTAAGAGGCCAAGCTCGAGCCGTTGTGGGCGGTTCCACTCAATGCGGGGATGCCTGGCCCACAATAGTATTGCCGGCGTGACAATCAGAATTCC
Source organism: Nitrospira sp. (assembly GCA_035761895.1). Taxonomy (GTDB): domain Bacteria; phylum Nitrospirota; class Nitrospiria; order Nitrospirales; family Nitrospiraceae; genus Nitrospira_C. The sequence goes on along the minus strand of DASTQE010000158.1, from coordinate 3,036 downwards.
GGTCGCGTCGCCCATCCACCAGGTGAGCCAGATGACTGTCAATTGCTCCGGTGATGCGTACTGGCCCAGCATGAGGCTGGTGACCCCGATCGTAGCGCTCACGGTCGGACTCAGGAATCCGGCGAGGAGGGCGGACTTCAAAATGTCCGGAGGAGATTCAAACGCCTGCACGCCATGCGCAAACCTCTGCAACAACCATGCGCCAAGGATTCCTTCGAGCGTATTGCCGACTGCGATGCTGGCGGATGTCAGCAGCGATCCCACGGTGGTGACATTGACTAAAAAGGCTCCGGCGAAGATCGCCGGCCAGGTGGAGGTTCCGAACATCAGCAGCAGCGCGATCGCCATCCCGGCGGGAGCCCAGACCGGCGATGCGCTCACATGCACAGAGGCGAAGCCGAGTCCGATCTTTCCGGCCAAAAAATAGGCGCCGGTGCCGAGCGCCATGACGATCACTTTCACGGCCGGCTTCTGATTGGTTAGAGATGGCATGGTGTGACGAATGAGTAAGAACGATTAAACTATAAAGGAAGCGGGAATGCACGATCCAGCTTCAAATATGAGAGGGGACGTGCGGGCTGGGGAGTCAAAAAACGGGGACATTCTACATTTCTCGAGGAGAGAAATAGCGGGTGGGCTACTGAGCCGCTCGCACTATCTAATAATGGCTGATTCGTTTCCAACTCCGCGCTTCGAACGGCACCGCCTGAACACTCCTACCGTTTCTGAAGACAGGCTTCCACTGCACCGACATCGCCGCGCTCCATGGCGATCTGTATCCGCAGGGACTCGGCATCGCGGTTAACGGAGGCCACCGCCAGGGGCTTTCCGTTCTTGCGATAGGCCACCAAGCAATCGCGATCCGGGATGCTTCCTACCACGGTGACCTCATCCCACGCCTGGGCATATCCCACATAGCTGATCGTGACATCGTAATGCATACTCCAGAAGAAGGGGGCGGCGGCGAACGGTTGATTGTGACCCAAGATGTTTCGTGCGGCGGCCTGGCCATGACGTTCGGCCACGACCCAGTGTTCGACGCGTATGGATGTCCCGCTGTAGCGGTCCGGCCACCGTGCGATGTCGCCGGCGGCCCAAATCTCCGGGGCGCTTGTGCGTAAGTATTCATCCACGTTGACACCGCCATCGACCGTCAACCCAGCCTGCTTCGCCAATTCCATATTCGGTCGGACACCGATTCCCACGACCACCAGGTCGGCATCGAGCTTCGTCCCATTCTTCAGCGTGACAGACTGCTCGGCGATCGACGAGACGGTCTGTTCCAGGTGGAACTGCACGCCATGCTGCTCATGCACCTGGCGCACAAAGCCGCCCAGCTCGGCGCCGAGCACCCGCTGCATGGGAATCTCCTCTGGGGACACCACGTGGACCTCGAGATTCCTCGTCCGGAGCGAAGCGGCAACTTCCAGCCCGATAAAGCTCGCACCGACAACCACCGCGCGTCGCACCTGCGTCGCGCGTTCGATGATCGCGCGGCTATCGCGCAAGGTTCTCAGATAAGAGACGTGCGGCAATTGGGCGCCTGGAACATCGAGGGTGATGGGCGTTGCGCCGGTGGCGAGCACTAGGGCTCCGTATTGAAGGCGGCGGCCGTCGTCCAACTCGACCGAGCGCGTGTCGGGAAGGAGCCGGACCACGCGACGGCCCGTGAGCAGATCGAGTCTGGTCTCCTGGTACCAACCCGGCGGCCGAAGCGGAATCCATTCTTCCGGGGCGGTGCCGGCCAAATAATCCTTCGAAATGTTCGGGCGGTCATAGGGACCGGCGTCGTCGGCCGAGATGATGGTCACCGGTTGTTGATAGCCCTGGCGCCTGAGCATCTCAGCGGCGGCAAATCCGGCGGCCCCACCTCCCACAATGATGACGGAGGACGGGACAGAGGCGAGTGGCGCAGTGGCGGAAGGCTTCGACGTCTTCTTCCCGGTGACGAACAGGCGGCCGCCGCGCTGCTCCACCGTATAACAGGGCACCGGCTCGAAGGCCGGAGCGTGGACGGCTTCTCCGGTTTCGGGTCGAAAACAGGCGTGATGCCACGGACAGTGCACGGTCGATCCATCGAACAGGCCCTCGGCCAGAGGGCCCCCATAGTGCGTGCACTTGGCTCCCATTGCGTGCACGGTCGTGCCCTTGCGGACCAGCAGCACCGGTTCGCCGTTGAAGTGGCCGAGGAACTTGCCCCCGTCGCGGAGTTCGCTCGATGCCGCCCCATCTGTTCCCAGATCGGGGCCAGATAGAGCCTCTCCGCCGGTCTCACTCATGGGGCCGCCTCCTCGATGGTGTCAAACCTACACTACGGGAGTGCTGTTCTTCATGGCAAGCGCCATTCTCGATCCCTGGACTTCGTGTGAAAAAGAAAAAGAGGCAGGCGAGGACCAGTTTTACAGAACCCCAAGACCCGCGATGAGGCGGAGAAGTCCTAGGATTGCGGCGACGCCGCAGCAGATGAGTCCTGCGATACTCTTTCCACTTCGGCCCTCAGGTGCCATGCCCGTCACGATTGCGGATACGACCGCGCCGACGACGGCAAAAGGGATGAGCAACCAGTTCAGCGCCCCGAAAAATGGTGTTAAGGCCGCCAGCACTCCGAGCAGTGCAAGAATTCCCCAAACCAGACTCACAATTTGCATGGCATGCTCGTCAGCGAATCCGCTATTGATAACGCCGTCCTGAAGCCCTCCCATTCATACCCTCGTTCACTCCTATCATTGCCCGCGATCCTTCTAGGACTAGTGAAAGCCCTCATCGAGCCAGGGTCAAGGGTGGATGTGGGAGGTGGATGGTCGGCTCTGCTCCGGCGATGGGTGAAACCGCAGGGCCCCGCCGCTGCTTGGCTCCGCAAAATAGTGAATAGGTAGGCTAGGCAGCTTCCTTTGCTCGCCCAACGCGCACACCAGAGTAGAAGGGAGCAGCCTGGTCAGTCCTTGTGCTCGCGGAAGGAGAAGCGGCTGGACGTGCAACCACTGCTTCTGCGAGTGGTGAAACCGCACGGCCCCGCCGCTGCTTGGCTCCGCAAAC
>DASTQE010000157.1:0-37909 GCA_035761895.1 Nitrospira sp. | reverse complement strand
CTACTGGATGCGCTCCGACAGGCTGGACTTTCCGCGCAGAGCGATTATCGTGCAACCACGCTCAAAGGGCATCTCCGACAAGCCGATCGAAGTGGATCTCGATTTGCCGTGTTGCTTGGCGATGACGAAGCCACCTCAGGTTCCGCTGTGGTCCGGAATATGGATTCAAAGGTCCAGGAGACAGTGGCCCTATCGGATCTTCCCCGCTATTTCCTCTCGCTGATCAAGGGTTTTTAGACGCTGGTTTTTCCAATTGACTTCCCCTCAAAAACCCCGTAGTCTCCCCCCACACACTACCTATAACCAATTGATTCTTAAACAAATATTCTGTTTAATGTCCAGAGTTTTCGCATGCCAGAAAGAAAACTTGGTCTCCTGTTATCCACAGCCCCTGCAGACCAGAGCATTGAGACGGTGGTCCGGCTCGCAGAAGCCGCCGTCCGGCAAGGTGTCGATGTGTATGTGTATCTGATTGATGAGGGTGTCAAAGGCTTCACAGATGCTCGTTTCAGCCGTTTACTCGATGAAGGTGTGAAGATGTCGGTCTGTGCATACGGATGCCAACAACATGGTGTCTCCACGCAATATGTAGATTCTCGCGTATCACTCTCCGGCTTAGTCGTGCTTTCCGGAATTATTGACGGCTGTGATCGTTTCCTGGCGTTTACGTAACGCGTCGCAGTGTGACCCGATGTCCAAGCGTGTAGCGGTGGTGATCGCTGAAGACCCGACAACCACGCACCGTCCAGTCGAAGCCCTGCGCATTGCGCTTGGCCTCCGTGCCGGGGATCACGAAACGACGATCGTGCTGTTAGGACGAGCGCCTCTGCTGTTGACTGACGCAACGGATGACGTGGTTGATGTCGATATCCTCGAAAAATATCGTCCATCTCTCGCTCAGCTTGGCATACCGTTTATTGTCGAGTCCGGCACAGCGACGGATGCGCTTCTTGAGGACTTTCCTGTGACCCAGAAATCATCAGGCGAGATCCGCGCTCTTCTGCAATCGTGCGATCGAACACTGGTGTTTTCATGAGGAAGACACTTTACCTGCTGAGAAAACCACCCGACCGGATCGATCCGGCTGTGTTTCATCCATCGGAATCGCAGGGAGACGTCGTGCTGCTCCAAGAAAGCGGGGATCGGATGTTTCCCTATGCAGGGGGAGTTGTGTTCTCGCTAAGGGATGATACGGCCGACGATGCGTTGACGTACGATGATCTCGTAAAGAAGATTTTTGAATATGACCATACGGTGGTGATCTAACATCTCTTGCTCTTCTCCGAATTTGTGTGACAGAGAAAGAAACAGTCGCCGTCGTAGGATTCGGAGTAGGAGGGGGGATGACGGGGATTGCGCCTAAGCGGCTGATCCGAAAGCAGGCTTGAGACTTTTGGTCTGTGGATGAGGTTGGGGATTGACTCGGAGTGTGAGGAGAGTGCACTGTTCATAACCTCTTGAATGGCGGCTGAAGAGAAATTTGAGGACCTCTGTCTGATCCGACAAGCCCTTGTGAGATATCAAGATTTCTGAAGAGAATCGTGCATTATCCACAGGTGTGAATAAGCCTGTGTATTGGGGGAATAAGTAGCATGACAGTCTCAACGGTCTGGCAGGAGGCATTAGCATATATCCAAGCGAAGGTGCCTAAGCAGGTCTATGATACCTGGTTTATGCCGGTCCGTTTGGAACGGATTGAAGACCGGACCGCCCAAATCGGCGTTCCGAATAAGTTTTTTGGGGATTGGCTCAGCCAGCATTACGGCCCGCTTCTTCAGGAGGCGGTCTCGACTGCCCGTGGGGGAGGAGAGACGGCGGTTTCCTTCGTGGTGTTCAATCGATTGGCGCCGACGGCGGATGCGGCTGCCGTCGCGCAGGCAGTCCGGACAGCCGGTCCTGCGAAGGCGAAGCGAGGAATACAACTCAACCCGAAGTATTCATTTAAGAATTTCGTGGTTGGTGCGGGTAATCAGTTTGCCCATGCCGCCTGTATGGCCGTCGCCGAGCAACCGGCGAAGGCCTACAATCCGCTGTTCATTTATGGAGGTGTGGGACTGGGTAAAACCCACCTGTTGAATGCGATCGCCAACCACGTGGCTGAGCGAACCGACTTGCGTATCGCCTACCTGACCACTGAGCAGTTTACCAACGAGGTCATCAATTCCATTCGATACGACAAGATGATGGACCTCCGGAAGCGCTATCGCCATATCGATATGCTGATGATCGATGACATTCAGTTCTTGGCAGGCAAGGAACGGACTCAGGAGGAGTTCTTTCATACGTTCAACGCGCTGTATGAAGCGCATAAACAGATCGTCCTTTCGAGCGACCGGTTTCCCAAAGACATGCCCGACATTGAAGAGCGATTGCGCTCCCGCTTTGAGTGGGGACTGATCGCGGATTTGCAGCCGCCTGACGTCGAAACCCGAATCGCCATTTTGCGCAAGAAATCCGAGGATGAAGGCGTTACGTTGCCGGAAGATGTCATACAGTTTCTCTCCAACACGATGAAAAGCAATATCAGGGAACTCGAAGGCTCGCTGGTGCGCCTCGGGGCCTATGCATCCTTGACTGGGCAGGCCATCACATTGGAAATGGCAAAAAACGTCCTGCGCGATCTGATCGGCGATAAGAAGAAAATCGTCGCCATGGAGGACATTCAGGAAGCCGTTGCCGCGTGGTTCCATGTCAAGATTGCGGACCTCAAATCCCGGCGCCGCAGTAAGACGCTGGTGCATCCGCGACAGATCGCGATGTACCTCTGCCGCGAGTTGACCGACGCATCCTTTCCCGAAATCGGCCGCTTGTTCGGCGGCAAAGACCACACGACGATCATGCATGCGTGCCGGCAGATCACGAAAGGCAAAGAGGGCGATAACGTATTGAACCAAACGCTCGATGGGTTGAGGGAGAAGATCCTCCGGGGCTGACCGGCGGATCGAGAGAGGGGCGACCATGAAAGTTCGCATGGGCAGAGATGAATTGTTGACCGGGCTTCAGCGGGTGCAGGGCGTCGTGGAAAAGCGCAATACCATGCCGATTTTGTCCAACATTCTGATCGAAGCGAAGCAGGAGGGGGCCGAGATCGTGGCCACTGACCTCGAGATCGGCATGCGCGGACTCTACAAGGCGACGGTCCACAAGCCCGGCGGCATTACGGTGTCCGCGAGAAAACTGTACGAAATCATCAAGGAGTTGCCGAGTGGCGACATCGACCTGATCTCGAGCGAAAACAACTGGACAACCATCCAGGCCGGAAAAAGCCAGTTCAAGGTCGTGGGACTGCCCAGCAATGACTATCCCGCGCTGCCCGCCATTGAACGCGAGGGCCTGACGCCGCTCTCGGGAGCCGGCCTCCTGGAACTGATCCGGAAGACGCTCTTCGCGGCGGGAGACAACGACGCCAGATACATTTTAAACGGTCTGCTGGTCACGCTGATCTCCAGTGAGAAGAAGACGACTCTCAGGCTCGTGGGGACCGACGGCCACCGCCTGGCCGTGGCCGAGCAGGACCTGGGAAAGGCCGGCACCAAGGGCGCGCCGCAGGAGATTAAGGCGATCATTCCCAAGAAAGCCGCGCACGAAATGCGTCGGCTGTTGGAAGAGGGCGGCGATGGCGAGCCGCTCATCGGGTTCACGAAGAATTTGATGATCTTCCGCAAAAGCGGCCTTCTCCTGACGTCCCGCCTCATGGAAGGCAACTATCCCAACTATCAACAGGTGATTCCAAAGGAAAGCAACAGGAAGATCATCGTGCAGCGCACAGACCTCGAAAGCGCGCTGCGGCGCGTATCAGTCTTGTCGAAGGATAAAGCCAATGCGGTGAAGCTCTCCGTTGCGCCGGGCCGTCTCACATTGTTTTCGAGCAATCCGGACTATGGGGAGGCCACGGAAGAGATGTCCGCGCAATACGAGGGTGAAGCGTTGAACACCGGCTTCAATGCCCGCTACCTCCTTGATGTTTTCGACGTCATGGACGGCGAAAAGATTTCGTTGCAGATGGAAAACGCGCTCAGCCCGTGCCTGATCCAGGAGGCAGAAACGCCGGGCTTCAAGTGCGTCGTGATGCCCATCAAGATTTGAGAGGGATGTTGAACGATCACACCGATCCACGTCTCGCCTCTCCCTTTGCCGCGGACCACCGTCTGGTGACACGATTTTCTGGGAATGTAGGAGCCTGAATGGCCAGGGACGAGACCACCAAGCCCAAATCCGACAGCTACAGCGCAGATCAAATCAAAGTGCTGGAGGGGCTCGATGCGGTGCGGAAAAGGCCGGCGATGTACATCGGCAGCACCGGCGTCGACGGCCTGCATCATCTCGTGTACGAGGTCGTCGACAATAGTGTCGACGAGCACATGGCCGGCTTCGGCGAGACGATCGAGGTGACGATCCATATTGACGGGAGCGTGACCGTCGTCGATAACGGACGCGGAATTCCAACCGGAATGCACTCCACCCAAAAGAAGTCCGCTGCCGAGGTGGCCCTGACCATGCTCCACGCCGGGGGAAAGTTCGAGCAGGGGGCGTACACCGTCTCAGGCGGTCTGCACGGGGTCGGTATTTCGGTCGTGAACGCGTTGTCCGAGTGGTTGGAGCTCGAAATCTGGCAGGATGGGCAGGTCTTCGAGCAACGGTACGAGCGCGGAAAACCCGGTGCCCCGCTTCAGAACACGGGGATCACGAAACGTCGGGGCACCAAAGTCCGGTTCAAGCCGGATGGTCAGATATTCGAAACGCTGGACTTCAGCTTTGATGTGCTGGCCCAGCGCTTGCGCGAGCTGGCCTTCTTGAACAAAGGCCTGTCGATTACGCTCAAGGACGAGAGGAAAGAGCCCGCCAAGGAACAGGTATTTCTCTACAAGGGCGGCATCGTGTCCTTCGTCGAGCACCTGAACGAAGCCAAGACGCCCTTGCACAAACCGATTTATGTCAAGGTCGAACGACCCGAGATGATTCTGGAGGTCGCTCTCCAGTACAACGACAGCTACGCGGAAAATCTCTTTTCATTCGCCAACAACATCAATACGAAAGAAGGGGGCACCCATCTGGTCGGCTTCAAGGCGGCGCTCACCCGCACCATCAACAATTACGCGAACGCCAATGAGCTGCTGAAAAAGGACACCGAATCGCTGACAGGAGACGACGTCAGAGAAGGGCTCACTGCTGTGGTGAGCGTGAAGGTCCGCAATCCGCAGTTCGAGGGACAGACCAAGGCCAAGCTTGGCAACAGCGAAGTCAAAGGGGTGGTAGAGACGGCCGTTAATGAAAAGCTCGGGGCGTACTTTGAGGAGAATCCGCCGGTCGCGCGCAAAATCATCGGCAAGGCCATTGACGCCGCGCGCGCCCGCGAGGCGGCTCGGAAGGCCAAAGACCTCATCCGACGAAAGAGCGCCTTGGACGGCGGTTCGCTGCCCGGTAAGCTTGCGGATTGCTCGGAAAGGGATCCGGCGCTCAGCGAACTGTACATCGTCGAGGGTGATTCCGCCGGCGGTTCGGCCAAGCAGGGACGAGACAGGAAATTTCAAGCCATCCTTCCCTTGAAGGGCAAGATCCTCAACGTCGAGAAAGCCCGCTTCGATAAGATGCTGACGAGTGACGAGATCCGGACGCTGATCATGGCGCTCGGAACCGGTATCGGTCGCAAGCGCGAGGAGGGCGACAAGGGGGACAAGGATACGTTCGACATCGCGAAAGCACGCTACCACAAGATCATTCTCATGACCGACGCGGACGTGGACGGAAGCCATATCCGCACGCTGCTGCTCACGTTCTTCTTCCGACAGATGCCCGAACTGCTCGAGCGCGGCTACATCTACATTGCGCAACCGCCGCTCTTCAAAGTGAAAAAGGGCAAGGTCGAACGCTATCTCAAGGACGAAGGGGCGCTGAACGAATATCTGGCCGATCTGGCGGTCGAAGACGTGCAGCTGTACCTCGAAGGGGCCCAGGATTTCGTTACCGGACGCCGGCTGCTCCCGATCTTGAAGAAGATGATTTCGTTCGAGACTCTCCTGGCGCGCTTCAATAAGAAACCGCATGAGGCCGCCATGATCCGGGCCTTTGTCGACGAGCCTGGACTCGACCGGGATCTCCTCAAAAATCAGGCTGCGCTGACCGACGCCGTAGCCAACATCACGAAGACGCTGCGCATCGTGTATCCCAAGCTGGAACCGACCATCGAGATCATGGCCGACGAAGAGCACCAATCCAATAAGGTGTTGTGCCGCCTGCAGGCGAGCGGCGCCGTCTTCGGACTCGACGTGACGCACGATCTGGTCGGGTCCGCGGATTTTCGCGAGTTGCAGAAACTCGCGCCGTCCGCGATCGGCCTGGGCCGCGCGCCGTACAAACTCAAAGCCAAAGGCCAGGAGCAGGAACTGCGTTCGACCGCGGATCTCGTGAGGACGATCTTGGATCTCGGCAAACAGGGCCTGGCTATCCAGCGGTATAAAGGGTTGGGTGAAATGAACCCGGGTCAATTGTGGGAAACCACAATGAATCCCGAAGCGCGCACGCTGTTGCGGGTCAAACTCGAGGATGTCACGGGGGTCGATGAGATTTTCACGATTCTCATGGGCGACGAAGTCGAGCCGCGCAGGAACTTCATCCAGACTCATGCCCTCGAAGTGCGAAATTTGGATGTATAGCTAGAATGTGGCGAGAGGCCAAGGGCCAGGGGCTAGAGGAAAAGGTCGAACCTCTTGCCTCGTGCCGCGCGCCTCTGGCCTGCCAAGGGAGTTGGAATGCCGCCGGATGAAAGATTAGGTCAGATCGCCATCGAGGACGAGATGCGGTCGTCCTACCTCGATTACGCGATGAGTGTGATCGTCGGCCGCGCACTCCCGGACGTTCGCGACGGCCTCAAGCCCGTGCATCGACGCATCCTCTTCGGCATGAACGAGATGGGTCTCGTGCACAATCGGGCCTATCGCAAATCGGCCAAGATCGTCGGCGAGATCATGGGCAACTATCATCCGCATGGCGATTCGGCGATATACGACACGCTCGTGCGCATGGCGCAGGATTTCAACATGCGCTATGTGCTGGTGGACGGCCAGGGCAACTTCGGCTCCATGGACGGCGATTCCCCGGCGGCCATGCGCTATACGGAAGCGCGCATGACCAAACTGGCCGAAGAGATGCTGGCTGATATCGACAAGGAGACCGTCGATTTCGGACCCAATTACGACGAGTCGCGTCAGGAACCGCTGGTCCTGCCGACCAAGGTGCCCAATCTGCTCATCAACGGCGCCGGCGGCATCGCCGTCGGCTACGCGACCAATATCCCCACCCACAACATCGGCGAAGTCATCGACGGGGTTCTCCTCCTGCTTGAGAATCCGGAGGTCACGGTCGCCCAGCTGATGAAGAAGATCCCCGGACCTGACTTTCCGACCGCCGGATTCATTTACGGCATGAGCGGAATCAAAGAAGCCTACGAAACCGGTCGCGGACTGCTGACGCTGCGGGCGAAGGTCGTGGTTGAAAGCGAGGAACGCACCGAGCGGGAACGGTTGATCGTCACCGAAGTCCCCTACCAGGTCAACAAGGCAAAGCTCATCGAGAAGATCGCGGAACTGATTCAGGAAGACCGCATCAAGGGCATCAGCGATCTTCGCGACGAATCGTCGGACCGCGAAGGGGTTCGCATCGTCATCGACCTCAAGCGCAACGAAATTCCCCTCGTTGTTCTGAACAACCTCTATAAGCACACCCAGCTCGAAACGACGTTCGGCGTCATCATGCTGGCGCTGGTCAACAACCGGCCGGAGGTGCTCAACCTCAAACAGATTCTGCATCATTTCATCGAGCACCGACGGGAAGTGGTCGTCCGCCGGACCAGCTATGAGCTCCGCAAAGCGGAAGAGCGCGCGCATATCCTCGAAGGGCTCAAGATTGCACTCGACAATCTTGACGCGGTGATCTCGCTCATCCGTCGTTCGCAGTCTCCCGATGAAGCCCGGGCCGGCCTCATGCGGCAGTTCTCGCTGACCGACATCCAGGCGAACGCCATCCTGGACATGCGCTTACAGCGGTTGACGCAGCTCGAGCGCGCCAAGCTCGTCGAGGAATACCAGGAGGTGCTGAAGCAGATCGAATACCTCAAGTCGGTCCTCGCGAGCGAAGCGCTGGTGCGGTCGCTCATCAAGGATGAGCTGACCCAGCTGCGCGAAACCTACACCGACGACCGCCGGACGCAGATCGTGAAGGAGGAGGCCGAGATCAGCCTGGAGGATTTGATCGCGGAGGAAGAAGTCGTTGTCACGATCTCTCATGCCGGATATATCAAGCGCAACGCGGCATCTCTATACCGCTCCCAGCGGCGGGGCGGCAAGGGCAAGATCGGCATGGGCATCAAAGACGAGGATTTCGTCGAGACGCTGTTCACGGCATCGACGCACGACACTCTGCTGTTCTTCACCGACGCCGGCAAGGTCTTTTGGCTGAAAGTGCACGAGATTCCCGAAGCCAGCCGCGCCGCGAAGGGCAAGGCGCTGGTCAATCTATTGGCGCTCGCCAACAGTGAGAAGGTCACCGCGACGTTAGCGGTAAAGGATTATCCGGACGACCGGTTTGTCGTCATGGCGACCAAGAAGGGCCTCGTCAAGAAGACCGAGTTATCCGCGTATAGCAATCCGCGGCAGGGCGGTATCATCGCACTCGGATTGGAGGATGGCGACAAACTCATCGGCGTACAGGTGACCGACGGCCAGCGCGAAATTCTGCTGGGCACCAAGCAAGGCATCACGATCCGGTTCTCGGAGAGCGAGGTGCGGCCCATGGGCCGGACGGCGTACGGTGTCAAAGGCATCACGCTCGAAGAAGGCAACGAGGTGATCGGGATGGAAACGATCACGCCGGATTCGACGACAGCCATTCTAACCGTGACCGAAGGGGGGTACGGCAAACGCACACCTGTCGGCGAGTACCGCGTTCAGGGCCGCGGGGGCAAGGGCATCATCAGTGTCAAAACCACCGAACGCAACGGGTTGGCCGTCGGATTTCTTCAGGTCAGGGACAGCGATGAAATCATGCTCATGGCGGCGCAGGGCAAGGTGCTCCGCTGCAAGGTCGGCGACATCCGGGAGATCGGCCGCAACACCCAAGGGGTGAGAATTCTCGACCTGGAGGGCGACGACGATCGCGTCGTGGCCGTCGCTCGACTGGCGGACAGCGGGGAACGGGAAGAGGCGGCTGAGGAAGGACCCACCGGCCAGTAACACCCGCCCCCACCCTGTCGCCGATGAACCACGCAACAGCTCAACCTCCGTCTCCTTCGCAGAAGAAGCCCCTCGATACTGTCGTCAAGCTCGCGTTGATGGTATTTTTCGGATCGTTTGCGCTGATCTGGGGCGGGATGTACCTTAGCCGGCCGGATCGGTCGATCCCCCCGTACAGCATCGGCTCCCAGGAGGGCACGGCTGTTGCGATCCATGTGCCGGCTTGGACGAGCGATACGGAAATCGAAACGCTCATCGAGCGCTTCCGCAAAGTCGGCCGCGAGACGGGGAACTTCGGACCGATGAAGATCAGGCCGACGACGCCGGACGACCCCTCCGGCCGCTATCGGCGGATCACCATTTACATCTTTACGCACGATGCCTGGGCCGAGGCGCCGATTCTTCACAAATTTCTGACCGGTGAAGATCAAGAGGTGCGCGCTGGCTTCAAGCGGGCGCTTCGCGGATTCTATCAGCTGACGGACACCGAAGAGGAGGGACGGATCGGTCCGATCGTGGACGGGCCTGATTCCGCCGCGACCGCGGCGTATTCTCGCCAGTTATTCAAGCAGACCGTGGCCGGTCGTCCTTAGGGACTGGCCGGGAAAAGGCTTCCGCCATGACGGACGTCAACTGCTCTCTCAATTCAGGATCTTGCACGACGGCCGCATGGGCGCGGGCTTCCATCAATGCGGCGTCGCTCACCTGGACGCTCTGAGGCAGGGAACCGGGAGCCACGGCGGGGGCATCGGGAATCTCTCCAACCCGGAACGCGATATCCGTGAGCATCTCCGATCCCGCCCGCTCGTTGAGCTTTGCCAGCAGGGTGGGCTTCAAAAAGATCAGTTGCTGCAGCCACACAGAGTTCCTCACAATGAGGTAGAGCTTCTTGAAGCGCACCTGTACGGGCCAAGTGTGAGAGCTGATCGGCTCTCCGATGATGTCACGCCATTGTTGCTGAAGACGCAGCTCGAACAGATGAGATTGCAGTCCGAGTCGTTTTGCCAGTCCCGACAGAATGGCGCCGAACGAATCGAGGGTACCGGAAGGACGCATGGCGAATCTTAGGCAGCGGTCCGCTTCAGGTCAAGAGGACGCGCAATCATGACCCAACGCACCAACGCCTCGGAGAAAATTGTGGCCACGAACCGCAAGGCGTTTCATGATTATTTTATCGAGGAACGATACGAGGCCGGCATCTTGCTGCAGGGCACCGAGGTGAAATCCTTGCGCGAAGGGCGGGTGAATCTGCAAGATAGTTACGCCTCGGTGCGCGGAAGCGAGATGTTCCTCCACCAATGCCACATCAGCCCTTACAGTCATGGCAACATCATGAATCATGATCCCACGAGAGTCCGGAAGCTGCTGCTTCACAAGGCGGAGATCCACAAGTTATTGGGAAAGACGCAGCAAAAAGGACTGACTTTGATTCCTCTCCGCATCTACTTTTCCAAGCGCGGCTACGCCAAGGTAGAGCTCGGGCTCGCCAAGGGCAAGAAGCTCTACGACCGGCGGGAAACCATCAAAACCCGCGAGGCCGGCCGCGAGGTCCAGCGGGCCATCAAAGAAAGAAAATAGCACGAACGATCAGGAAGACATGCCTTTATGGGCATAGGTGAGGTTGACAGTTAGGCTTGGAAACTTGTAGTACTCACTAAGTTTCCAGAGTACCCAACATGCACGCCCCCACCTCCACACGAGACAAACCGGCGGCTGGCGCTCGAGGCGTCCGGCAGATGATTGCAGCCGCGCGGCGCGAATTTTTCGTTCACGGATTCCGAAGAGTCAGAATGGACGATCTCGCCGCTGAACTGCGGATGAGCAAGAAGACGCTGTACGCCTCGTTCCCGAGCAAATCGTCGCTCGTGGAAGCGGTGCTGAAAGCCAAGTTCCACGAGGTCGAGGCCGATCTCAGTCGGGTGGCGTTGGAGCGCTCCTCAGACATGGAAGAGGCAATTCAGCGCTTTCTCCAACGTGTGCAGCGGCACACGTCCGAGATTCACCCGGCGTTCGTCCGGGATTTGGGGCGTGAGTCGCCGGAACTCTTCCGTATCGTCGAACATCGCCGCCGCCGGCTGATCCGCCGTCATGTCGGGGCGCTCTTCAAGAACGGGCGCAAGGCGGGCCTCATTCGCAGGGACATTCCCGTGCACCTGCTGATTGAGATCCTCCTCGGTGCCGTCGAGGCCATCATCACTCCCACGAAAGTCACCGAACTCGGCCTCACACTGGAGAGGGGCTACTCGACCGTCATCCGGGTCATCTTGGAAGGGGCCATCAAGCGGAGGTCCCGGCCATGATGGGTCGGGCGCATCAAGGCCTCAGGACGTTCGTGCGCCTGACAGGTACGCTGGCCACAGCGGTTGTGCTGATGGCTTGCCAGCGACCGCCTTCCGATCGCGTGCAGGGCTACGTCGAAGGGGAATTTGTGTATGTCGCCTCGCCGTTCGCCGGTGCATTGGAAGCCCTGGCGGTACGGCGCGGGCAACAGGTGCGCGAGGGCGAGGCGTTGTTTGCCTTGGAACGTGGGTCGGAGAAAGCCGCCCGGGATGAAGCGGAGCGGCGTCTGAGTCAGGCGCTCGCGAATCTCGAGGACGCCAGAAAAGGCAAGCGCCCGACGGAAATCGAGTCCCTCAAGGCGCAACTCAAGCAAGCGCAGGCGGCCTTGCGGCTTTCCAGGCGCGAAGTCGTGCGGCAGGAAGGCCTGACAACCGTGCCTGGCGCCGCGGTGGAACTGGAAGTGGATCGTGCCCGGGCGGCGCGCGACCAGGACCGACAGCGAGTGGCGCAGCTGCAAGCGGATTTGGACACGGCCCTGCTTGGCTCGCGCACCGATCAGGTTATCGCCGCCGAAGCCGAGGTTCGCGCCCGGGAGGCGGCCCTGGCGCGTGCCGAATGGGAGTTTGGGCAGAAGCGCCAACAGGCGCCGAAATCCGGGCTGGTCTTCGACACCCTGTACAGAGAAGGTGAATGGGTGCCCGCCGGCCGACCGGTGGTTGTGTTGCTGCCGCCGGAAAACATCAAGGTGCGGGCGTTCGTGCCGGAGAAGCGGCTCGGAACAATCCATCCGGGCGATGACGTACAGGTGGCCGTGGACGGCGTGCCCAAGGCATTCCCGGGAACGGTCAGCTATATCTCGCCGCGCGCGGAATACACGCCGCCCGTCATTTATAGTCAGGAAAGCCGAGACAAGCTGGTCTTTATGGTGGAAATCGTGTTTGACCCACAATCGGCGGCCGACCTGAATCCGGGCCAGCCGGTGGATGTGCAATTCGGGCCTGCCCGATGAGGGACGACGTGGCTACACCCACACTCGCTATCGACGTCCATGACATGACGAAGCGGTTCGGTCAGCGCACGGTCGTCGACCGGATTGGCCTTGAGGTCCGTCAGGGCGAAATTTACGGATTCCTCGGCCCGAACGGGAGCGGCAAGACGACCTTCATTCGGATGCTTTGCGGTCTGCTGCGTGCGGATGAAGGCCGCGGCACCTGTCTCGGGTACGACGTCATCAGGGAAAGCGAAGCGATCAAGGCTGAGGTGGGGTACATGACCCAGCGTTTCAGCTTTTATGAAGACCTGAGCATCGCCGAGAATCTCGACTTTGTGGCCCGTATGTTCAGCGTCAAACATCGGCGGGATGCCGTCGGGCGAAGCCTCGAACGACTCGGGCTTGCGGAACGGCAGCGCCAGCTTGCCGGCCACCTGTCCGGCGGCTGGAAACAGCGGCTCGCGTTGGCGGCCTGTCTGATTCACCAACCGAAGCTGCTTTTGCTGGATGAGCCGACGGCCGGCGTGGACCCGAAGGCGCGGCGGGAATTTTGGGAGCAGATCCATGGTCTGGCTGCCGAAGGGCTCACCTTTCTGATCACAACCCACTACATGGACGAGGCCGAGCGATGTCATCGACTGGCGTACATCGCGTACGGGCGATTGCTCACGCACGGCACAGTCCCTGACGTCATTGCACAGGCGCGCCTCACGACATGGTCCGTCAGCGGGCCGGCCCTGCACCGTCTTGCCGAGGAGCTGCGCAAGCATCCCGGCGTGCACCAGGCGGTCGCCTTCGGCAACCGGTTGCACGTCAGCAGCGACGACTCGGAGGAGCTCGAGGCCGCAATTGCCCCCTTTCGCACCCCGCCCTATGAATGGCATCCGATCAACGCCGGTCTTGAAGAAGTCTTTATCCATCTCATGAAACGAGCGCCCGACAACTTTACGTCATGAGAACGCCCCGCGGATTCTCGCCGTCACGTTTGTGGGCCATCGTGGTGAAAGAGTTCATCCAAATGCGCCGGGACCGTGTGACCTTCGGAATGATGATCGGTGTCCCGCTGATGCAGCTGGTGCTCTTCGGCTACGCCATCAACGCCGACCCCAAGCGCCTGCCGACCGCCATCCTCCTGGCCGACTACGGCCCGCAAGGCCGGACGGTGCTCCACGCCATTCGTAACAGCAACTACTTCGAGTTCAAGCGGGAGCTGACCAGCGAACAGGAAGCACGAGACGCGCTCGCGCGGGGAGAAGTGCAATTCGTGGTGAGCATTCCGCAGAATTTCACCCGGGAGCTGTGGCGAGGAGAACGGCCGGCGATTTTGGTCGAGGCCGATGCCACCGACCCTGCGGCCACTAGCAATGCAATCGGTTCGCTGCGGGTGTTGCTGACGCAGGCGTTACGGCATGATCTCAAGGGGCCGCTGGCTTTCTTGGCCGCGGGCGATGAACCGATCGATCTGCGCATTCACGCACGATACAATCCCGAAGCGATCACACAATATAACATCGTACCCGGCCTGATGGGTGTTGTGCTGACCATGACAATGGTCATGATTACGGGCCTGGCGATCACTCGAGAGCGCGAACGAGGCACGATGGAGAATCTCTTATCGATGCCGACCCGTCCGTTCGAGGTGATGGTGGGCAAAATCATCCCCTACATCCTGGTTGGCTACGTCCAGGTCGGACTTATTCTCCTTGCGGCCCGATTCCTGTTTCATGTGCCCATGCTGGGGAACGTCGCGTTTCTGTTCGTGGTCGCCTTTGTCTTCATCACCGCGAACCTTGCGATGGGCATCACGTTTTCCACGCTGGCCGAAAACCAGCTTCAAGCCGTCCAGTTGTCGTTCTTCTTCTTCCTGCCGTCGCTGCTCCTGTCAGGTTTCATGTTTCCGTTCCGAGGCATGCCCCATTGGGCGCAGGCCATCGGCGAGGTGCTGCCGTTAACCCACTTTCTCCGGGTCGTGCGGGGCATCCTGCTCAAGGGGAATGGGCTTGCTGAAATCGGGCTCCAGCTGTGGCAGATCGCCCTCTTTGCGGTCGTCGCGTTGGCGGTTGGAATCAAGCGGTACCGTCAGACGCTGGATTAGCCCCCACTTGACTTTAGTTCTAACTAGAACTATCTTTCCGCTAACGGTAGTGCTCTCACTAAGGAGGTGGGGCATGAAAGTGTTGGTTCAGACCGATGACGGATGGCCCGGAGTAATACTAAGACTGACGCTGGGCCTCGTCATGCTGCCGCATGGCGCGCAAAAGCTCTTGGGGTGGTTCGGTGGCTTCGGATTCGACGGCACCATGGGCTATTTCACCCAAAAAATGGGAATGCCTTGGATCATCGCGTTTCTCGTGATCATCGCCGAGTCGATCGGCAGTGTGGCGCTGCTGGCTGGGTTTCTCACCAGGTTTGTGGCCGCCAGCTTGGCCGTTATCATGGTTGGGGCCATCACCATGGTGCATCTGCCATACGGGTTCTTCATGAATTGGTTCGGTCAGCAGCAGGGAGAAGGTTACGAGTATCATGTGTTGGTCATCGGACTCGCGGCTGCGCTGCTGGTCACAGGAAGCGGTCGATGGTCGGTTGATCGAATAGTGGCCGAGAAAATCGCGCACTGAAGGGATCAGCAAGGAGGCACATCATGGCGACGGACGTGACAATGACGAAGGAAATTGCAGGGATCTATCATCCCGGCTCGACGCATATGGTCGGTGACGGCTTCCCCGTGCGCAACCTCTTTCCGAGCAATGATCTGGATCGAGCCGTCGATCCATTTCTCATGCTGGACTATGCCGGTCCCCGCTATTTTTCGCCGACGGACCATCCGCGGGGGGTTGGCGAGCATCCGCATCGTGGATTCGAGACCGTGACGATCATGTATGAGGGCGCGGTTGCCCACCGCGACTCGGCGGGAAATGCCGGCGTGATCGGTCCTGGAGATGTCCAGTGGATGACGGCAGCCTCGGGCGTCGTGCACGAGGAACTGCACGAGACGCAGTGGGCCAAACAGGGCGGCATGTTCCGTGCGATTCAATTGTGGGTGAACCTTCCGCAAGCGCACAAAATGTCCGCGCCGAGGTATCAAACGCTTCTTAACGCCGATATCCCGGCCGTCACGCTTGACCATGGCGCGGGCCGCCTGCGTATCATTGCAGGGACGTTCCAAGGACAGAAAGGGCCGGCGCGAACGTTTACACCGGTCGAATTGTATGACCTGCAGTTGCGGGCCGGCGCACGATTCGAATTGACACTTCCAGATGGACACGGTACGTCGATCTTTGTTCTTGAAGGACGTGTCTCGGTGAATGGCGCAGCGGCCGCGGGAGAAGCCGATCTGGTCGTCTCGAAACGCCAGGGGTCGCTCCTGGTGTTTGAAGCGAGCCAGGACAGCCGGCTCCTGATCATGAGCGGACAGCCGATCGATGAGCCGATCGCGCGGTATGGCCCCTTTGTCATGAACACGAAGGCCGAAATAGTACAGGCGGTGGAGGATTATCAGGCCGGGAGGATGGGACATCTTTCTTAAATGGGATGGTGAAGGGTCCGACAGGCTTCGGGGTGCGGCCGAGAAGAACTGAAATGGATCAGCTGGCAAAGCACATATCAATCGACATCTATTCGGATGTGGTGTGCCCGTGGTGTTATGTCGGGAAGCGCCGGCTGGAGCGCGCCCTGTCTCAGCTCCACACGACTCCAGCGGAGGTGACCTGGCGACCGTTCCAGTTGAATCCGACGATGCCGAAAGAAGGCATGGATCGGACCGCCTATCTGGAGGCCAAGTTTGGCAGCCTCGACGCATTCCGCCGTCTGGAGGAGCAGGTCGTCGCCGCCGGAGTCTCGGAGCGCATCCCGTTCGCGTTCGAGAAAATCTCAACGACGCCGAACACCCTCTTGGCCCATCGCCTCATCTGGTATGCCGGACTGCAAGGTCGCCAGGATGCGGTCGTTGACGCGCTCTTCAAGGGATATTTTGAACAAGGCGCTGATATCGGATCGCCTACGGTGCTGGCTGACCTGGCCGAGTCGGCCGGCCTCGATGCGACCCACGTTCTTCAATCCGACGAGGGAGCGGCGGAGGTCAGAGCCGACGAGGCGGCAGGCCATCGGCTCGGCATCCGGGCAGTCCCTTATTTCGTGTTGAACAACCGCTATGGCATTTCAGGCGCGCAGCCCGTCGAAGTCTTTGTTGGGGCCATCTCGAACATCCATGTGCGGCAGGCGGAAAGCCTGTTACACGGAAAGTAAGCCGTGTCCGTTCAGGTCTATGGCTGCAACCATGTCGTCATCGAGGTGACCGACGCCACACAGGCCGTCAAATTTTACTCAGATGTCTTCGGGTTGAAGATGCTCCGAGGCGGCGAAGGGGCGGCCTGGTGCAAGCTCGGGGAGCATCAGTTCATGGCAATTTTTGAAGTGGCGAAACTGCAGCCCGACCGCGTCAAGCATTTCGGCTTGATGGTGCGCGATGCCGGCCAGATCGACGAAGTCAGGCGCAAGCTCACGAAGAAGTACAAGCTGAAATTACACCCCGGTTTTCGCTGTGACTTCCGCGATCCGTGGGGAAACCGCATCCAGGTGGGAGACCTGTCTGACGAGTCCCTGGTCTGGCTGCTTCCGTATCAGGAAGTGCAGAAAACCGGTCTGACGTTCGGTCCCGCCAGAAAAAAGCGGCGGCAGGGAAAAGCGACCTGATGCCTAAAGCACGCTACACAGCTGTGGAATTGACTCAGTTGTCGAAAGCGCTGCTCCGCCTGCACAAGGCGTTGCTCGACGGCGAGCGAATCGCGTATGAACAGCGGCATGGCCGCATCGCCTCCAACGGAGAATATCTTCAGTTGGTGTTGGGGCATCCCGCCTTTGCCTGGTTGCGCCATCTCTCAAGGCTGATGGCAGAGTTAGACGATCTCACAGCGGCGGACGACGCCTCGGCAACCGAGGCGATCGGTGGGCTTATCGCATCGCTGCGCACGCTCCTGACGCCTGTGGAAGGGGATGAGGCATTCGGGGGACGCTATCACGAGGCGCTGCAGCGCGATCCAGAAGTAGTGTTGGCGCACGCGGCGGTGAGGAACCTGCTCGCTGAATAACCCCCGGGAGGAGGATACGATGAAAGCCCATTATCTCGGTCATGTCGTCTTCTATGTCAGAGACCTGAATCAATCGCTCGCATTTTATCGGGATCTGTTGGGGTTCAAGGAGGTGGGGCGGATTTTCAACGGAGCCGCCGCCGCACTGACCTCAGGGCGGACGCATCACGAACTGCTGTTGATTCAAGTCGGGGATGCGCCGGGTCCTCCGGCAGGACGTCGGCGGGGTCTATACCACATCGGCATCAAGGTCGGCGACAGTCTGGACGACTTGCGCCACGCCAAGCGTGAGTTGGAACAGGCCGGCGTGCCGATCGACGGCATGAGCGATCACACGGTGAGTCAAAGCCTGTACCTTCGTGACCCGGACGGCAATGAAGTGGAACTGTACGTCGACGCCGATGAGGCCTTGTGGAAAGCGAATCCGGCCGCCGTCCTGTCGCCAATCAAAGCGTTGCGGCTCTGAGTGATCCCTCCCCCTTGAGTCGTCATTGATCGATAGGCCATACTGACCGCCTATGGATCGTGATTCGTTCTCTCCCTGCGAGACCGTCGCCGAGCGCTATCAAGCGCTGCTTGAAGTCGCGGAAGCGATTTCCGTCCATCGCGATCTCCACGAGTTGTTTCGCGATCTCGCTCGCCGTCTGCCCCGCGTCGTGCAGGTGAATTTTGTCTCACTTTCCTTGCACGACCCTGCAAGGAATCGGATGCGTCTGCAGACCATCCAAGCCAATGTGCCGGCCGATCTTGTCGGCGGCCATGAAGAGGCACTTGACGAAACGCCCGCGGGAGCGGTGTGGCAATTGCAGCAGCCCATCCTGGTGCCCGATCTGGCAGAGGAATCGCGATGGCCCACAGTGACCCGACGGATGCAGGAAGATGGCATCCATTCGTTCTGCGTGGTTCCCCTCACGACGGCTGTCAGGAAATTGGGCGCCATGGGATTTGCCAGTTTGCGAAAACACGCGTATGGCGTCGGCGACCTGGAGTTTCTCCTGGAGGTGGGCAAACAGGTCGCCGTCGCTGTGGACAACGTGCTGCATCATCAGGACCTGATTCATGACCGCGATCGGTTGCGTCTGCTTCTGGAAGTGACGGAATCTATCGCGTCCCATCGGGATCTTGCCGAGTTGCTCGGGGATCTCGCGCAACGTCTGCCGTCGATCGTGCCGTTTGATTACATCAATGTCGTCCTGCACGAACCGGTGCGCAATGTCATGCGTCTGTGGCTGTTGGTGGCGTCGGTCCCGAGCACGATCAGCCCCGGGCTCGAAATACCGGTCGAGGAATCCGCCGGCGGGTGGGTCTGGACGCATCAACGGCCGCTGACCGTCAACGACGTTGCGCAGGAACAGCGCTTCTCCAAGTTGATGTCCATGCTGCGCGAGAACGGGGTAAAGTCATTCTGCACCGTGCCGCTGACCACGGCACAGCGGCGGCTAGGTGCCATGGGATTTGGCAGTCTGCAGCCCAAAATCTATCAGGACGCCGAGCTCGCTTTCATGCAGCAAGTGGCCAAGCAGGTGGCGGTGGCGATCGATAACGCGTTTAATTCGGACCACCTCGCACGCGAACGCGATCGGCAACGGCTGTTGCTTGAGGTGAACAATGCCGTCATTTCGCATCTCGAACTCCGGGAGCTCGTGAAGGCCATTTCCGTCAGCTTGAGCCGGGTGGTGCCACACGACCTTGCGGGCTTTGCGCTCTTTGATCCGGAGACGCAGCGGTTGTCGGCGCATGCATTGGACTTCCCACGCAACCAAGACTTTGTCGAAACCGATGATGCCATTCCGCTGGAGGGCACGCCGGAAGGCCGGGCGTTTACCTCACGGCAGACCGTCCTGATCCGCAATCTGGACACCGCGGAGTTTTCCGCAGACATCGTGAAGCGGGCGCAGGCCGCCGGTTTAAAGTCGGGATGCGCGGTCCCGTTGATTTCTCATGGGAAGGTGCTCGGGACGCTCAGTGTCGTCAGCATGCAAGCGGACGCATTCAGCGAAGATGATGCAGAACTGCTCACACAGATCGGCGCCCAGGTCGCCATCGCCGTGGAAAACGCCCTGGCCTACAAGCAGATCGCGCAACTCAAGGACAAGTTGACCAAGGAAAAGCTGTACCTGCAGGAGGAAATCCAGACCGAGTACAACTTCCAAGAAATCGTAGGAGAAAGCCAGACGCTCCGGCGCGTCCTCAAGGAGGTCGAAACCGTTGCGGGCACGTCCTCGACGGTACTGATTCTCGGCGAGACGGGCAGCGGAAAGGAACTGATCGCCCGGGCGCTGCACAATCTCAGTGATCGACGGGAGCGAACGTTCGTCAAACTCAATTGTGCGGCGATTCCGACGGGTTTGCTGGAAAGCGAGCTATTCGGGCATGAAAAAGGAGCGTTCACCGGCGCCATCGCGACGAAGATTGGACGATTTGAAACGGCCGACAGGGGTACGTTGTTTCTCGACGAGGTGGGAGAGATTCCGCTCGAACTGCAGGTGAAACTGCTCCGGGTGCTGCAGGAACAGGAGTTCGAGCGGCTGGGAAGCACGAGGACGATACGCGTCGACGTGCGGGTCGTCGCGGCGACCAATCGCGATCTCGCCCACATGGTCGAGGAACAAAGGTTTCGCAGCGACCTCTATTACCGGCTGAAAGTCTTCCCCATCACGCTTCCGCCCTTGCGTGAGCGCGCCGAGGATATTCCCGCCTTGGTCCGGCACTTTGCCCAGAAGTTTGCGTTGCGGATGAAAAAGCGAATCGAAACGATCCCGGCTGAAGCCATGAAGGCGCTTCAGGCCTATCCATGGCCCGGTAATGTCCGAGAGCTGGAGAATTTTATCGAACGGGCGGTGATTCTGTCGTCCGGGTCGGACCTCATGGTGCCGCTGTCCGAATTGAAGTCGCTGTCACCGCTTTCGAACGGTTCGCCGAAGACGCTGGAAGATGCGGAACGAGAGCATATTCTCAAAGCCCTGCGCGAAGCCAAGTGGACCATCGGCGGCTCCGCCGGTGCCGCGGCCAGACTCGGGATGAAGCGCACCACCCTCCAGTCCAAAATGCAGAAGCTCGGGATCATGCGTCCTCAATAACGCCGAGGTTTCGGCATTTCGCCGAGATGTCGGCACGACAATCCTTGTCCCCTCCTCTTTTCCTTCTCCCATCGGTAGTACTTCTCCAGATGTTTTCTTTTGAAGATCATCGTCTTGCATCGTGGTGAGGGATATCGCCGGCGATGGAACGTGACTTGCTGTGCCCCTCTGTCAGCAATGATGCCCGGAGATGGCGGAGGACTTTATGAAGCGGAATTCCCATACCACTGATTTACTCACAATGATCGGCATGATGGCCTCAATCACAGGAATTCTCCTTTGTCTGTTTCTTCTCTTTACCCCCGTCACGTTTGGCGCAATGAGAACGAGCACGATGATCGATCGTTCTCCCGACCTGCACATCTCCATGCGCTGGATCCAGCCCATACTGGGACAAGCCATCGTGGAAGACGCACTGATCCGGCAGCGTACGAACGACGCCTCCAACTCGACATCATTTCTCGAGGAATCTTCCAGGCCGGCGCCGGGGAGCGTCCAATGGGTTGTAGGTCGCGTCATTGTCGAATTGAACCGGTCACGGATGGTGAGCGGTCTGCCCGGCGGCGGTCGTCAGAAGGATGATCAGCGAATTGTGACGATTGCCCGGCACGCCGGGGAGCGATTTCAGGAAGGGGTTGTGGACAAGGTGGGTCTCACAGCGAACGTCAACCTGGTGTTTTGAGCGGAGTTGCTGATGAATGAGACGATAGAATTTCTGACACAGCACGGCGCCGCGGTGCTCGCTGCGACGGTATTTGCCGAGCAGATTGGCCTTCCCGTGCCGGCCATGCCGTTCTTGATCGCTGCGGGCGCCTTAGTCGGCGCCGGCCAGATGACACTCGGGATGGCGGTGGCCTTGGCGGTCGTGGCTGCAATGGCGGGTGATCAGGTGTGGTTCGAGCTGGGCCGCCGCCGTGGCCGGCTGGTGTTGAACTGGCTCTGCCGCATTTCGCTCGAGCCGACGAGCTGCGTCCGCCGGACCGAAGACTTTTTTGCTCGTCATGGAGTCCGTTCACTGCTCATCGCGAAGTTCGTGCCGGGCTACAGCACGATTGCACCGCCGCTGGCGGGTATCGTTGGGCTCTCGGTACCTCAGTATCTTCTGTTCAATGGCGTGGGCACTCTGCTCTGGGTGGGAACAGGGCTTGCTGTTGGATTGGCCTTCAGCGATCAGCTTGAGCAGGCGTTGTCGATGAGCGCACAGATCGGGCCTACGGTCGGTCTCACGGTGTTCGTCGCGGCTATGGGTTACGTCGCATACAAGGCGGTCCATCGGTACCGTGCGGACCATCGCATTCCCCGCGTCACGGTCCGGGAGGTTGCGGACAAACTTGCCGCCGGAGAGAATCCCGTGATCGTCGATCTTCGTTCGCTTGCCGCAAGACAGGATACACCTGGGATACCCGGCGCCATCGCGTTGACACTGGACGAACTCGTCGCCAAGCAGCATGAGCTGCCGCGAGATCGCGATGTCATCCTCTATTGCGCTTGCCCGAAGGATGCCTCGAGCGTCGAGGGGACCAGGAGGCTTCAGAAACTGGGATTTACTCGGGTGTGGCCGCTCGCCGGAGGCCTCGGAGCCTGGACCGCCGCCACCGCACATCCGCCGGCCGTGTCGGTGTCCGCTCGTCTAATCGTTCCGGCATGAACGTAAACCGGAGCACCTTCTCAACCGACTATCCGGGAGAGACCCGATGGAACTGAAAATGCCTTCGCCTGAACAAGCTCATTGGGGACTCCGTGCCATGAAAACCGTGGCGCTGGCAGATGGCGCACTCGATGACGCGGAACGACAGATGCTGGCCTCGGTACAAACGATCCTGGGGACCACGTATGCGGTCGACGGCCTCATGCCCCTCACTCCGGAGGAGCTGGCGTCCGCCCTCCCCGACCGGCAGATCAGGCATCAACTGGTCCAAGGACTCATCGTCGTTTCGCTGATCGACGGGAAAGCCAATGTGTGCGAGACGGAGACGGTCGAGCAGTTCGCGCACGCGCTGGAAGTGGACGCGCCGGAAGTGCAGGACCTCAGATACCTGATCAATGGCGAGATGCTCCGTCTTCGTCTGGATCTGGCACGGCGGTTCTGGCTCAGGGAGAAGGTGAAAGAAATCTGGGAGCAGGAGCGTCTGCGTGGCCTCTACAAGTTCGTGCGCGGCATGTTGGGGCGCTATGAAGATGCCGCGCTCGCCCGCCGCTATCAAGCGTTGGAGCACTATCCCCCAGGATCGCTGGGTCGGTCTTATTGGGAGTACTGTCGGCAAAACGGCTTTCCACTCCCCGGCGAGAAAGGAGGCGCGGCAGAGCAGATTTTGTTTCATGATTGCGCGCATGTCCTGTCCGGATATGGCACCACGCCGGAGGAAGAAGTGCAGGTTGCCTGCTTCAGCGCAGGTTTCCAACGGCGTGACCCTTGGACGTTCGTCTTCTTTGTGCTCTTGCAGTTCCATGTGGGCATCCGTCTGACGCCCATCACCGGAGCGAGAACGGGATTTTTCGACCCGGTGAAGGCGATGGTCGCCATCCGTAGGGGCGCGGCAATGACAGTCGACCTGAACAACGGATGGGACTACTGGCCGGTGATGGGCGAGCAGGTCGAAGAACTTAGAAGACGGTACAACATTCTGCCCATGGAAGCATTTCTACCGGTCGGCCATCAGCTGGCCGGGACCGTGGCCTGACCACGCCGGTGGCCATGCCGACCCATCGGCACCCTGCCGATTAGGCGGCGAATCGTTCGCGGCGCTTGGCCGCCGGTTCATACCTTCTAACAAACTTCCTCAGGTTCCTTGCCTAGTTAGACAACCAGGGGCTGGGCGTGGTTTGGAACGAAGGTTGCTGTTCTCCAGTGTGTCACATCCAAAGTGGTCTTTGATCAGACAAGCGCGGAGGATCTTTCCATGATGCGTCGGCAATACTGGATCGGATCGGTGGTGCTCCCGGTAATGGTACTCCTGGTCGGCGTCGGCCTCGCGGCGTGGAAGTATGATGCCATTCAGGATAACCAGGCGGCCTCGGCGAGCCAGCCTGAACCTATGGAGACTGTGACGGTCGCGGTCGCGAGGGAGATTGAACATAGGCAATCCACGACATCCATTGGCACGGTGCTGGCGTTACGCTCGATCACTCTTCAAAACGAGCTTCCCGGCACGGTGCGTGATGTGCGTCTCACCCCTGGGCAGATTGTCGAAGCCGGCATGGTGCTTGTGGCGCTCGACGTGTCCGTGGAGGAGGCCGAGTTGAAAGCTCAGGAGGCGCAGGCGGCCCTGGCGAAGACGGTGCTCGACCGTCGACAGAATCTCAATCATGAGATGGCCACGACACAGGAAGAGGTTGACCGCGCGCGGGCGGACCTGGACGTGGCCCGGGCGCAAATCGCCCGTACCAAGGCGATCATCGCGCGCAAGACGATTCGCGCGCCGTTTCGTTCGCGCGTCGGCATCGCCGACGTGCATCCAGGCCAGTATCTCAATGAAGGGACGCTCTTGACGACACTGCAAGGGATAGATGACGCGGCACATGTGGACTTTACTGTGGCCCAGCAGGTCGCCGCCGATTTGCGAGAGGGCGAACTCGTCGAGGTGTTCGCCGGCACAGCGGCACCCGTCAAGGCCAAAATCATCGCGCTCGATGCGCGTATCGACCCGACGACCCGCAATGCGGTGGTGCGTGCGAGGATCGACGGCGCGGGCCACGCGCCTGCTCCCGGCTCTTCTGTGCGCGTCCGTGTGCCGGTCGGTGCCGCTCGCAAGGCGGTTGCAATTCCTGTGAGCGCCCTGCGCAAAGGTCCGGGTGGAGACCAGGTGTTTGTCATCGCGGACGACAATGATGGCCGCGCCCGAGCGCACGTTCAGCAGGTCCAGAGCGGCGCGATGTTGGGCGACGAGGTCGTCATCCACTCGGGGCTCAGGGCCGGCGAGCGGGTCGCGGCATCAGGGTCATTCAAGCTCCGTGAGGCGGCGCTCGTGTCGATTGCCGGGGACGGAGGTCGAGAGCCGCAACGGCAGCAGGCGGTCAGCCTCCACTGAGTCGACCATCGGAAGGAAGAGAAGATCATGCAGATGCGTTCATTCACCGACCTCTTCATCAAGCACCCCGTTCTGGCCATTGTCGTCAACCTCGTCATTGTCCTGGCCGGATGGCGGGCACTGACGACGCTGCCCGTGCAGCAGTATCCCAAAATCGAGAGCTCGTCGGTGATCATCACGACCGTGTATTACGGCGCGGGTGCGGAGACGGTCCGCGGGTTTCTCAGCACGCCGATTGAGCGGGTGGTCTCCGCGATCAGCGGGGTGGACTACGTGGAGTCCACCAGTCGCGCCGGCGTGAGCACGGTCACGGTGCATTTAAAGCTGAATCACAACAGCACGGCGGCCTTGGCCGAGGTTACGGCGCGGCTCCAACAGGTGCGTTCCGAATTGCCGGCGGAAGCCGAGCCCCCGGTCATTGAAGTGCAGCGCGCGGATCGTCCCTATGCCTCCTTTTATCTGAGCTTTACCTCCAGCGAGCGCACCGTCCCCGACGTCACTGACTGGCTGTTGCGCACGCTGCAGCCGCAACTCTCGACGCTGTCGGGCGTCCAGCGGGTGACGATCGAAGGCGGCCGCCAGATCGCGATGCGCATATGGATCGATCCGGACCGATTGGCGTCGTTCAATCTGTCCCCCGGAGACGTGCAGGGGGCGCTCCGCAGGAACAATTATTTGGCCGCAGTCGGCCGGACGAAGGGCAATCTCGTTCAGGTCAATTTGCTCGCCAATACCGACCTCCGTTCGGCCGAAGAGTTCGAGGACCTCATTGTGGCCGACCGCGGCGGCGCCATCGTGCGCCTGAAGGACGTGGCCAAGGTGGAGCGCGAGGCCGAAGAGGCCGACATGGTCGCCAAGTACAACCGGACCGAAGGGGTGTATCTCGGTGTTTGGCCGGTTCCGGGGGCAAACGAGATCGACGTCGCCGCACGGTTGCGTGACGAAATGGAGCGTATCAGACCGACCCTGCCCAAGGACATCGACATGCGGCTCGTCTGGGACGGCACGATGTTCATGCGGAATGCGCTCACGGAGATCACCAAGACGTTGTCGGAGACGATTTTGATCGTGGCGCTCGTCGTGTTTCTTTTCATGGGCTCCGTGCGTACAGCGCTCGTTCCCCTTGTGGCCATGCCCGTGTCGCTCATCGGCGCAGCCCTCTTCATGTTTGCGTTCGGTTTCAGTCTCAATCTTCTGACCCTGCTCGCCATTGTGTTATCGGTAGGTCTGGTCGTCGATGATGCCATCGTCGTGGTGGAAAACGTCGAGCGGCACGTGCGACAGGGCAAATCGCGGATCGAGGCGGCGCTGGCAGGGGCCCGGGAGTTGATCGGTCCCATTATTGCCATGACGATTACACTCGCGACGGTGTACACACCGATTGGCTTCCAGGGCGGCTTGACGGGCTCGCTCTTTCTCGAGTTCGCCATCACGCTGGCAGTGGCCGTGGTGTTGTCAGGCATTGTCGCGGTCACGCTCTCGCCGGTGATGAGTTCACGGTTCGTCCATCCTCGAGGCAAAGAGGGCCGTATGGCCCTGGTAGTGAATCGGACGTTCGAGCTGGTGCGCCGTGGTTATGCGCGCCTGCTCGACGGTGCGCTGGAGATGCGCTGGGGCATCGTCGCTGCGGCAGTCTTGATCATGATCGCCGCCTGGCCCCTCTACCTCTTCTCACGACAAGAGCTTGCCCCTGTCGAGGACCAAAGTCACATCAGCCTGTTCTTCGAAGCGTCGCCCGATTCGACGGTGGCTGCTACCAACCGCCAACATCTGCAGATTGTGGACGCGGTCACCTCCTTCCCCGAAACAGAATTCACCTGGTCACTGACCACCGCATGGGGCGGGTTCGGCGGGCTCGTGGCCAAGGACTGGCATGAGCGGACGCGCTCGACCGAGCAAATGTACGGGCAGGTCTACGGCGCCGTGTCGCAGGTGCCGGGGCTGCGCGTGTTCCCCCGGTTGGATCCGCCGCTCCCCACGCCCGGCCAGTACGATGTTGAGCTGGTGTTGCAGAGTGATGCCCCGGCGGATCAGATGCTGCAGACGGTCGGCGCCATTCTCGGGGCGGGATGGCAGAGCGGCAAGTTTTTGTACGTGGACACGGATCTGAAAATCGATTTGCCCGAAGCCCGTGTGGTGCTCGACCGCGAGCGTCTCGCCGATTTGGGGCTGGATCTGGCCGGCGTGGGTCGGGAACTCGGCACGCTCCTGGGCGGGGCGTACGTCAACCGTTTCAACTATTTCGACCGCAGCTACAAAGTCATTCCGCAGATCGGTGACAAGGACCGCGCGACAGTAGAGCCGCTCCTAGACCTCAAGATCAAAACGCCGGCCGGTCAACTGGTGCCGGTCTCGACGTTCACGCACATCGAAACGAGCACCGCACCCCGCACCCTCAACCGTTTTCAGCAGCGTAACGCCGTGCGCGTCTTCGGCGGCGTGAAACCGGGCGTGACGAAGGCGGAAGGCCTCCGCGTGCTCGAAGCGGCCGCCGCCACAGCTGGTGGACCGCCCGTCGTTCTGGATTACGCAGGCGAATCTCGGCAGATCCGTCAGGAAGGCGGGGCGCTCACCGTCACGCTCGGATTCGCGGTGGTCCTCATCTATCTGGTCTTGGCGGCCCAGTTTCAGAGCTTCCGCGATCCCCTGATCGTCCTGCTCGGCTCGGTCCCGCTTGCGATCTCCGGCGCGCTGGTGTTCAGTTTTCTCGATCTGACGACCATCAATATTTACTCGCAGGTGGGGCTGATCACGCTCGTCGGACTGATCGCCAAGAACGGGATTCTGATCGTCGAGTTCGCCAATCAGCTTCAAGCCAGCGGACTGGAGCGCGTTGCGGCGGTGCGCGAGGCGGCCTTGACGCGATTGCGGCCGGTGCTGATGACCTCGGCGGCCACGGTGTTCGGCCATCTTCCCCTGGTGCTGGCGTCAGGCCCAGGCGCGGCGGCGCGCAACAGCATCGGCATGGTGCTGGTGACAGGCATGACGGTCGGGACAGTGTTCACGCTGTTCGTCGTTCCAGTGTTTTATTCGCTGATCGCTGCAGAACATCAGCCGGATGCCCTGCTGAACGAACAGGAGAACCTCGTGGAGGATGACGAGTTGATGGTCGCAGGTGCCAAGGCCTGAGCCGATGATGAGGATGAACGAAGGAGAGGGATTGGTACCATGCTGAAAATCACGACCCATGTGTCTGACGATGCCACGAGAATTACGCTCGAGGGGCGCCTCGTAGGTCCCTGGATCAATGAACTCGAGCGCTGCTGGCGGGAATCCGACCATTCCGCCGCCGGCCGGCGGCTCATCGTCGATCTCACCGGTGTCACGTTTGTCGAGCAGGAAGGCAAGGAGCTCCTGACGCGGATGTGCCAAGCGGGGGCTGACCTGCTGGCCACGGGATGTTGCATGCGATCCATCGTCGCAGATGCGAAGAGCAAAATCCGGTAGGCCGCGGTTGCTGTTCAGAGGTTCACTTGCTAAGGAAGTCTACCGCCCACTAAGATGCCGCGATGACGCCCGGCTATGCGAAGGGGACCATTTAGGTTGCAATCAATCGATCTCATAGTGGCCAAGGCGGCCGATCAGAGACGCCCGCGTCTGATCTGGGCATTGCTCGGCGTGCTCGCTGCGGCGAGTTACGTCGGTTGCAAGCAAGATGCAGGCTCGGCACCTGCCCCCCAAATCCCTCAGGTCGAAGTCGTGACGGCGGCCACCACGACGGTACCTGACGAACCGGAATTTATTGGCCAGGCGGAAGCCTCACGGCCCGTCGAAATCCGCTCCCAAGTGACGGGCTTGATCAAAGCGGTGTTGTATCAGGAGGGCCGCGACGTCAAAGCCGGCGATCACCTCTATCAGATTGACCCCGTCCCGTTCCGAGCTGCAGTGGCGAGCGCCAAGGCGAAGATTGCCCAGGCCGAGGCCAAGGTCGTGCAGGCAAGACAGGATTTGGCTCGCGTCAAGCCTCTGCTGGCCGAGCAGGCAGTCAGTCAGAAAGACGTGGATGATGCCGTGGCCGCAGACTTGTCGTCCAAGGCGGCCCTGCAGGGCGCCAAGGCAGACCTCATCAAAGCGCAGTTCGATTTGGATAATACGCTGATCACCGCTCCCATCGATGGGTTGATCGAACGCACCCGTTTTTACGAAGGCCGGTTGGTGTCGGCGCAAACCGATTTACTCACCATGGTGCATCGGGTCGACCCGATGTACGTCGTCGTCAGCATCCCTGAGAGCTTTATTTTGAAGCGGCGTAGGGACATTGAAGAAAAGAAGATCACCCATCCGGGCGTCTATCACCTCCGGGGTGAGGTCATGCTCATGGACGGCACCACCTTTCCTCACGAGGGGGTGCTCGATCTGATGGAACCGGGCCTCCGCACCGAAACCGGCGCACGGGTCGTGCGGATCACGATTCAAAACCCGAAGCGGGAGCTGCTGCCCGGACAATTCGTGAAAGTGAAATTCAAGGGAGATACCAAACCTAATGCAGTGCTGATCCCGCAACGCGCTGTGCTCCAAGGCCCGCAGGGTCCGTTCGTGTACATTGTGGGCCCCGACGAACACGTGGAGTTGCGCCCCGTTCAGGCTTCGGTGTGGCAGGGGGATCAATGGCTCATCGATCAGGGCATCAACGCCGGCGAGCGCGTCGTCGTCAATGGATTGATGAAGATCGGTCCTGGTGCCTTAGTCAAAGCCGTGCCTCTCGGAGAGGCGCCACCGGCCACTGCGTCTCCTTCCGGCCCGCCGAAACAGGGGTGACGCGTGATCTCCCACGTCTTCATCGATCGGCCCATCATGGCCTCGGTCGTGTCCCTTGTGATTGTGGTCATGGGTCTGCTGTCGGTCCAGTTCCTGCCAGTCGCACAATTTCCTGAAATCACTCCTCCGGTCGTCCAGATTGATGCGGACTACCCCGGCGCCAGTGCCGAGGTCGTGGCGGACGCGGTCGCCCGTCCCATCGAAGTCCAATTGCCGGGCATCGACAACCTGGTCTACTTCGATTCGACGAGCAGCAATGACGGCCATGTCACCATCAAACTGACATTTGAGATCGGAACCGATCCAGACATCGCCCAGGTCCAGACCCAAAATCGGGAGAAGCTGGCGGAGCCGCAGCTCCCTCCCGAAGTCATCCGTCAGGGGGTGTCCGTCAAGAAGATGTCGCCCGATCTGGTGGCTGTGATTGCGCTCAAGTCGACGGACAAAAATCACGATGCCGTCTTCTTGTCGAACTATGCCATTCTCCGCCTGGTGGACAATCTCCGGCGCGTCAAAGGCGTCGGCGATGCGATGGTCTTCGGCCAACAGAATTACAGCATGCGGATCATTCTCAATCCGCTGAGGATGGCACGGCTGAGCCTGACGCCAACGGACATCGCTGCAATCATCCGCGAGCAGAACCGGGACTATCCGGCCGGGACGATCGGTCGTGAGCCGGCCTTGAAGGGCACCGAACTCACCATCCCCGTCATCACGAAAGGGCGCCTCACCGAGGTCAAAGAGTTCGAGGAACTGATCGTCCGGGCGCTTCCGGATGGATCGAACGTGAGGCTGAAAGACGTCGCTCAGGTAGAACTCGGTGCGCAATCGTATTCGTTGGAAGGGCGTTGGAACAGCAGCCCGACGACGTTTCTCTTGACCTTCCTGGCGCCGGGCGCCAATGCCTTGGACACCGTCCGACGGACTCGCGCGGAAATGGACGAGATGGCCAAGAAGTTTCCTGCCGGCGTGTCCTATGACATTCCCTACGATACGACGAAGTTCATCGAGGTCTCGATCAAGGAAGTCGTCAAGACCCTGATGGAAGCCATGGTCCTCGTCGTGTTGGTCGTCTACCTGTTTTTGCAAAGCTGGCGAGCCACGATCATTCCGACCGTGGCGGTACCCGTGTCGCTAATCGGCACATTCGCCGGCCTGTATGCCCTGGGGTTTTCGATCAATACGATCACTCTGTTTGGGATGGTCTTGGCGATCGGGATCGTGGTCGACGACGCCATCGTCGTTGTGGAGAACGTCGAGCGGCACATGCGGGAGGATCGCGTCTCGCCGAAAGAGGCGGCGAAGCGGGCGATGAACGAAGTGACGGCGCCCGTCATTGCCATTGTCCTCGTGCTCGTTTCAGTCTTCGTCCCTGTGGGCTTCATCGGCGGCATCACGGGCGCGCTCTATAAGCAATTTGCCGCGACGATCGCCATCTCCGTGACCGTCTCAGGTTTTGTCGCTCTGACGCTCAGTCCCGCCCTGTGCGCCATGGTGTTGGTGCCGCGGCCGGAAGCGCGCGGAGGGTTATGGGCTTGGTTCGACCGGTTCTTTGGGCGAACCCAACAGGGCTACACGGCGGCGGTGGCCAAACTGATCGTGCGGCCAATACGGGTGATGCTGGTCTTCGGCGTCGTCCTGCTTCTGGCCTATGGCATGTTCTCGACGCTTCCCCGGAGCTTCCTCCCGGAGGAGGACCAAGGCTACTTTATCGTCGTCGTACAGTTGCCGGACGGCGCTTCGAAACAACGGACCGACGTGGTGTTGGAGCGGATTGAGCGATTCTTCCAGGGAAACCCGGCCGTCC
The DNA here is from genome assembly GCA_035761895.1 of Nitrospira sp. Taxonomy (GTDB): domain Bacteria; phylum Nitrospirota; class Nitrospiria; order Nitrospirales; family Nitrospiraceae; genus Nitrospira_C. The sequence goes on along the minus strand of DASTQE010000157.1, from coordinate 6,651 downwards.
ACTCGACCGACGCCCTCTCCGGGCAAAATTTCGTCTTCGGCACGCGAGGACCAAATGCCGCGACGATGTTCGTGCCGCTGCATCTGTGGGATGAGCGCAAAGAACCGCAGTCCCATGTCCAGTCGTTGATCGGCATGGCGTACGGGGAATTCGCGAAGATTCCCGAAGCGTTGCTGCTGGCGTTCAATGCGCCGTCCTTGCGCGGTGTGGGTGCGGTCGGAGGATTTTCCGCTCAGCTGCAAGACCCCAGCGGCGGAGACTTCAAGAAGTTCGCCGCTGTCGCGCAGGAGTTCGTCGAGCGCGCCAAGAAGGAGCCCGCGATCGGTCAGGTCGGGACTAATTTTCGCGTGTCCGCTCCGCGGCTGTACGCCAACGTCAACCGCGAACGGGCCAAGGCGCTCGGCGTGCCCATCTCGGATATTTTCGACACGCTGCAAGCGTATTTCGGGACATTTTACATCAATGACTTTCTCAAATTCGGTCGCATCTACCACGTCCAGACCGAGGCGGATGCGCGGTTCCGATCGACGCCGCAGGACATTTCAAAGATTTACGTTCGGGCAGAAACGCCGCAGGGCACGAACATGATTCCGCTCGATACGGTGGTGACCCCTGAGTATCAGAGCGGTCCCGACCCGGTGAATCACTTCAATGGATACAATACCGCCCTGGTGCTGGGGGCGGCCGCTCGAGGCTACAGCTCCGGCCAGGCGCTGGAAGCGTTGGAGCGAGTGGCTAAGGAAGTGCTCGAGCCGAAGGGTTATGCCATCGACTGGAGCAACATCTCCTTCCAGGAGCGGCGGGTCGGCGGGCAATCTAATCAGGTGTTCATGATTGGGCTGCTCATGGTGTTCCTTGTGCTCGCAGCGCAGTTCGAGAGTTGGGCCGTGCCGTTTGCCGTGATCCTGGCCGTCCCGTTTGCGATCTTCGGGGCGCTCGCGGCCGTGTGGGTGCGAGGCTTCACCAACGACATTTATTTCCAGATCGGGCTGGTGACCTTGATCGGCCTCTCGGCCAAGAACGCCATTCTGATCGTGGAGTTTGCCAACACCCGCTATGAAGCGGGCAAACCGCTCATCGAAGCGGCCATCGAAGCCGCGAGATTGCGCTTTCGCCCAATTATCATGACGTCGATGGCCTTCATCTTCGGCATGTTCCCGCTGGTGATTGCGACGGGCGCAGGCGCCGCGAGCCGGCAATCCATCGGCACCGGCGTGCTGGGCGGCATGCTTGCCGCCACGTTTTTGGCGATTTTTTTCGTGCCGTTGTTTTACGTGTTGATCAGGAAGCTGACGGGCCGGATCCCGGTGCCGTCGCGCCGAATGCAGGAAGCCTCGCTGCTTCCGGAAGGAGAAGCCTGACATGCGCCCATATACGATCATTGTCCTGTCCGCCCTTCTCATGTCCTGCGCCTTGGGGCCAGACTATGAGCGCCCTTCGGCCGATACGGAAGACCGGTTTCGCATGGCCGAATCCGCCGTCGATGCGCCCTCCATGGCCAATCTGCCCTGGTGGGAGCTGTTGAAAGACGAGCAGCTGCAGAAGTTGGTCCGGATGGCACTGACTGAAAACAAGGACTTACAGAAGGCCGCCGCCACGGTCGAGGAATTTCAGGCCCGCGCATGGGTCGCCAAGTCAGACTTTCTCCCCAATATGACGGCCTCCGGCAACGCACCGTCGTTCGGCCGCAAGACCGTCTTCCTGTTCCCAGGATTTCCCAACCCGTTCAACTATTACCTCCAGGGGAATCTGTCGTGGGAAGTGGACTTGTGGGGTCGCATCAGGCGGGCCAACGAAGCGGCGCGCGCGGACCTCTTTGCGAAGGAAGAAAACCGTCGAGCGGTCGTGCTGGAGCTGGTCAGCGCCGTGGCGGAAGCCTACTTCAATCTCCTGCAGTTCGATACCCAGCTGGTCATCGCCAAGCGCACCCTGCAATCGTGGGAGGAATCGGTCCGCATCGCCCAGGCGCGCTTGCGCCAGGGCATGACGTCTAAACTGGATGCCGACCAGTTTGAAGCGGAGCGGGCCAACGCTGCGGCGCGGACCGCCGAACTGGAACGGCAAATGATCCAGGCGGAAAACCAATTAAGTGTGCTGCTCGGGAGAAAGCCCTTCGAAATACCGCGCGGGAAGTCGCTCGCGGAGCAGCTGCTGCCGCCGACCATCCCCCCCGGCCTGCCGTCGGAGTTACTCCAGCGGCGCCCGGATATTTTGCAGGCGGATCGGGCATTGAATGCCGCCACCGCACGGATTGGCGCGGCCAAGGCTGACCGCTTCCCCAAAGTGTCGCTCACAGGGTTGCTCGGTGCTGCCGATCCTAGAACCGGCAGCATTTTTTCCGACGTGTCATCCTTCGGCGCGGCCGGCGCAGGCTTTACCATGCCCCTCTTCAACGCGCAAGCACTCGGTTTCCAACAAGATGCCGTTGAGGCCCAGGCCAAGGAATCGCTGGCCGAGTACGAACAGGCTGTGCTGATAGCTTTCCGCGAGGTCGAGGACGCGTTGGTGGCCGCTCGTACGGCCCGCGAGCAGAACGACGCCCAGCAGCAACAAGTCAATGCGTTACAATCGGCGTTGCGTCTGGCCGAATTGCGCTACAAAGGCGGCCTCGCCAACTATCTCGACGTGCTGGTTGCGCGACGCAATCTGTTCGAGGCCGAATTGGCCATGACCGGCTCCCGACGGTTGCATCTGGTGTCGGTCGTCCAACTGTACAAAGCGCTGGGCGGCGGATGGTCTCCCGAAATGGAGCAGACGCAGGGAAAGAAAGACAGCTGACGCAATGGAAAAGCCGGCGCCATCGAAACACCCGATCGAACCCCTCATCGCACGCCGGTGGAGCCCGCGTGCATTCGAGGAACGGCCGGTGGAGCCGGAGAAGCTGAAAAGCCTGTTCGAGGCGGCACGTTGGGCTCCGTCCTCAAACAACGAACAGCCGTGGCGGTTTCTCGTGGCCACCAAGGACAATCGGTCCGAGTACGACAAACTGTTCAGTTGTCTCTCAGAGGGCAATGCGAAGTGGGTATTTCGCGCACCGGTGCTGATGCTCTCCGTCGCGAGTTTGCTTTTCGAAGACGATGCAAAGCCTAACCGGCATGCCTTGCATGACACCGGCATGGCGGTTGAAAATCTCGTGCTTCAGGCGACCGCTTTAGGCCTGCAGGCCCATCAGATGGCCGGATACGACGCGGAGAAGGCCCGCAGGGAGTGTCAGATTCCATCCGGGTTCGAGCCGGTCGCGATGATCGCCGTGGGCTATCCGGGTGATCCCGCGATCCTGCCGGACTATCTGCGGGAGCGCGAACTGAAGCCTCGAGAACGTCAGCCCATCGAAGATTTCGTCTTTTCCGCCACCTGGGGGCGACCGTCGTCTCTCGTGCGGTGAAGCCGTGGCTTACTCTTCCTCCGCCGTCACGCATCTTGCCAGAGTCGGTCCTGTCATGCGGAAACTTCTTCGAGAGATCGGTCCGTGTACCCTTGCACCGAGGGCAGGTGGCTCTCCGTTTGTATCGTTGGTGCGCGCAATTGCCTACCAGCAGCTCCACGACAAGGCAGCCGAAAGCATCCTCAAGCGCCTCATCGCGTTGTTCCCCGGCCGCCGCTTCCCGGGCCCGGCCGACATCCTCGCCACCCACTGGCGCATGATGAGACGAGCCGGCTTCTCACGTGCGAAGATCGCGGCTCTGAAAGATCTCGCCGCAAAGGCGCTCGACGGCACTGTGCCGACGAGCCGTGTGATCAAACGGCTGGATGATGAGACGATCGTCGAGCGCTTGATGGTCGTGCGAGGCATCGGTCGGTGGACGGCGGAAATGTTGTTGATTTTTCACCTTGGTCGTCCGGATGTACTGCCGGTCGACGACTTCGGGGTTCGAAACGGCTTCCGCATCGCGTATGGCCGGCGCTCGCTCCCTACCCCCAAAGCCATGTTACGCTATGGAGAGCGGTGGAAACCTTATCGGACGGTCGCCTCCTGGTATCTGTGGCGGGCGGCGGATGGTGGGAAGCAAAAACAGGCTCCGCGGATCAACGGGTAAGCCATGGCCGATCCCAAGAAACGTCTCGACACAAACTCCAAGGGCAACTTTTTTGTCGACGCGACCTGCATCAACTGCGATACGTGCCGGCAGCTGGCACCCCGCAGTTTTGAAGAAGTCGGCGAGTTTTCCGCCGTGACGACGCAACCGGTCAGTGACGACGGTCTCCATCAGGCCTATCAGGCTCTCCTCGCCTGTCCCGTGGGCTCGATCGGCACCCAGCGAAGCGACAAGATGCGCCTGAAGGAGGCAATGTCCAGCTTTCCCTTGTTGCTCGAAGGAGGTGTATATTACTGTGGGTTTAATTCTGAGAAGTCCTTCGGCGCCAACAGTTATTTCGTTCAGCACCCTGCGGGAAACTGGCTGATCGATTCTCCTCGCTACATCAAACATCTCGTGGACGCCTTTGAGCGCATGGGAGGCCTCCGCTACGTGTTCTTAACGCACGAAGACGATGTCGCGGATGCCGCAAAATACGCCAACCGGTTCGGCGCAACGCGCATCATCCACCGTGCAGATGCGGAAGTGATGCCGGATGCGGAATGGATTGTGGATGGCGTGGAAACAATCGATCTGGCACCGCAATTTCAGCTCATTCCCGTGCCTGGTCATACGCCGGGAAGTTGCGCACTGCTCTACAACGACCGGTTCCTCTTTACCGGCGATCATCTCTGGTGGGATCCAGAGACACGGTCGCTTGATGCTCCTCGGCGGTTGGTCTGGCGTTCCCGTGCCCTCGTGCATTCCATCCGCAAGCTCGTCGATTATCGGTTCGAATGGGTACTGGCGGGACATGGCGATCGCATCAAGCTCTCTCCGGAAGAGATACGAGAGCAACTTCGCTTGCTTGTCGATCACCGTGTCGATGCCCTGGCATCCTGACCCCGCACTTCATGCACAACCCTCTCATTCAGTGGATTGACCGCAACATCTTGGCGCTAGGACGTGAGATGCGGCTGTCCTATTTACCACCACTCATGGTCTATGCGGCCTATGGCATATCGGGCCTGACCGGCATCGTCGGAACGTTTTTTGTCAAAGACTATCTCAGTCTTTCCGCCTCGTTTCTCGCCGCGCTCGGGTTTTGGGCCGGCATTCCCTGGGCGCTCAAAATGCCCATTGGCCACCTCGTCGACCTGTTATGGCGATGGAAAGGTTGGCTCGTGTTCTTAGGCGCCGGGCTGCTCGCCGTCAGCCTCGGGATCATGGCGGTCTTGATCGGCCATCGGGAAGCCATGACGGCGCTGTTGCCAGCTGAAGTATGGTTTATCTTGAGCGCGCTCCTGGCACCTGTCGGCTATGTCATTCAAGACGCCGTTGCGGACGCGATGACCGTCGAAGCGGTTCCACGGGTCAATGAACACGGTCTGCCATTTGACGAGCATGCCAAGAAGCTCATGCACACCACCATGCAGACGCTGGGGCGGGTTGCCATTGTAGCCGGCGGCATTCTCGTCGCGCTGGTGAATGTCTTTGTCTTCACTGGTGTCGAAGGGCGTCCGCAGGGGGAGATCGTCCTGCTCTATCAGAATATCTATCTGATGGCCCTGACGATCCCCTTCGTGTCGGTGCTCGGCCTGGCGCTTGCCTGGTGGATCCAGCGCCGACAGCTCTCTCGGCTGACACGCGAAGGCTTTTCGTTGGAAGAGGCCAGGAGGATGGTGCTGGTACGGGACGACTCGGCCGAACCGACAAGCCCGAATTGGTGGATTCTTGGCGGGAGCCTTGCCTTCGTGCTGTTTACGTTGATTGTGGGACTCGGGGGTTTTTTCTACAGCGAAGAAATCGTTTTTACCGGCTCCATGGCGATCGTGCTGTTCCTGATGACGAGGCTCGTGCAAGAGTTGGAACCGGACAAACGGTTTACTCTGGTCGGCACCGCGGTCGTCGTGTTTATCTTTCGCGCGATTCCCGGAACGGGACCGGGGCCGACGTGGTGGATGATCGACGAACTGAAGTTCGACCAGCAATTTTTGTCCGTATTGTCGTTGATTGGCAGCACGCTGACGCTGGCCGGCATGTTCGTGTTTCGGCGCTTCATGGCCGAACGGTCCATCGCCTATGTCGTGGGTTTCCTCACGATCGTTGGAACGATTCTTTCACTCCCCATTGTCAGCATGTACTACGGTCTTCACGAATGGACAGCGCGCATGACCGGAGGAGTTGTCGATGCGCGGTTTATCGCCTTGATCGACACGGCGCTGGAATCCCCGCTCGGCCAGATCTCCATGATTCCGATGCTTGCCTGGATTGCCAATTCTGCTCCCGCCCACCTCAAAGCGACGTTTTTTGCTGTGATGGCGTCCTTTACGAACCTTGCCCTATCCTTAAGCCAGCTCGGAACGAAATATCTCAACGAGACTTATGTCGTCACACGGGAGGTCAGAGATCCGATCACAGGTGCCATCATCAGCCCCGCCGATTATGGCCAGCTCGGCGAATTGCTGATCGCGCAGTTATTGCTGGGGCTGGCCTTGCCCTTTGCGGCGATTGTGTTCGCTCGCATGACACGTTTCAAGAGCGCTTGATAGTGACGAGTGATGGGTGATGTGTGACGGGAAGGAGCTCACAATGCTGCGATCGTGTTGAGGACGCTTTTGACGATACCAGTAAT
>DASTQE010000156.1:0-11787 GCA_035761895.1 Nitrospira sp. | reverse complement strand
CGCGGACGGCCACCGTCACCACCATGGGAGACATGTCTTGCGCGACGCGCTGCCCAGTTTCCAGTTCTACGGCTGTCGCGGCGCGGGCACCGACGTGAACATTCACCGCTCCCCCCTGCGGCGTAGCGGCCAGTGCGTTCGCGAGCAGGTTGACGAGGACCTGATGCAACTTCTCGGCATCCGCCCAGACCAACGGCACGCCGATGGCCAGCTCGCTCGTGAGCGTGACGCCCTTGGCATGGAACGCCGGCTCCATCAAAGCAGTGGCCGGCCCAATGACCTGCTCGACCGACCTCCAGCTCGGTTCGGGCTTCCGCTGGCGCGTGGATGACAGCAGGTCCTGGATAATCCGCACGACGCGATTGAGTTGCTCGTCAATCACGGTAATGCGCTTCTTCATTTCGGGCGTGACCCCCGGCTCCTCGCCGAGCGCCTGCACATGCCAGGCGATCGAATGCAACGGAGTGCCGACTTCATGCGCGACCGACGCCACAAGTTGGCCGACGGCCGCGAGACGTTCCGATCGATTCAGTTGATCCTTGGCATCGACCAAAAGCGCATTTGCACGCAAGAGACTTTCCGTCTGCCGAGCGAGCGCCTGGCGCGCGCTTTCCTCTCGAGCCTTGCGTTCCTCTCTGGTCAATCCCATGTAGGCCACCATGACCAAGACGCCGGCCACGACGGTGCGGTTGATCACGGCGGCCTGGAAGCGGCCCGGCTTCGTCGGTTGCATGAGGCCTATATACGTCGCCGCGATACAGGCGATTACGGTCGCCAGCATCAATGGACGGCTGCGCAGGGTCGCGACCAGCAGGATCGGCAGGACGAGAGCATACGCGCCGACGATGTTCGCGGGCGCGACAGTTTCCAACACGACAATGATGACAAAAACCGCCGCCGCTATGGCCAGAATGATGCGGTTCTGCTTGGGCATGAGCTATGTCACCACGTTGCGCAGATGCTCAAAATGGCGCCTTTCCCAGGCAAGGCCGCAGCGAGCGAAGCGATGAGGCGTATGTTGTCTGATACGTTGAGTCGCGGAGCGAGCGAGCACACCACTTGGGTCACGGCGCGTCTCGGCGCGCCAGGGTCGGGCGGGTGAGATAAATCTGAACGGAGGGTCTTAGCTGATTGGGCGGATCGCACGCAAGGTCGCCCCAAGTTCACGCAGTCGCACATCATCGATGAGGTTATCGATGCGGCTGGCGTACTTCCGTCTCCAGTTGGGATGGTTTTCAACGGTCCCGGGCAGGTTCGTCTGTGAAATTTCTTCCAGGCCGTCTTCAAGATTGGCCAACACCAGCCACGAAGGCGTCCTGGCGAGATACGCATGGATCGCCCGACAGAGGGTTGGCGTCATGGCGGGCACAGCGGCGGGATCGTCGCTCATACCGTCCGGCAGCACGCCCTCCTGCTTAAGCGCGGCCAGCATGCGCCCTTTGTCCCGCTGACGCTCCTCCCAGGCTTGGCGACGGGCGCCCTCGTCCGAGAAGGCTCCAAGCCCTGCGCGAAGTTGAATGTCTTCTCCGGACCAGAAGCCGGTCAACGTCGGGAGATCGTGAGTGCCTGCCACGGCCAGCGCCTGCTGGGGATACTCCACGGGCGCTTTCCATGATCCGTCCCCGCGACGCTCGAAATAGAAGACGCGATAAGACAAGACGCGCGCCTTGGCCAGTTGCTCTCTTACCAAATCCGTCACCGTCCCCAGGTCTTCACCGATCACGACCGTTTTCGATCGGACACTTTCGAGCGCGATGATCGACAACAGCTCCTCGAACGGGTAATGGACGTATGTGCCTTCCGTCGCCGACTTCCCTTTAGGGATCCAGAACAGCCGGCTCAACGCCATGACGTGATCCAACCGGATCGCTCCGCCAAAGCGCATATTCCTACGCAAGAGTTGAATCAGGAGCTCGTAGCGGCTCGGTCGCAAGGCCACCGGATTGACCGGCGGCAGCCCCCAATTCTGACCTTGAGGGGCAAACGCGTCGGGCGGCGCTCCGCACTCGGCGTCCAGCGCCAAGACGGATTGATACATCCAGGCTTCGGCCCCAGTGCGCTCAGCACCCAACGCCAGGTCGTTATAAATGCCGATCGGCATCCCGGCTGCTTCGGCCGTGCGCAGAACCTCGTTGAGCTGCTCCGACGCGATCCACTGGATGTATTGGAAAAAGCGGATCCGCTTTCGATGACGTCTGCCGTATTCCTTTACGGCGGAACCCGGCGACAGAAACTGCTTCGGCCATTCCTGCCAGGTGGCCGTTTTCGACTGGATCATACGCCGTTCCTCTTCCAGGGTCTGGAAGGTGGCATAGAGTTCCAGCGCCTCGCCTTCAGATTGAATAAATCGCTCGAGCAGCTTCGCTCTGGCGGTCTTGGGCTCGAGATTCGGCTCGGTGCCGGCGTAGGCTTCCTTCAGAAATTGGCGGTAGGCCAGGTCCAGCATCGTCCGCTTGGCTTGGGCGATGGCATCGTAGTCCACCCGGCGGTTTTCTCGCACCGCTTGGAGCTTGGCTTGAAACTCCGGCGAACGAAATTGCTTCTGCGCGTCCTCGGAGGCGAAAAATTCCGGCAATCGCTCGAGATCAATATACAGTTCGTTGATCGCCAGCCGGTTATACGGTGTATAGGGGCTGGCGTGATGCGGGGTGGTATTGCGAATGGCATGAAGCGGATTCAAACCGACAAGTCCGGCGCCCAGGCGCTTGCCCGCCCATTCGACCACGTGATTGAGGTCGGTAAAATCGCCGCAACCCCAATTGCGCTCAGAAGACAGTGAATACAATTGGAGGGCCAGTCCCCAGTAACGACGCCCATCTTCGAGCGACGTTGGCACATAGCATTGCCGCGGCGCAACGATCAGGCGAAGTGTTCCGGTCGGCCCTCCGACAAGCCCCTCCGCGCGAATGATGAAGTCGTAGTATCCAAGGGGAAGGTTTTTCGGGGCAGGCAGCTCGACACGAACGCGCCGGGCGCCATCGATAAACTTTACTTCTGTCGCGACGAGCCCCGGACCGGCCTGTCCCTCTTGCAAGAGGGACCCCGATTCATCGTTCAGCTGCCACTTGATGACCACCGACCGCTCTTTGCCGTCTTCCAATGCGAAACAACAGGCGACGGGCGCCCCTACCTCTTCTTCATGCACGATACGAACAGGATCGCATGGCCTGCGCCAGGGAGCTTCGTCCCACTCGCGGATCGCTAAAGCCAACGCCGCGGTGGAATCTACTTGAAACCCCATCGCACGGAGAATGTCGCGCTTGGTGTGGTCTGCCGTGACGTGGCGGACGCCGCTGATTTCGTAGTATTCCGCTGCAATGCCCGCCCGTTCTGCCAGGGCGGCGAGCAACGTTTGCTCTGTGTCATCCATAGATCGAGAGTCTGCGTGAAGATGATCCGCAAGTCAAGCGTATCTCGTTGTTGTTGTGGGAAATTTTACTAAAATACGTATAACGCGTCTCTCTGGCCCGAGTCGGTTGATATCGGATGTTTTTCCCGTCGATTTTGCTCGCTGTTAGTGCCCTCTTCCTCATGCGCCGCGAGTGGAAGCACGCGTGGTCGCGTGGTAGCATAACCGCGGGCCTGCCCTGCAGTACCTTAAAGTGTGGAGGGCGCTATGTCATTCCATTGGATTATCGGTCTCCATGTCTTGGTCGCAGCTGTCACGTGGCTTGTGGTCACCGTTCAGGCTGCGGAACCCAACGGCCGTCTCGAAATTACCGGCGACTATCGCTATAAGGTCCATGCGTCCGAAGCGTCTGCCGATGCCAAAGATCTCGCCTGCCGGGAAGCCCTGCGTCAGGCCGTCGTCAATTCTGCCGTGTATCGTGAGCATACAGCCGCGATCGTGGACTCTGCGCTGCTGCGCGACGTGGCAAACACTCTGAGCACCGGCCACGTGCAGGACCAGGAGATTGTCGAGCAGAGTGAGGATGGACGAGTCGTGTTCTGCCGAGTAAAGGCCTTCTTGCCGGCGGAGGAGAGTGTCCGGGCCATCCGGACGCAACTGGCCGGTGGACCGGAGTCGGCGGATGGGCTGGACCAGAATCGTGTGCTCCGCCTCCTCAGCGTAAAGGAAGACCGTCCCGGCATGCTGGCGATCCAGTACCAGACGCTCAAACGAATGGATTGGGTCACCACCCATTATCAGGGCGGATTACGCGACGCCGCCCATATTATGATCGACTTCTACGACGCGCAGGGCCTGCTCTTATACAGCCAGCGTTTCGAAGCCTGGCGCACGCCCACCGGTGAGGACATCATGAGCCCCGGAGCCGTCGGCATTCTTCAAGTTCCTAAGCCTGCCTCCGCCAAAAGCTACCGCGTGTGGCTGGTCAAGTGATGCGCCACTGATACACCCGCCCAACGGCCTCCATGTTTGCAGGAGCGCCGATCCTTCGGCAGTGCGCCGTTGGGTCGGCAGATTTTCTTCGTCACTCCTGAGTCGCTGCCCGACAACGTGCCGGTTAAGATCTCTAAACTTATTCGAGTTTCAACCACATTGCAGATTCTAGTACCTCGAGCACGCCATGGAACGCGACTTGCCCACATTTTCACTACTCCATCACCGGCAGCATGAGTTCTGAGACCAGCGCTTGGTTGAAAGATGGTGCGTATGAGGGCATCTACAGATAGGAAGGTCTACCGGATGATCGAAGCCGGCGCAGCCCTGGTCCTCATCGGCATCGGTCTCAACGCTCTCGTCACCCAGACGCTAGGAACATTCGATGCAGCCTCGGTGCTCTTACTACTGTATTTGGCGCTATGGGCTTACGGGCTGGGAAGCATCGTGCTGCTCGCGCTTTCGATATGGGTCTTCCTGACGAGGAACTCTTTGGGTTCTGACCCGACGGCTGTGAAGCCGGAGTTTGAAGACCGCGAGTTTGTTGCGAGAGATGCCGGGAGCCTTAACGAAAGTCGACTGCGCCCATTTCACGCTGCGTACCGCACCCAGTGAGGGTCCTGAGGAGAAGGCAGGTCTATGGCGGTCATCTTGAACCATATGGTTGTACCGGCACACGAACAAAGAAGCCTCGGCACGAGCGGCCACCTCGCGCCGGTGCGTGTCAACGAAACGCCGACGCTCGATTTTAACGACGCCGCGCACTTCGACGTTTATCACTACGCATTTCATCATGTGAGCGACGAGGAGTTCGATGCCATCCTACGGCGCGTGCAGCAGGCGGAGATCGCATTCGGAAGCGATCCATGAAGTCGGGAAGGCAGAGTCAATAACTGGAATAGCGGCAGAGACGTCTATTTTGAGGATCCCAACGGGCACATTCTGGAACTGATGACTCGGACAGAGACATCGGGATCATGAGCACACATCTCGGAGGTCTGAAGATGAACGACAAGAAAATTATTGCAGTGGTGGGTGCAACCGGAGCGCAGGGAGGAGGCCTGGTCCGCGCCATCGCGAATGACACCGACGGCCCTTTTGCGATCCGAGCGTTGACGCGTCGCATTGATTCGGAGGCGGCCAGAACCTTGGCCAAGCTGGGGGCCGACGTGGTCGCGGCTGACCTGGACGACATCGAGAGCCTGAAGCAGGCTTTTGCGGGCGCCTACGGCGCATTCTGTCTCACGAATTTCTGGGAGCATTTTTCCCCAGAGAGGGAGTTGGCGCAGGCCAAAGCTCAAGCCCAGGCTGCGAAGCATGCGGGACTGCAACACGTCATTTGGTCCACGCTGGAAGACACGAGACGATGGGTGGCACTCGACGACAACCGTATGCCCACCTTGATGGGAAGATACAAAGTGCCGCACTTCGACGCCAAGGGTGAAGCCAATGCCGAATTCATGGCGCTTGGCGTACCAACCACATTGCTTCATACGTCGTTCTATTGGGAGAACCTCATCTACTTCGGGGCCGGTCCGAAGAAGGGTCAAGACGGCACGCTCGCCATCACGATGCCGATGGCGGACAAGAAACTACCGGGTATTGCCGTGGATGATATCGGAAAGTGCGCTTTCGGAATCTTCAAGCGAGGCAGCGAATTTGTCGGCAAAACCGTGGGGATCGCCGGCGAGCACCTCACCGGTGCTCAAATGGCTGCGGCACTCACTCGGGCGCTCGGGCAGGAGGTGCGCTACAACGCGGTCGAGCCGGCCGACTATGCCAAGTTGGGAATTCCCGGTGCGGACGACCTTGCGAACATGTTTCAGTTCAAAAGAGATTTCCAATCCGATTTCCTCGGTCTGCGCAGTCTGAGCTTCAGCCGGTCGCTCAATCCGGATTTGCAGACGTTCGACGTGTGGCTCGGTCAGAACAAGCACCGCATCCCCATCGGCTGACGGCGAGGGGTAGCTGGCGGAGGCATGGGAGGTCGGCATGAACAAAAGGCTGAGGATCGCTGGCGGGCGCAATATTGCGATGAAGGTTCCGCCGCATGTGTGGGACGCCACGGTCCGGTTCTACCGGGACGTCATCGGCCTTAGAGTCCTGGAACATGGGCCAACCGTTCCTCCGAGCGTAGGCTTCGAGTTCGGCTCAAACCAACTCTGGGTGGATCGGGTTGATGGCTTGAGTCAGGCAGAGATTTGGTTGGAGCTCAGCACCGATGATCTCCAGGGTGCAGCGAGCCATCTGAAGTCAGCCGGCATTGCGCGACGCGATGAAATCGAAGCTCTGCCTGAGGGCTTTGAGGGTTTCTGGATCGCAAATCCGGCTTCGATCATCCATCTCGTCGCGAAGCCTGAACAAGACTAGCATTTCACGATCGACGGTAAGCGTCAGCCGTGCTGCTATTTTCGCCTGCGGCGACGAATGACCTCAGCGGCACCCAGTCCTGCCAAGCCGCCTGCCAGCAAGGCCAAGCTGACTGGCTCTGGAACGGGGTAAATCCCATTGGTACTAGCCAAGACTTGGGTCGGCAGCAGCAAACCCATCACGATGAACAACATGAAGTATTTCATAACAGGTCCTCCCAAAACATTTAGATGGATATACACTCCCTCCCGCTTTTATTTTCTCCTTCGTCGACGGATGATCTCTGCCGCTCCTAAGCCGGCAAAGCCGCCTGCGAGCAACGCGAGGCTGAGGGGTTCCGGGGCAGGAACGCCGGCGGGGCTAGCATAGGATAGGCTCGGCACGAGCAAACCGGTCGCGACTAACAGCATGCAGAATTTCATAGCAACACCTCCACGATATTTGCGTGTACACAGCATTTTCTATACCTGGCGTGGAAGCGGTTGAAATCTCGTCTCTGCAAGAATTCGATGTTGGCAGTTTGTCAAAAACTTTGACGCTCAAGATCCTGGCGATTTTTGCGGGTGCTACGTCTAAGTCGTTGAAACGTCGTCAAGGATCTTCGCCTTATGTCATCTGGGACGTTCCTGTTAATCAAATTGACAGGTGAAAGGGGCTCAGGCACGAGCCGGGAGGCAACTTTTGGGTTTGCCCTGGTAGCCACGTAGAGCAGCGAGGAAGTACGGATGCTAGCCAAGACTGTAGATGAGTCCTATGCCGAGAAGGTAACCCACAATCATCAATGCGCTGTCCGGCTCTATAAACAAGAAGCGTTTTTCGGCCCGATAAATGATACCCATGATGCCCACACTCATGAGCAAAATACTCACAAACGCAGTGACGGCGTGAGTGGTATCCACTCCCGCGAGCAAAGGTCCCTTCCAGTAAGCCATATCAGCGATGACGAGAATCCCCATATTGAACGCGTTGCTTCCGAACAAATTTCCCACGGCCAGGTCGAAGGCTCCTAGACGCACGGCTGCGAATGCCGTGACCATCTCCGGCAGTGAGGTGACAATCGCGACCAACGACGTTCCGATAAAGGTCGAACTGATGCCAGTCGTCTCAGCAATCTGCATGGCGGACTCGGCCAACAACGGCGCCGCAATCAATATACCCACCGTCGCCATCGCGAACCCGAATCCAGCCCTCATGAGGGAGCCTTTGGCCACAGTGTGGCTCACCGTTTCTTTGCGCTGAACCACACGTTGTAGCTGCTCGGCCCGTCGCCTCATGCTCTCCTGTCGAAAGACGAGACGCATCCCAAAAAGATAAATCACAGCAATTGCGATGGTACCTAGGCCAACGTGAAGTAAAGGCAAAGAAGGTCTGACCATAATAAGCAGGCCGGCTAGACCGGTCATGATCACAGCCAAGCTTGCGATCAATGCCTGATCCAAAGCGGTCTGTTCCCACACTCTTTTCGTCCTATGGGCAAGGTCTATGAGAGCGAGGGTCAGCATATTCGTGAGCCCCGCTCCAAACAAATCACCAACCGCTAGATTTGGTGCATCAATAAGTACAGCGCTGACCGCTGTCAGCATTTCTGGCAACGAGGTCGCCGCAGCCAGCAACACGACGCCAATCCATAACCGTCCCAGACCAGAGTACTCAGCGATCCGATCACCGTACTGGGACAGTTTGGTTCCTGCCAGAATAATGGTGATTCCACTTAACGCGAACGTGACCCAAGCCATAGGCGCCCACAGTTTGAGGACAGCTTTCTCCAGTCACCTTGTCTTTTAGGCAGTGACACACGCTCAGGGGGACGGGCGAATGCTTCGCAGAACACTCCATCCAATCAAACCAGCGACCGCCGATCCCAACAAGATGCCGATCTTTGCCGAGGCTGAAGCTTCAGCCTGCCCAAATGCCAAATCGGTAATAAAGAGCGACATGGTAAAGCCGATGCCGGCGAGAAATCCGACGCCCATCAAATGCAACCACGTGACACCGTCCGGCAGTTTTGCCACACCTAGGCGGATCACGACTCCGGAACTAAGTAACACACCGACGGGTTTACCGATCAATAATCCAACGATGACTCCATAGGCCACAGGATTGAACAGGGTCTCGGCGACCCCGGCACCCAACGTAACGCCCGCATTGGCCAGCGCAAAGACCGGCATCACGACGAGAGTGACCCATGGATGAAGCGCCTGCTCCAAGCGTTGGAGAGGAGTTGCGACATTCCTGACGGCTGTTTCTAACCGTTGTGTCACTTCATGTCGTTCTTGATTTGCCAGCGGCGATGTGCCGGAGGACGTCACTTGTTCAAAGCGTCGCAACAAGGCGCGGCCGCGTTCGAGAAACTCCACGCGGCCAAGCGTCGTACGCGCTGGGATGGTCATCGCGGCTAACACGCCGGCGATGGTGGCATGGACCCCCGAGAGGAGGAAGGCCAGCCACAGCCCTCCGATGCCCAACACGCAATAGACCAGCACGTGCCGTACTCCCGTAACATTGGCGGCAATGAGCAGCGTGAGAAAGATTGCGCCGATAGCAAGGTTCAGCCAAGAAATCGTCGAGGTATAGAAAATGGCGATGACCATCACCGCCATGAGGTCGTCACCAATGGCCAAGGCTGCCAGGAACACCTTGAGTGAGACCGGGACGCGAGGACCCAACAATGCGAGCACGCCCAACGCAAAGGCGATGTCGGTCGCCATGGGTATGCCCCACCCCGGCCTCCCTGGACCATCAGCATTGAACGCCCAATACAATCCAGCTGGCACAACCGTGCCCCCAATGGCGGCGGCGAGCGGAAGAGCCGCCTGTCGAATCGAGGCCAATTCCCCCACCAGGATTTCCCGCTTGATCTCAAGGCCAATCACGAAAAAAAACATCGCCATCAAGCCGTCGTTGATCCATTCCAGGATTGTTTCAGTCAGCGCATACGATCCCACGACGATGCTGATAGGGGTATTCCAGATTTCGTGGTACGTGTCGGCCCAGGGGGAATTGGCCCAAATCAATGCCACCACAGTGACGGCCAATAAAAGGATCCCACCCGAGGACTCCGCATGTAAAAATTCTTGGAACGGTTCAACGACTTGTTGGATAGGGGCAGGCGCTGACGCGCGCTCTTTGTGACGTTGGTGTTTCATTGAAGTCTCGAGGATTGCTTGTGGTAAAAACTCGCTTCGTTGCTATACGACGGATTGTGAACGCTGAAGGGTGCGAGCCAGGTTGACACCACTTGCAATCACCCCGATATGGCTGAACGCCTGTGGATAATTTCCGAGGAACGCCCCGGACGAAGGATCTATTTCCTCAGGCAGTAATCCAAGGGAGTTGGCTCTGGCACACAGTGAGTCATAGAGCTCGAGCGCCTCCTCGAGCCTGCCTTGCTTGGCGAGGTTGTCGACTAGCCAAAAGCTGCAGAGCAGAAAGGCGCCTTCCCCGCCCGGAATTCCATCCGGTGATTCTTCGTGCAAGTACCGATAGATGAGCCCGTGACCGGCGCCCAGGCGATCCCTGACGGCTTGGGTCGTCGCGACCATCTTGGGATGATCGGCTGGCACGACACGCCGAAGTGGCAACGCCAAAAGTCCGGCGTCCAGCCCCCCTCCTCCCAGATGCTCCGTCAACGTGTTCATCCGGGGGTCCCACGCCTCTTCGAGGATCGCGGTGCGAATGGCCTCAGCATTTCGTTGCCATAGCTCGCGCGGTCCTGAGAGGTTGAATCGACCGGCCATGCGTGCCGCCCGGTCCAATGCCACCTGGCAAAGCGCCGCAGAATACGTGAAGGGCCTTCCCGACGTGCGCACTTCCCATATGCCATGATCGGGTGTCCGCCACTCCCGCGCGGCCGCCTCGGTCAAGGCGGTGAGCCGACGCCACAACTCGCTGGGAATCGATCCATGGTGCGCCGCCCACTGATAGGCACAATCGAGGATCTCTCCGTAGACGTCATGCTGTCTTTGTGATGCCGCGGCGTTGCCCCACCGCACCGGCTTTGATCCGCGATACCCCGCGAGATCGTGGTCCTCTTGTTCTTGGGGCGGGATCTTGCCGTCCAAATCGTACAGCACTCGAGGCGACCCATCGCGCTCCACCACGTCGAGAATCCAAGACAAAAATCCTGCGGCTTCATGCGAAAGGCCGATCCGATGGAGCGCATAGACGGAAAACGCCGCGTCACGTACCCAGGCATACCGGTAATCCCAATTTCGCGTCCCACCGATCAGTTCCGGCAACGAGCTCGTCGGCGCTGCGACAATGGCTCCGTTTTTGAAATAATCCAGCAGCTTGAGCGTGATCGCCGAGCGCCGGACTAATGGCTCCTGTGGGCCACCGTACTTCAGATGAGTCAGCCACTGTCGCCAGACTGACACCGTATCATGATGGAGGCGGTGTGGATCAAATGATGAGGCAGGATGATCGAAGTGCCGCCATTGCAGGAGAAGATGTACCGACTCCCCTCGCTTCAATGTGAGCCGCGTGCGCAATCCGGTCAGCGGCCGGGAGGAGGAGAGATGGAGCACAAGATCCGGCTGCAAAGCACATCGTATGCGCAGATCGCCGTTTCGCGGCGTGACTTCACCCCCTCCTCGCGGGTCGATGTCGATCCAAACAGTTACGGTGCCGTCCACCACCGTGAGAGTCCGGAGGAGTTCCCGCCGCGTTGCTGGGACGTCTTCGACAAGATCCGCCCCCGCGACCAACGGACAGAAATCGGTCAGCCGCACCATTCCCTGGACATTCTTCATCTCGGTCACCAATACTGCCGTATCGGCTTCGTAGTATTGGCGCGAATCCTGTACGTGATCCGGCCCAACGGTGAAATGACCCCCTCGAGCGGCATCCAGCAAGCTGCAAAAAATCGGGCGCGAATCGAATCGTGGCAGACAGAGCCATGAGATCCGGCCGTCGCGGCCGACCAAGGCCGCCGTTGCACCGTCTCCGATAAGGCCGTGGTCTTCGATCGGCAGATAACCATCGGAGTGATGAAGTGGCCTCATAACCGCTTCTTTCATGTTCCACTCCTAAATTCTTGACTCATGCGCCGGCTTGAGTATACTGACTCGTCAATG
>DASTQE010000155.1:0-51193 GCA_035761895.1 Nitrospira sp. | reverse complement strand
ACGGACGAAACAATAGCCAGAGAACAAGGGCACTTCGATTTCCTTTTTCCGGTCCTTCCATTGACTGAGACGCTTAACAGTCGGCAGGAGTGGTTCGATGCCTTGATGAACGAGCTGGTCGCGCACCATCTTTTCGTGCCGTGACCGCGTCCGCAGCGCGTACCAATGAAGCACGTTCGTTTGGTTTGTCTGGTTCATCGGGTTTGTTTGGCTGCTTTCGTGCGGAGGTACGTGATTAGACCTGGAATTATTCTGGCTGTCTTGTTGCTTGTTCATAAATCGACTCGAGCGTGTCTTTAGAGAGATAGTTCTGATCTAAGGCAATGTAGAGATGACTTTGAACTTCTGCCGCCGAGGATATGGCGACAAACAGGAACTGGGTAAACTTCATGAGAGCAAGTTTCGAGGGTCATCGCTTCATTCGATACCTAGACAAACTACACGAGCATCTCAGCTAGACAAACAGCTCCAGACACAGCTTCGCCCTCTCACTTACAGTGCTCCACACGGTCTTAACTGTTTCGGGGAGTTCCGCCACTCCCCGATCCTACTGTCGCAACCCCAGTCGCAGCAGTTTTTCGCGAGGGATGCCGGACTGCACGAGTTGCTCTTCGTAGGCCGCCGCCTGGTCGAGGTCGGCGATCAGCACTCGATCCAATTGCCATGCCGTGATCCGGTCCGGCGAAGATACGGGACACGCAAGGAACGTGTCGCGCGTATTCCCATCCACAAATCCGACGCAATCGATGTTCATCTCCCGCAATGCCAAATACGCCAGTTCAGCTAACTCGCCAGTGCCACAAATCGCGACGCGCTGTCCCTTCGTCCATTCGAGCGATGACAACATGTCCTTTAGGCGCCCGCGCATTTCCCGGTAGTAGGACAGCGAATACTGCATGTATTGATACGTGAGTCGGGATTTTTCGGCGAACCCTTGGGGGGTCAGCAAGTACCGGATGCGATGGCGGTGAATGGTCGAGATCTTGATATAGCCTTTGCGAGCCAGACGCTTGAGATACAGATTTGTCAAACCAAGGGCGACCCCTAATTTGGTCGAGAGTGTGCGTTGCGTAGCTCCGCCGTTGCGATCGAGCTCGCTCAGGAGTAAGAGATCACGTTGGCCTTGTAAATCCATGAAATGTGGGGTAAATCGGCGAAGCGTTCACAATATGAACAAATAGCGAAACTCCTGTCAAGGGAATTTGAGGCGGGCAGTGTTCGATTTAGAGATCGACTGATCAGGCGGCTCCACCCTTGGCGGCGGCTTGACCGGTTGTCTGCTTCTGCTTGACCGCATGGATGGTCAATTCGGTACCGTAACCCAGCCGGCCAGCCACGAACGATAACGGGCCGGCAATGAGCCCATCGATGAGTCTCCGCAGGGGCACATCCTTGTGGAAACGGTGCTTCCACACCCGATCCAGACTTGCCATCAAGAAGACGGAACTCACCGCCGTACGAATTACCGATGGCCTAAAACCGGCTCGCTCGAGCGCGGCAGTCAAGCTGTTGCGATCAAAATGGTAGAAATGTCTCGGCGGATCCAGCGGAAACCACCAGCGGCCAAAGAGTTTGAATTCCAAACTGTGGACGTTGGGGACGCTGATGACCAGAAGGCCGTCATCCTTGAGAAACCGATAGATGACACGTAAGGCTTCCAGGGGGCTGGGAAGATGCTCAAGCGAATGACTCATCAACACCAGATCAAAAGTGCCGGGAGAAAACGGGGCTGACTCAATAGTTCCTGTGTGGATCTGCCCTTTGGTCAGGTCGCGGGCATGAGCGGCTGCGATTGCGCTAATCTCAATGCCGTAAGGTTCCCATCCCTGGTCCTGCAAGGTCTTTAAATTTCCACCCGCCCCACAGCCAATGTCCAAGACCTTTCCTTGGCCTCGCCAGGGCAAGGCATAACGCCCTTTCATCTCCCGCCAGGTCTTGTCCGGCCATAGCAGCATTTTTCGAAGAGGGCGCCACCAGGGGGGGCCGCCCGGGGAAGGATAGCCATAGTGATCCTCCAACACCCAGCGCTTGAGCTGCGCTGAAGCCTTTTTAGCCTGCCGCTGCCATGTCGGCCTCTCTTTGCCGGAGACAGGAGGATAATACACGGGCGGATAAAACGACCCGAGCAGGTCTCGAGCCGGACGCGGATTGAGATAGACAAGACCGCAGGTAGAGCACCGCACGATCGAGAACTCGTCGTCCGTGACGTTCAGCAGTAAATCCCGCTGCCTGATAATGACCTCTGAGTCACTTGAACGGCAGAGGTCGCAGAGTACCCTTTCCATGCCGGGCTTCAGGACTTCCTGCTGACTGATGGGTTCCATCAAGGACCTCGCGCTCACGGGGACATTGTTTGTCTATGCTGCATTTGCCGAACCGCAGCCGCCATGACTTCCTCGACCGTGATCAGCTTCATGCAGTTGTCTTCGCCCCGCAGGCAGGTTGGATGAAAACAAATTCGACAGTCAAGCCCCTTATAGATCACCTCTGTCGGGCCGCCGCGCGGTCCCCATTCCATCGGATTCGATGGGCCGAACAGACCCACCACCGGCGTTCCCACCGCCGCGGCAATGTGCATGGCGCCGGTGTCGTTGCCGACAAAGAGGGCCGACCGTTTCAGTAGCGCGGCCAATGTTCTGACATCCGACCGGCCGGCGATGCTCAGCAGCCGGCTCTTCGCCCGTGTCACGACCGCCTGGGTCAATCCCGCTTCCTGTTGGCTTCCACCGACGAGCACCTGGCAACCAAAGCGATCGTTCAACCGGTCGGCCAAAGCCGCAAACCGTTCCGGCGGCCAGGCCTTGAACCAGTAACGGGCTCCCGGTTGGACGACGACCCAGGGTCGGTCCCTTGCGAGGCCCAGTTGCCCGACGAGTTGCTCGACACGCGCGTCATCCTCCGGCGTCAACCAGATCCGCGGCACGCGGTCGGCGATCGCTATGCCAAGGGGCGCCAGGACCGCCAAATCCCGTTCGATGCGATGCGCGCCTGCCTCGCCGCTGACGACGGTCGTGTAACACCGTCCGGTCCAGCGGTCCTCCGCATTAAATCCGATGCGAGCGGCTGCTCCGCTGATCCATGTTAGAAACGCCGCACGATCGCCGTCGGTCAAATCCACGACCGTGTCAAACCGCCTCCGTCGAATCTCACGCGCAAAGCGGCTCTGCTGAATGATCGAGCCGCGATCCAGCGGAATGATTTCATCCACGTCAGGGTTCGCGCGCAAGATCTCCTCCGTACCGCGGTTCACGAGAACGGTCAGGCGCGAGGTCGGATAAGCCCTCTTGAGCGCATGCAGCGTCGGCGTCGCCAGGAGCACGTCGCCGAGATAGCGCAGTTTGATGGCCAGAATATTGCGTGGGATCATGCCCTTGGTCTACCGCAGAGTGAGGCATACAACTCACAGGTTTGCCGGGCGGATTCAGACCAGGGGTACTGTTTCACCCGCGCAAACCCTTTCGCCCTGAGCGCTTCGCGCAGAGACTCGCGTTCGAGCACCTGGGTCATGGTGTCCGCCAGCTCCCGTGCATTGCGGGGGTCGACCAACATCGCCGCGTCCCCGGCCACTTCTCCCAAGGCCGTCGTCTTCGAAGTGATGACCGGTGCGCCGCAGGCCATCGCCTCCAACACCGGCATGCCGAACCCTTCGTAGAGGGATGGGAAGATGAACAGGTCGGCATAAGAATACAGCAATTGCAAATCCCTCTGAGGCAAACGGCCCGTGCACAGCAGCCGGTCGGTCAGCCCGTACGATTTGGCCGTGCCTTCATATGAGCCGAAGGGATGCGTGGGGGATCCCGCGAAGACGAGCATTCTCCCTTCAAGATGCATCGGCATCAGGGACGCCGCTTCCATCACGACACGATGGTTTTTTCGCGGGTCTGCCCCCCCGACAAACAAGATGTACCGATCAGCCGTCAATCCGATCCTCTGCTTCAGGGCCATGAATGCGCCGGCGTCGTGGCGGGGAAAGAAATCCTCGGACACGCCGTTCGGAATTACCACGATCTGATCAGCGGATAGGCCGAACAGTTCGGTCAGTTCGTGCGCGGAAAATTTCGACACGGTGATGACTTTTCTGGCACGCCGGGCCGTCCGCTTCGTTTTATACGATGACAGTTTCTGCCCGAAAAATTTCGGGGAATATTCCGGAAATCGATCGAGCCAGAGGTCATGGATCGTGACGATCCCGCCGCACCGTCCGACGGTGTGCATGCGAAAATTCGTCCCATGATAGAGATCCAACCGATCGGCCGTTCCTCGGTCTCTCATGGACCATTTGGACGCAATGACCCACGTGAGACGATCAGCTCCGGGCCAACGCTGGACTTCCTCTGGGGGATGAGAGCCAGGCCGGAGATACGCGATGAAGTCTGCATCGGTCGCTGCGGCCAGCATCCCCCGTAACAGGTAATAGACGTGCCAACCGACCCCGCCGCGATCGCCGACGATGGGGCTCACGTCGATGCCGATTCTGATTCTATCCACGTGGCAATCCGGCCATCGCTCGCTGATAGATCCCCTCCAGCCGGCTCATGGTCTTTTCAAGATCAAACACTTCGCGCGCCCGTTCGCGCCCGGCACGCCCCATTGCGAGGCGAATGGCCGGGTCCTGAAATAAGGTCACCACCGCTTGACTCAGCGCAAAGGCGTCCCCCGGGGGAAATAACACGCCGGTCGATCCGTCGATCACCACCTCGGGCAATCCACCGACACGGGCGGCGACGACCGGTTTACCCATGGCCATGGCTTCGATGGCGGCGATCCCGAGCGCTTCGTCCCGGGACGGCTGCACATAGAGATCCATCGACGCCAGATAGGCCCATGGAGGCTGTTGGAACCCGACGAAATGCACCACGTCGCTGACAGCGCGATCCTTGCAGAGATGCAAAAGCTCCCGCAAGTAGGTTTCGGAGCCGCCTCCGACGATGACATAGTGCGTCGTGGGTACTTTCATTCGCACGCTTGGGAGGGCCTCGATCATGGTTTCGATGCCTTTGATGGGCAGGAGATTGGCAACCGTGCCGAGGACAAATGCGTCAGCTGGAATGCCATGCTTGATTCGTATGCCGGCGCCATCTAGCTCACTGGCGCCGGCAGCCACTTCGATTCCGCTGTAGAGCGTGGACACACGTTCCGGAAGCACCCCTCCCTGTTCGAGCGCCTCCTGAATCTTGTGCGACACGGCCAGAACGTGATCCACCCGATCCAGCTCATACAACCGCGCTTTTGAAGGCTGGAGGTGTTGTCGGACATGAGCGATCACCGGCATTGGCCGTTCGCTCAGCCGCCTCACTGCCCGCAATGTGTGAGGCACCCACCACAGATCATTGACATGGATCAACTCGGGGCGGCGGCGTTTCAATGCCGCGCTCAGTTTTTGCACAGCCGCGTAGCGAGATAAGCACGACGCAACCTTCCGCCAGGCGGGAAATGTGACGGGAAACACGGGAATGCCGAGCGCTGCGACGCGGCCGCGAAACTCGCCTTGCGGCGGACAGGCGACAACTGGCAACCATTGCGTTCGATCCAGATGGCGCAAGAGCACGAGCAAATCCTGCTCGGCGCCTCCAATCGATTCCATCCCATGCACATACAGGATCTGCCGCGTCACTCCCGTTCGTACGCCTCACCGTGCGCGACCTGAATCATGTGCCAGACTTTGGCATACTTGACGAAGGTGTACATGCTGGCGAACACCGACACGATCAGTCCACGAACACCGTCTCGAAACCCCTGCTTGAGCGCATAGGTCTTGACGAACACCACGAGAGGCCGGATCATGAGGTCCTCGATCCCGACCCGGCGAACCGACGCGGACTTCTCCCTCGCGGCCAACGTCGTATACAGGCCGAATTTCCTGAAGTGGTCTCGAATCCCCCGTTCGGTGTGGTGTTCCAAGGGACTGGAAAGCCTTCCGACCGTCCCGTTGACGATCAGGTTCTCATGCACGGGCACGTCGTTATAACTGGCGCAGCCCCTTCGAAATAGACGAATCTGATAATCGGGATACACGCCGGCATAGCGCACCCAGGCTCCGTAGAAATAATTTTTCCGCGGAATTTCAAAAGCCACCGGGTCTCCCGCCTTCCAAGCTGCAATCCGTGACAGGATTTCGGCTTGCAGTGGCGCTGGAACGCGCTCGTCCGCATCCACAATCAAAATCCATTCCGCCGAAACCAGGTCCATCGCGTAGTTTTTTTGCGCGCCGAAGCCGGGCCATGGCCGGACGATCACCTTCGCGCCGGCGGCGCGCGCAAGCTCAGCCGTGCGGTCGCTACTCTCGGCATCCACGACGACCCGCTCGGCCGCCCAGGCGACTGAGGCGAGACAGTCTTGAATGTTCGCCTCCTCGTTCTTCGTGATCATCACACAGGCCAGCGAAGCTGTTCTTTCCATCACGAGGAGGACCCGCCTGTGTGCGATGCCCCCGCTCCGAGCGCCTGGAATTGACGGCGGTGCAGTTCGACGATGAGTTCAGGCCGTACATATAACCAACGCCAAGACACGGCGCGCTGAAATTCCCGCACCAACTTCTCAAGTGGTTTGCCGACGTGCCGATGTATGAGTTCTCCAAGCGAATGCCTTGCCGACACCGGCCGAAAATAATTGGACTTGTACCACAGCCGTTCCTGCTCTTCTCGAGACCATTTCTCATGGATCGACAGCCGCGGATGAGTGCAGGCAAATGGCTCGCGCTTGCCTTTGACGGTCGCTCGTATGAAGTGATGCACGTAGCAGCCTCCGAAGATCTTGCAGCGTCGGACATCTCCGAGTTCCTCTTCTCGTTTCCGAAGCGTGTAATACAGATCCCAGTCCGCCGACTGAACACGTTCATCAAGAAATCCGATCTTCTCCAACGTAGACCGCCTGATCATCACGCAGGAACCGTTGAGCCCGTCGAAGATGACCTGGGAAAAACTCTGATGGACATGGCCGCAGAACGCTTCCCAGTCTCCATACATGGCGCGGATCTTGTCATGGAGTTGAGCCGCGGTTTTTCCCGACGAGAGACGGCCCTGTCCAATTGTCGCCCAGCGAGCTTGTATCCAATCTGTCAAAGCGGGTGTCGGCATCATTTCCAAACCCAAGGGTGTGATGGCGTCCAGACGGAAGCGTTCCATCGCGTCGATCAGTCGTTCGTTCCAGTTCGGCCCAACGTACAGATCGTTGTTGATATGACACACATACTCTCCACTGGAATTCCTGGTCCCCATATTCATGGATTCGGGATAGCACAGATTCGACGCGTTTCGAATGACACGACAGCCTTGCGATTCAAAAAACTCCGCCGAACCGTCGGTTGAATGATTGTCAATCACGATCACTTCATAAGGGCCGGTCGTGTATTGCCGAATGCCTTGCAGGAAGAGCTGATTGTGGCCGATCTGATTGTGCACGGCGACGATCACGCTCAACATGGCGGATGCTCGCTATCCCGTTTGACGGCGAATCTGAATTCGTCCTTCCAATGGAGCACGGTGTAGCTGCATTCCCGTGGCAGCACACCCTGCAGCTGATTGAGATCCTTCATCGATCCGTAAATGCGCTTGATGAATTGTCCATGACGACAATGGCAAAAATCATCGATGGAGCGGACCGTCTTAGGCTCGAACGTCAGCGTATCGCCTTCTCCAAGATAGACGAACCAGCGGTGGAACGACCATCCGCGCTCCGCGTGGGGATAATTGTACCCTTGTTCGTAGAAAGGATTGGGGGTCTCGATGTATCCGGCTCGTGCGATGCGCATCAGTTCTTTGCATGCAGACGCTGGGTCCTGAGTATGCTCCAACACATGTGAGGCATACACATAGTCAAAGGACTTGTCCTTAAAAGGCAGGGATTCGACTGTCGCCAGCAGGAGCGGAAGACCGAGGTGTTTGATGGGTTTCCCCCGTTCGGAATTATCTTCGGGAAGGAGGTCGACCAAGTGCGTGGCATCCTCATGCGGCCGATGACCTGACCCGACGTCCAAGACCCGCCGGCCCGATGGCTTGCCTAATCGCCGCCGGAGGCGAAACTTCAACTGGCGTATCGCACTGGTGAAGCTCTTCAACGAGTTCTGTCTCCAAACCGCCTTAAATGCGACTCCCTGTTCGCGAGACGATCACACGCTCGCGGCTACCGCACGAAGAGAGAGGACCGCCCATGCTTCCGAAACACATCCCTGGACTTCGGAAATTGTCGTGGAAGCCGTCGCACTCTACCCGCACGCAGGAGATCGTTGCAATTGGCGATGAGCGCCTTTCTCATCCCGGCGAAGCGGCAGGGTTTCCCCTCCCGCCGGCAATCCACGAGATGATCTCGCACCTCGACCTGAAACGAGCGCTTCCAGTAGAAGACGGTGGTTTTCGTTGACCGGCGGAAGAAATGCTGGGCTTGGCGAAAATCCAGCGAGTCATAGAAGTCCCGGAGAAACTGGCCGTCGGAACAGGAGCAAAATCGTCCGACTTCTTCCACCGACTTCGGCTCGAACACGAGCAGCTGCGGCAACGGCGAGAACACGAACCACCGGTGAAACCAATGGGTCGGAGAGCTCTCGTCCCTCAGGGCCAAGCCCTGCTCGAGGAAGGGAGAAGGGGTTTCAATATAGCCGGCTTTTCCGACGCGCAAGATTTCCCGGCATGCCGCCGCGGGGTCTTCCACATGCTCGAGGACGTGAGACGCATAGACGAAGTCGAAGGAGGCCGCAGCGAAAGGAAGGATGGTCGCTTCACCCACGATCAGTTTGGCGGCAGTCGGCACCATCAAGGCATTGCCGCCGCGCTCCTTCCCGTCTGCAATGTCCCGTTCCAACAGATGCGTCACGCCGGCAAAGGGATTGTGTCCGGGACCGATTTCCAGGATGCGACGAGAGAAATAGGGCCGCCTCCACCAGGGTATACGCTTCATCAGCATTCAATAGTTTCGCTACCCGCGAAACCCGCGCCGAAGCACTTCACGATAGAACCGCCAGTTCAGCCACCGGTTTTGCCTGTTTGCCCATCGGCGGGAAGCCCCAACCCTTGCGCTCATTACTGAGGGGTGCCGGCCCCGGAAATCCTTCAGCACCGCATAATCGTCGTACTGAAACGCCTCTTGCGTGTAGAGCCTGGCTTGTTGAGGCGGAGGATGATTGCCGTGGTACACGGAGACTTGCTCTTTGACCTTGGCCAGCATGGTCTTCGGGTCCTTCACCCAGCCGTAATGAAACATCCTCGCGCCTGAATACGCCAGCCACGCCTTGGGACCGCTTTGCAAATACTGTTGAGTCGGTTTGAAATGAAACCCGACGGCATCGCCGCAAGATTCGATTTCTCCGTTGTTCCGGATGATGCGGACCGCCTTGTGATAAAACCAGGGATTCAACGACCAGTAGTCGGCGATGAAATGGAGATAGCGGAACAGGAGGCCTTTCACGACGGGGTTGCCGAGATGGCGTTCCATCGCATGGCGAAGGACGGGCAGATCGTCTTCGTGAACGACTTCGTCGGCCTGGATATAGAACGCCCAGTCACCTTTACAGTGGCTGAGCGCGATGTTGGTCTGGTGCGAATAAATCAGGCCGTCCTTTCTCAGCGATTCATCCCACACGGACTCGACGATTTTGATCCTGGGATCATGAATCGATTGAATCAACTCCAACGTCCCGTCGTCGCACCGGCCGACATTCACGACGAATTCGTCGCACAGGGGCAAGGCAGACGTGATCGACTCCACCACCGGATAATCGTATTTCACCGCATTGCGGCAAAAGGTGAACCCGCTGACCTTCATAGCTGGTTTCTCTGGTTCGTTTGGTCTGTCTCGTTCATCTGGTGGGTGGGCTTGTTTGGCCGAGACTTCGTTGTTTGTCCTTCGTGAGTTCCCAGAACTTGGCGTATTTCATGAACGTGTAATAGCCATAGAGACCGGAAAGAATCAACCCCGGCATACCATCGAGAAACCCCCGCCGCAGGCCGAACATCTTAAGGAAGGCGCCCATGGGATGCGTCAGCAATTGATGCGCCCGGAACCTGCGCATTTCCTCCACCATCCGCCGGGCCATGAGGTCGGAGTACCGGTCCTGCTTGGCGATGTAATGGTCAATGTCGCGAAACGGATATTGCAGGGCTGGTTGGGAGAGGTATCCGACCGGGCCGTCGCAATCAAAGCTTTCATGCACGAGTTCCTGCCGATAGCGCAGCCGGCCCTTTCGAAAGAGCTGCGGTTGGCGGTAATCAGGGTACCAGCCGCAATGCCTGATCCAGCGCCCGAGAAAAAAGTTTTTCCGCGGCACGAAATACGCGTCGGCGGGAGCAGGCTGTGCGAACACCCCACGAATTTCTTCCTGCAGCGCCGGGGTCATCCGCTCATCCGTATCCAGGCTGAAGATCCATTCGTGCGCGCACAGGGATACCGCCTCGTTGCGGAGCGCGCCGAATCCCGCAAACTCAACCTGATACACCTTATCCGTGAACTCCTTGGCAATGGCGGCGGTGCGATCGGTGCTGTGTGAATCCACGACGATCAGTTCGTCGGCCCAGCCGGCAACGGACTCGAGGCAGGCCCGCATGTTCGGCTCGTCGTTATAGGCAATCACGTAAACGGATAGTGAGAGAGGACGGTCCGTCACAGCTTAAACCCGAATTCCTTTCAGGACCACTTGTTTTGAGTGAACATCGTCGTGGCGGCCTGCTCAATGACGAGAACGAGCGCTTACCAGAACACGACCCGCTGCCTCACCGAGGGAGCTTACGCACATCCTTCATCATCCTGCCGCCTCAGGCGGAGGCATGGATGAGGCGGTCATAGACGTTTTCCATGCGGTCCAGCATCTTGTCGAGCGAATAACATCGCTGGACCAACGAGCGGCCTTGCGCCCCCATCCGCGCCCGAAGCTTCGCGTCATCCAACAAGCTGGCGATCCGCTCCGCCAGCGCCCCCGCGTCCCGCGGAGGAACGACGAAGCCGGTTTCGCCTTGGATGACCACGTCGGGAATTGAGCCGACGGTGGTCGAAACGACCGGAATGCCTATGGCCAATGCCTGCATGAGCACCTGGGGGATCGTGTCGCCTTCCACGGACGGAATGGCGAACACGTTGAACGAACGAAACACGTTCAGAAGATCCTGGCGGAATCCCAGCATCCTGATCCGGGCCCCAAGGCCGAGCTGCTCGATCCTGGTCCTGATGGACTGCTCTTCAGGTCCTTCTCCCACGATGACAAAGGTGACGTCGTCGCGTTGAGCGGCGATGATCCTCGCCGCGTCGATGAAATATTCATGTCCCTTGTAGGACCGGAGGTAGGAGATGAGCCCGACGAGCAAATGTTCCTTGGGCAAGCCGAACTCCAGGCGAAGGTCGTGGTCCGGAGCGGCGGGGCGAAAATATTCGACATCCAGGCCGATGGGAAAGGCGGCGACGCGATCTGTGGCGAGCCCGTCCCGTTCCACCAGCTCACGCTTGGTTTTCTCGCCCCCGGTGACGACCACCATGTCGAATAGACGGCGGTACAGAAGCCGCGTCATCAGATTGCGGTTCAGGGGGGCGGAGATGTGCCTGATCCGAAGCAGTTTCGGCCGGGGCCTGACCAATCTCCCGGCCAGCGCCCCGATCCAGCTGTCCCGCGAGCTATTGACCTGAAGAATTGCCGGCCGGTGATGCGCTATCAAACCACGGAGCGAGACAATGGCTTGGGGGTAGCGGGACTTGCGCATCGTCAAGAGCGTCACAGGAAGCTGTTTGTCCATGGCCATTCGGGCTATCGGACTGTCCGGTTCGAGAATCAGACGCAGGTCATGGCCACGCTTCAGGAGGCCCTCCGCGTGCAGAAGGACGGCCAATTCCTGTCCGCCGACCGCTGTGCTGGATTCTGCGATGAAGATTTTCACGAGGGATTGTCTCGGAAAGTAAAGGAATCCCTTACCGTTCACTGGTATGGGCGGCGGCCGCCTTGGACGCCCGTGCTGTCACGTCGTTGAATACCCACTCCACCGCCTCGGCCACCGACGGCGCAACCATGTCGGGGATCGCCCCGGCAGCCCGTAGCAGCTGCAACGCGTTCCGGTCCACCTTGCCGCTCGTGACCAGAATCGCTTTCACACCCGCCGCCTTGGCCAGTTGGATGTCGCTGGCATGGTCGCCGATCAGATAGGCTTTCCGCAGGTCCACGTGTAATTCAGAGACGGCGCGATCGACCATGCCGGTGGCCGGCTTACGGCAACGGCAGCCGTCATCGGGATGGTGTGGGCAAAAATAGATGGCATCAAGCGGCGCGTCGCTCTGTTCCAGGAGGCCCTCCAACCGGGCATGAATGGCTTCCAAATCTTTCAGGCTCAGGAAGCCCCGTGCAACGCCGGATTGGTTGGTGACAACCACCAACCGAGCGCCGGCAGCCTTGAGACGCGCCAGGGCGGAGGCCACGCCGGGCAACAACTTCAGCTCCGACGCGGATTTGAGGAATCCGGGATCTTCGTTCAAGGTCCCATCACGGTCCAGGAACACCGTGACCCCGTCCAGGGGGGCTTGCATCGCTGGAGGCGTGAGGCCCGTGGCACGGGGCGAGTGGACGGAGGTCGGAGGTTCTGGATCCACCTCTCGCCCCTCACCCCTAGCCTCATGCCTGGCAAGCAGTTTCACCGCCGCGTCATACACTTGTTCCACCGTGACACCGGTCATGCAGCGGTGGTCGATTGGGCATTCCCGCAGCATGCAGGGCGCGCAGTCGACAGGATGCCGGAGAAGCGCATGATCTTGGCCATAGGGTGACGTCGTTCGCCAGTCCGTCGGACCGAAAATCCCCACCACGGGCACTCTGAAGGCCGAGGCAATATGCATCGGCCCTGTGTCGTTGGTCACGAGCACGGCACAGCGTTTGATGACTGCCATCAGCTCCCGGATGGATGTCGCGCCAGAAAGCACAGCGGAGCGAGCGGTCAGGTGCGAGGCGATCGCCCTTCCCAGGGGCTCCTCGCCTTTGGCGCCGATCACGACGACCGCAGGCTGTCGGCCGGAATCCTTGAGCCGACGGCACAGCCGTTCGGTCGATTCGGCGAAGCGGTCGGGCAGCCAGCGTTTGGCGCCGCCATAGGTCGAGCCGGGATTGATGCCGATGACGACATCCGCCTCCGTAATGCCTGCTTGCTGCAACCGTCCGACAATGGACCGTTCCTCGTCCGGCGAAACAAACAATTGTGGCTGGCCTGGCTGGCCCGTGAGCCCCAGCGGTCGGAGCATGTGCCAATAATACTCGACTTGGTGGATGGGCGCCTTACGATCGGGAATTGCCACCGGCTCAGACAACAGGAGACTCCTGCCGTCCGTGGCATAGCCGTACCGCCGCCTGATACCGGCCGCCGTGGTCAGCAACGCCGCTTCGAACGCATTCTGAAACAGGACGGCCAACTCGAAGCCGTGCTGCCGCATGTCGCTCGCCAACCGCCATTTCCCCGCGAGTCCTGCGTGGCGGCCCTTGTCGTCGTAGAGAAAAATCCGGTCGACGGCCGCGTGCAACTCGAACAATCCTGCAACGGAGGGTTTCACCAGCAAGGTGATCGAGGCTTGAGGAAACAGTCGTCGCAGACCTCGCAGCGACGGCTCGCACATCACCGCATCGCCGAGCCAGTTGGGTCCCCGCACGAGGATCTGCTGTACCGGTCCCTTAGGCACGGACACCCTCGTGAATCGTTGGCTTCGCATCCATGATCATGTTCCGAATGGCGGCTTCGCCCCTCAGCCACTCGACGCGCAACCGGGCGGCCCACCAGCGGCCGTCGTCCGGCGGCAGATACGGCCGTATCTTCCCCGCGTCTTTTTCCGTGGTGAGCACCAAGTCCGCCTTGAGATCGGCGGCTCGCTCCCCAAGCTTCACGACGTCGTTCACGGTGTAGGCGTAATGATCGGGATAGGACACTTCCTCCAGAATCGACACGCCGAGTGCCTCGGCCGTGCCCCGAAAGGACGCACCATGTCCGATACCGCTCACCAGCAGGGTCTTCTTTCCCTGACACCACTCTACCGACCGGCCGGCACCGGTCGCCACCGATACCAACTCCCCGGCTCGAAACCCCACCTCCGCCGTCTGAGGCAAGGAATCCACGGCCGACCGTAGCCGGGCGAGCACATCGTCAACCCGGGACGGCTCCTCGGCCCTCGTAACGATGATCGCCGTCGCACGTTTGGCCGCTATGATCGGTTCCCGTAGCCGCCCGGCCGGCAACATCTGCTCCAATCCGCGGGCATCCGTCGCATCGACCAGTAGGAGATTCACGTCCCGACGGAGACCAAGGTGCTGGAATCCGTCATCGAGCACCATGCAATCCACCACACATGTCTCAAGGACCTGACGGCCCAACCGGTATCGATCCGTCCCGACTGCCACGACAGCCTTCGGGCAGCGCTGGGCAATCAGATACGGCTCGTCTCCGGCTTGCTCCGGCGTCGCAAGTGTCCGGATTCCGTCGGACACCACGAGCACGGACTCTCGACCGGTTCGACGGTAGCCACGGCTGAGCACGGCGACCCGCTTCCCCGCCCCGAGCAACCACTGGGTGATCTCAATGACCATCGGCGTCTTTCCCGTCCCGCCGACGGTGAGATTCCCGACACTGATGACGGGAACGGGAAGATGTCGTTGCGCAAACCACCCCCGTGCATATCCGTACGCGCGGAGCCGAGCCCCCAGCTCATACGGCACCGCAGCCCAAGCAAGCCACCAGGTCGGTCTCTGTCCGGGAGTGAGCACCGTTTCGTTATCGTCCTGCCATGAGCGGAAAGGAATCGGGCGATCGTGATGGGAAACGGCTGGCGCGAACGGAGGCCAACTGGCGATCGATGGCCTCGATGGTCGCTTGCAGCGCTCCCTGGTTCTCGCGCACCATCGCGTGAGCCGCTTGCCCCATCCGGGCGCGTTCGTCATGCTGGTCAAACAGTCGGGTAAGCTGTGCCGCCAGTTCTTCCGTCGTGGCCACTCGTCGTCCCCCACCCGCCTGCACCAAAAGATTGGCGATTTCGACACAATGGTCGGTATGGGGGCCGAACAGGACCGGTTTGGCCCAAAAGGCCGGCTCCAGTAAATTGTGACCGCCAATGGGAACGAGGGTCCCCCCGACGAATGCGACGGTGGCATGTTCATAGACCGCCGCCAACTCTCCGCGGGAATCGAGAATGACGACGTGCGGCCTGGACCCATTTAACGGACGACCTGTGCTCCGCCGCCGTACGGTCAATCCGCGGTCTCGAACCATGGCTTCAACGGCATCCGCCCGCTCGATATGGCGCGGAGCGAGCAGCAACTGCGCAGACGGATGTCGTGCGAGCACCGCCTCAAAGGCCTGTATCAGCATCTCCTCCTCGATGGCATGCGTGCTGCCGGCAACGAGCAACGGCGCGTCAGCCGTCAAGCCCAGATCGAGCCTCGTCAGCTTCCGGTCGGAGGCCGGCAGAGGTTGGTCGAATTTGATGTTGCCGGTGCGATACACCGACCGAGGGTCGGCGCCTAGCGAAATGATTCGCTCCACATCGCGATCGGACTGCATCAGACACAAGCGCAGGGAGGGCAGAATGGCTCGATACAGCCACAGGGCCGGCGGCCGGCGTTGACGGGCGTAAGAGGTCGTGGACAGCCGGCCATTGACCATGATCGTTGGAACGCCACGACGGGCCAGACGGCCAAGAAGATTGGGCCAGAGCTCGGTTTCAATGAACACGTACAGCACCGGCTGCAGCCGGTCGATCGTGCGCGCAACCGCCCATGGGAGATCGAGCGGTGCATACAAATGTTCGGCAATGCCGGCCAACCGTTGCTCGACGGCATCGCGTCCGGTCTCAGTGGCAGTCGACACCGCAAAACGATGGTCGGGGTGCCGCCGGTGGAGTTCACGGATCAACGGCGTGATGGCCACCACTTCGCCGAGAGAGACGGCATGCACCCAGATCAGAGGCCGCTGATCCGGACGCAGGCGCGGCGTGCTGAATCCGAAGCGTTGTGGCAATCCCCGCCGGCAGCGCGGTTTCACCAGGAGAATCACCAGAATCACCGGCGACGCAAGCAGCAACAGCCCATTGTAGAAGACATTCCACATCGAGGTGACGAGTGACTGGAAGAATGCGTGATTGTTGCAGCGGCGCTACCAGCGACGAGTCACCGCCTCGTCGGCCTGAGCGGTCAGTTGATTCAAGAGCCCTTCCAGTTCAAGACGTTTGGCTTCCAACTCCGCCGCATCCGCCTCCGGGGAGACCCACAAGGGCGCTCCCCACAGAAACAAGCCGCGTGACCATGGATACGGGATCATGAATCGGTCCCAACTCGCGAAGAGTTTTTTTTTGAGCAACCGAACGCCAGGGGGATGATCGGCAGCTTCGATACCCGTGCGAGCTGAATCACGCCCATTTTGGCGACCTGCGCCGGTCCCTTCGGTCCGTCCGGCGTGACGACGAGATCGACTCCCGACCGGCCCAGACGTATGAGTTCGCGCAAGGCCTCGACGCCTCCCCTGGTGCTGGATCCCCGAACCGCCCGAAATCCGAACCGTTCAACGATACGCGCAATAATTTCGCCGTCCTGATGCTGGCTGATGAGGATGTGCGCGAGCGTTCCACGGTAGGTCAGCGGCATCATGAGCTGACGGGAATGCCAGAAGGCAATGATAACCCGTTTGCCCTCCCGATACAGCCGGTCAACATGCTCCTGGCCGCGCGTTTCGATCCGCATCGACCGGCCCAGCGCACGAATCACGGCGGCGCCGGCCGGAGGAACCACGGTGAGCTTGAACCAGCGCTCCACCGGTTTCAGCCACCGGCTACTCATTCGGCGCATCCTGGAACTGAAGGGCATGGAGGCGCTTGTAATGGCCGCCCCGCAGCAACAGCTCGTCATGGGTGCCCGTTTCGACGATGGTGCCACGATCCATGACGACGATGCGGTCGGCCCGTTGGATGGTCGACAGGCGGTGGGCAATCACCAGCGTGGTCCGATGCGCCATGAGATTGCTCAATGCCAGCTGGACCACGCGTTCCGACTCGGTGTCCAGGGCCGATGTTGCCTCATCCAGAATGAGCAAGGGAGGATCGCGAAGAATCGCCCTGGCGATCGCCAGCCGCTGCCGTTCTCCGCCAGACAATTTGATGCCTTTTTCGCCAACCATGGTCGCATAACCCTGGGGAAGCCGCTCAATGAACTCATGCGCATAGGCCAGTCTTGCCGCTTGCACGACGTCGGCCTCGGTCGCCTGCTGTCGTCCAAAGGCGATGTTGTTGAACACGGTATCGTCGAACAGTACCACCTCCTGGGACACGATGCCGATGTGAGCCCGCAACGAGGCCAACGTGTACGATTGAATGTCAACTCCATCGATCAGCACGTGCCCCGCCGTTGGCGCATAAAATCTGGGAAGCAGATTCGCCAGCGTCGTTTTCCCGCTTCCACTGCTTCCGACGACCGCCACCATCTGGCCGGCTTGAATCACCAGATCGACGTCGGACAACGCGGGAACCGTCTGCCCTTCGTACAGAAACGTCACGTCCTGATAGACGACCGACCGGGTAATCGGCGGCATTTCGAGCTGCCCTCGATCGGCCTCCTGTTCCGTTTCCAGATCAAGGACGCTGAAGACCCGTTCGGCCGCGGCCAGCGCCTGTTGAATGGTGTTGTTTGAGCCGGACAGGCGGCGGAGGGGCGTAAAGACCATGAACATCGCCGCCAAGAATGAGAAGAACGCTCCCGGCGTCATGTCCCCGCTGATGACGAGGGAGCCGCCGTACCAGATGATCACCGCAACTCCGACCACGCCGATCACCTCAATATGGGAGGAGCCCAGTGAAGACACCTGAATCGCTTTCATCGTGGTGCTGAGGAAGGCCTTGTTGCTCTCCCTGAACCGCTCCGCTTCGGCCGCTTCTCTGCCGTACGCCTTCACCACGCGGATGCCGGAGAGCGTTTCCTGCAACGTGGACGCCATGTCGCCCATTTGTTCCTGACCGCTTTTCCCCAGCGCGCGCAGACGCTTGCCCATCCGCATCATAGTGAGGACGGCAAGGGGAATCACGATGACCGACATGCCACCGAGCTTCCAGTTTTGATAAAAGATCACGCCCAACATCGCCAGAAACGTCAGCCCCTGCTGAAATACATCTTTGAGCACGCCGGCAATCGCGTTGGCCATTAGGGTGACGTCGTTGATGACGCGCGACACCAATCGGCCGGACGTATTGCCGTCATGATACTGCACGGGCAACCGCACCATTCTGCCGAACAGCTCCTGGCGGATGTCGGTGATGACCTGGTTGCCCACGTAATTCATCAAATAGTTCTGACCGTAGCTGAATGCGCTCTTCAAGACAGCCACCGCAAAGAGGGCCAGCGGCAGGACCAGCAGCAACCCTTCATTCTTGTTGATGAAAATCTCGTCGAGAACCGGCTTCACCAGCCAGGCATAGGCTCCGGAAAATGCCGCGACCAGGGCGGAACACACGAAGGCGGCCCCCAGGCGAAGCCGATAGGGCTTGAGATAGCGGATCAGTCGTATGAAGCGGTCTACGCTCGACATTCTGCCAGTACCACTTCCGCGGCACGACGCGAAGCGCCCGGTTCGCCGAGCGATTGCCGGACCTCGCGCAACCCCTTTTTCATATCAGCGTAGGCTTGGCGATCGGTCAGGAGGCGGCGCGTCTCCCGCCACATCCCCTCGGCCGTCGCCTCGTCCTGGATAAGTTCAGGGACGATGGAACGTCCGGCCACGAGGTTGACCAACCCGATCCACGGTACCCGAACGAGCCAACGGGCGAGCCAATAGGTGGGCCATGTGGTTTTATAGAGCAGGATCATCGGCGTGCCGACAACCGCAGCCTGGAGCGTGGCGGTTCCGGACGCGACGAGTAGCACATCGGAAGCCGCCATCACTTCACTCGCCTTATCCTTCGCTACCGTGACCGGCACAGGGCTGTGTCGCAGCAGATTGTGGAGCAGATTATCGTCAATCGAGGAGGCCTGCGCCAGGAGAAACTGCGTTTTCGGGTCGCTGGCCGCCAGGCGCCTCGCCGTCTCCAGAAGCACGGGAAGCAGCATGCTGACTTCGGCCACGCGGCTCCCCGGTAGCAATCCGACCACCGGAGCCGAGGCATCAAGATTGTGCTTCGCCCTCAGCGTGGAACGGTCATAGGATGGCGCGACCGAGTCGAGGAGCGGATGCCCCACAAACGTGCATCGGACGCCGGCCCGCCGATACAGTTCCTCCTCAAAAGGCAGAATGACGACCACATGGTCGACGTGTCGTTGAATCCGTTTCATGCGGCCAGGACGCCAGGCCCAGAGTTGCGGTGCAATGTAATACACCACGCGAAGGCCCGCGGCCTTGGCGACGCGCGCGAAATGAAAATTGAGCCCGGGATTGTCGATCAACACGACGAGATCCCACCGTTCGGCTTTCAACACCCGCCGGACGGCGCGCACACGACGGATCAGGAATCGCACGGCGGACAGCCCGATCAACCCCATCACGTCGAGCTGTGGAATTCCCGGAATCATGGTCACGCCGGCGGCTCTCATACCGGTGCCGCCGATGCCGACCAGTTGCGCGCTCGGGTCACGCGCGGCAATCGCTTCGGCCAAATGGGCTCCGTGGAGATCCCCCGACGCCTCACCGGTGATGATCAGGATTCGTGACATGGATGGCCCACGGCTCAGCGTGACGTCGACGCGAACGACGCACCGTCTCCTTGATTCCGCCTGACAAACTCGTCGATGGCCTCCAACACCCGATGTGCGAGGGCCAATGCCGCGGCGCCGTCTTCCCCCGACACAACCGGCCGGCTTCCTGTTCCGACGGCAGCGAGAAACGACTCGAGTTGAAGCTTCAACGGCTCCTCTTCGCTGCCCCGAAGCTGCTCGATCACGATCGAGGGCCGCACGCCGGTCCCCGCTTCGCGACGGCAGATCATGCCTTGTCTTGCGTGGAAGTCGATCGACAGATAATTGTCCCGTTGAAACAACCGCAGACGGCGCATTTTGTTCGTCGACACGCGGCTCGCCGTGAGATTCGCCACGCATCCGCTGTTGAACTGGATCCGCGCGTTGGCGATATCGATGGTCGGCGAGAGCACCGGCACGCCCGCCGCCTGCACGTCCTCGACGGCGCCGGGATTGAAGGACAGCACCATGTCCAGATCGTGAATCATCAGATCGAGAATCACATCCACATCCGTGCCCCGCTCGCTGAACGTGCTCAGACGATGGCATTCGATGAAGACCGGCCGTCCGATGTGGGGGCGCATCACCTGCATGATCGGGTTGAATCGTTCGCTGTGCCCCACCTGAAGCCGGCACCGGCGCTGAGCGGCCAACTGGACTAGCTCGTGGGCTTCCGAAGAGGTCACGGCGATGGGCTTTTCGACCAGGACGTGTTTGCCGGCCTGCAGACACACTTTGGCCACGTCGTAATGTGCGGACGTCGGCACGGCGACACTGACCACATCGACGTGGGGCAACAACTCCTCGATCGAGTGGTAGACCTTGACGCCGTGCCGGTCGGCGATCATCCGCGCCCGTTCCGCCGATTGATCGACCACACCGACCAGGCGGGAACCGGGAAGCGATGCGTAGAGCCGGCTGTGATGCTGGCCAAGATGCCCGACTCCGATCACACCCGCCCGCAAGGGTGTCACGGACTATGATCCTCCGTTCTGAGGAGGTGGGTCGACGATGCCGACCACCGCGATGCGTGCCGACTGGGCGGTCTTCAGCGTCAGGTCCCGGTCAAGGATGATTGTGCGGCCCGCTTCGACGGCGAGGACGGACGCGTTGACTGACGCCATGATCTCGATAGTCCGAGGACCAATCGCCGGCAGATCGAACCGCAAATCTTGTTGCGGCTTGCACCGTTTCACCACGACGGCACCGTCTTTCGCCAGCTGACCGCCCCGTTTGATCGCTTCATCCGTACCTTCGACCGCTTCGACCGCCACGACCACGCGGTCCTTGACGACGACGCATTGTCCGATATCCAGCCGGCCGATGTGCTGCGCCACCTCCCAGCCATACCGGATGTCCTCCCATTCCTTTTCGCTGGGGACCCGGACGGTCAAGGGGCCTTCGTCGGCCAGGATTCCCTCCAGTCCGAACGTGGACTCACAGATCGTGATGCCTTCATTTTCCAGCTCCTTGGCAAGCTCGCGGAGAATGTCGTCGTCTTTCCAGAGCGCAAGCCGGGCGGCCAATGCCAGGGTGCGGAAGTCCGGACGGACCGTGGTAAACACGTGCGTCTTCTTGATGCCGCCCAGCATGACCGCCTGGTGGACCTGGTCGTCTTTGAAGGCCGTGATGAGTTTATTGAGCTGGCCGATCTTGATCCAATGGATGCGGTCCACATGTTTCGCCAACTCGGGATCGGTCTCTCCTTCGTGGGCCACCGCTGACACCTGATAGCCCAGCTTTCGCGCATTATCCGCAAAGATGATCGGAAACCGGCCGTTGCCTGCAATCAATCCCAACCGCTCGCCGGTCCCGAGTTGTGGCGCCTCCGTCATAGAGTCTATTCCTCGTCTTCCTCGTCCTTGCCCATCGACCGGCAAATGCCCCGCTTGGTCCCTTCGAGAAACGTAAGGACGGCCATCACGTCCGGCTGGTCACCGAATTCCGCCTTCGCCAGCCGTGCGGCTTCGGCGGTTCGATGTCCGGATCGAAACAGGATGTCATACGCCCGCTTGAGGACCGCCACCCGGTCTGGTGAGAAGCCATGACGGCGCAACCCGACGGAATTGAGTCCGTACATTCGGGCCCGATAGCCACCGGCTGCCCGCATGAAAGGCGGGAGGTCCTGCCCCAGGGCGCAGCAGCCGCCGACCATCGCGTAGGCACCGATGCGGACATACTGGTGGATACCGGTCAACCCACCGATGATCGCGTGATCGCCGATCGTGATATGCCCCGCCAGGCTGGCGGCGTTCGCCATGATCAACGAGTTGCCCAGCCGGCAATCGTGCGCGACGTGGGTATAGGCCATCAGAAAATTCTTGTTGCCAATGGACGTCACCCCGCCTCCCTGCACCGTCGCCCGATTGACGGTGACATACTCGCGAAAGACGTTGTCGTCGCCCACGACGACCTTTGTGGGCTCGCCTTTATATCCGAGATGCTGCGGCGGTCCACCAATGGAGACGAACGGGTGAAATTCACACCGTTCCCCGATCTCGGTCCATCCATCCACCGTCACGTGCGACAACAGCCGGGTCCCTTTGCCGAGCGTCACGTGCTCTCCCACCACGCAGAACGGTCCTACCACGACGTCGTCGGCCAACTTCGCCTTCGGGTGGACAATGGCATGGGGATGAATCTGCACTCGATACCTCCGGTTCACGTTAATCGTGAATCGTTATTCGTCAATCGTCCGGACATCTTCCGGATGCGATCTTGCGATTCACGTTTAACGATTCACGTCTCAGCTCTTCTCCTCTGTTACCATCGCAGTGACCTCCGCTTCGCACACCAGCTCCGCCTCGACAAACGCCTTGCCCGCCATTTTCCAGAATGGAGGCCGTTTCTTCACAACGTCGATTTCGAAACGGATGCGGTCTCCGGGCACGACCGGCTTCCGGAATTTGGCTCCGTCCACCCCGGTCAGATACACCACCGGCTTGTCGGCCGGCCCCAAGGATTTGAACGCAAGAAGCCCGCCGACCTGCGCCATCGCCTCCAAGATCAAGACGCCCGGCATGACGGGCCGCCCGGGAAAGTGCCCCTGGAAAAAGGGTTCGTTGACCGTCACATTCTTGATGCCGACGATACGCCGATCCGGCTCGATCTCCAGCACCCGATCGACGAGCAAGAACGGATAGCGATGCGGCAGGAGCGCCTGGATCTCGGCTTGTTCCATCACGGCCATCGCGGAACCTCCTGGTAACTCCGACCTCTCTTCCCCCTCCTACTTCGATAGGAGAAATGGCGGGTCTTGCCTGCGACTTGCGAGGGATCGCAGGGCATGGAAGCGCGGTCGCAGTAGCGACGACGAGCATTGTTCGCAGGTCCGTTCGGACGCAGTCCGGAATGGACCAAGTTGCGCAGTCGAGCGCTGACAGGCCATGCGGTTTGAGCACTCGCTCGAGCAGAGCAGGAACCGCCATGCCTATATATTATTTCCATGCTATTTGTTCTGCTTATCGAATTCCTTCACCACTTGATCCGTGACGTCCAGCGCCGGTTGGTGATAAATCACGATCCGGAGCACTGCCTCGTTGCCTCGATCGATGATCGCGATATAACCTTCTTTTTGTGCAACAACCTGTGCCGCATCCTGGACCTTCTTCGTGTACTCGGTCACCATCTCCCGCTGCTTCTGCTGAATCTCCCGATTGAAGTCCGCCACGCGACGCTGATACGCCTCAAGCTTCGCCTGAAACTGGGTCTGCTTTTCCTGCTTGGCGCTCTCGCTGAGTTTTCCGTCCTGAATCGACTGCTCGAGCTCTTTGAGCTCCTGGTCGTCCGAGTTGATGATCTTTTGTCTGGTCGCCGAATACGCCTTGAGGTCCTCCAGCGCCCGCTTTCCGGCCTTGGACCGCTCAATGACCAACTGCTGGTCCATCACGGCGACTTTCACCGGCTCCGCTCCCAGCGCCACCGACGACACGGCCCACCAGAGCGGGACGAGAGCCGCCAGACAGACGTACGTATGCCTCTGCCTCCCCATGGATGTCCTCCTCTACAAATCGCTCAGTCCGATGTTACGGATACTCTTTGTTGAATTCTTCAATGACCTGCGTCGTAATATCCAACTCTTGCGCGCCGTAAATTGCTGGGCCGCCTTTACCCTTGTCGATGACGACTTGCAATCCGTTTCGCTTCGCCACCTTGGCGACGACGGCCTCCACTTTATCACGGAACGCTTCCAGCACGTCCTTTTGTTTTTCCTGCACTTCGCGGTTCAGCTCGCCCGCCTTCTGCTGATACTCCGCCATGCGGCGCCTGAACACCTGTTCGCGTTCGTTCTTTGCGGCCGGGCTGAGGACGCTGGCCTGCTTGATGAAATCCTCCTCCATGCGACGCAGTTCCTTTTCTTCGATCTCGATCAACGCCTGGCGGTTTTTGGAGAAGGCGGTCAGCGAGTCCTTCGCTTTTTTCCCGGCATTGGAGTCGTTGAGCACGCGCGCAGGATCAACCAAGCCGATCATGCCTTCGATCTTGGTTCCCCCGCCGGCGCATCCGACCGCCGCGGCAAGCCATGCCGCCAGCGCAATCGCCCATAGGCCTCGACCAGTGCCAGACATTCGCATACGCATCGTCCTAGAACAGCGAGCCGATCGTAAACTCAAACACGCCTTTCCGTTCTCCTTCGCGGGCATCCAAGTTGATCCCATACGCCGCACGAAGCGGACCGAACGGCGAAATCCAGCGCCCTTCCAACCCGGCCGCCTTGCGCAGGGCCCCGAACGACACCGCCTCGTTGTCGTCGAACCCTTTTCCCCAATCGAAAAAGATCACACCGTTCAGTTTCGCCTCGGACGAAATTGTGAAGATAAAATCGTTGTTGAAAATCAATTCCTTCGCGGCGCCGATGAGGGAGCCGCTGGGGGTGACTGGGCCCGCCCGCCCGAAGACGAATCCGCGCATCGTGTTAATACCACCGACGAAGAACCGCTCTGTCAATGGAATGGGCTTGCCGTCTATGCCTTCAGCCG
Organism: Nitrospira sp.; assembly: GCA_035761895.1. Taxonomy (GTDB): domain Bacteria; phylum Nitrospirota; class Nitrospiria; order Nitrospirales; family Nitrospiraceae; genus Nitrospira_C. The sequence continues at coordinate 26,569 of DASTQE010000155.1, read as the reverse complement.
CGCCGTAGCGCGCATGGATCGAGAATCTCGTGTCAAAAGGAAGCGGAGTGTACTTGATCGCGTCGAGGTAGTACTTGTAGAAATTGTTCGTACCGCCCAGGTACGGGGTCCCGAAGTCAAAGCCCACGCTGGTTCGTAGGCCGGTGCGCGGATCGAGGAAATAGTCCCGGGTGTCGCGGGCTAACGACGTCCGGAACCCCGTGGTCGTCTGCTTCCCCAACTGCGTCAGAATGATCTCCGGGGCATCGATCGTCGGATCGCTGAAGTTCAACTCTTCAGCGACCAGACTGATGCTTCCCGTCACGTATTCGGACAGCCATCGGCCGAACGTCAGACTGGCGCCAGATTTCTCTTCGAAGTACGTAATGTAGTTGGTCATGCTGCGATAGATGTCCACCTGCATGGACGTCAACGAGTCGTTCAAGTAGGGATTCCGGAAGGTGATCAGGCCGAGGGTGCGTTGTTGGCCCAGCTGCCCGCGGATCCGGCCCATCCATCCATTGCCCCCGAGATTCCCCTCAGTGATATCGGCGATTGCGACCAGTTTGTCCAGCGTGCTGAATCCGCCGCCGATGCTGAACTGTCCCGTCGGCTTTTCCTTGACCCTGACGTTGAGGTCGACCTTGTCGACATCGACCTGCTGCGGAAGGATTTCGACGGTCTCGAAAAAATTCAGGTTGTTGAGGCGCTGAAAGCTCCGTTTAAGCGATGGGGTGTCGATGACATCCTGCTCGTCGACGCGCAACTCACGGCGGATGACGTTGTCTTTCGTCTTATCGTTGCCGTTGATGTTGATCTGTCGGATGCGCATCATCTCGCCTTCCTTGATGTTGAGAATGATGGTGGCGGTGCGCTCCTCGGCATTCGGATTCACGTTCGGGACTACCTCGGCAAATGCATACCCTTTACTGCCGTACAGATCCGTCAGGCGGCTGATCTCATCTCGGATCTTTTGGCGCTGAAAAATTTCTCCCGGCTTGATCTTCATTTTCTCGCGTAATTCCGGATCTTCGAACACCGTATTGCCGCGGAACCCTACCTCGGCAATGGTGAACGGCTCCCCCTCCGAAATGGCGTATGAGACGACGAACCATTTCTTATCATCACTGAGTTCGACGGTCGGCAGACCAACCTGCGCGTTGAGATATCCTTTGTTGAGGAGCACCTCCCTGATCCGCTCCACATCGTTGTTCATCTCTTCGCGCTTGAGGACGCCGGCATCGGACATAAATGACGGGAGCTTGAGCTGGGTAAACAGTCCGTACCAGGGCACCCACTCGCGCGTCGCCGTCACCTTGAAGATCTCACTCTTGCTGGCCGACCGCATGCCGTCGAAGTTCACGGTCTTGATTTTGGCCTTTTCCCCTTCCTTAATGAAAAAGGTGAGCCGCTTCCGGTCTTCATCCAGCGTCTGCACGATGGGAATGACCTGTGCGCTGAAGTAGCCGTCTTCCTGATAGGCAAGCCGGATTTTTTCCGCGCTCTCCTTGGCCTGTTGCTGATCCAGAAACGCCTGACTCTTTATGGTGATTTTTTCCTTGAGCTTGTCGTCACTCAATTCCTCGTTGCCGTCGAACACGATCTCAGTGATGAACGGTTTCTCCTGGACGATGAATATCAAGGCGATCCCCTCGGGCGTCGACTCTGTTTCCACCTGCACGTCCTCGAAATAGCCGGTTTCATAGAGGATCCTGATTTGCCCACGAACGTTTTCGGGGGTATAGGGATCGCCCGGCTTCAAGGTCAGTCGTCCTTCAATAGCGGGAAGCTCGATCTTCTTGTTGCCACGAATATCGATGGAGGCCACCTTGACCGCCGAGGTCTGCGCCGTCACCTCACGTACAGGGCCGGCCACGAAAAGGACGAGGACCAGCATCACCAACAACAAGGGCAGGCGTTGTACGGAAACCACCTCCGTCACTAGCACCGGGCTCCCGAACGGTCCACCGAGTATGACAACCCCATCCAAAGGCCTCGATTAGGGGAGATGGAATGCCCTTTACATGAGCTCCGCAGCGGAGAGGGAGCGGGAGCCATGGATGACAGCGGCAATGAAGGTCAACTGACGTGAGATGCCTACGCATGCAGCGTCGCAGCATCAGCCACGAACCCGAATAAAAAGCTTCCGGATTATATGGGGCAAGTCCTTCAATGTAAAGCGGATCTGGGCCGAACTCCGCCGGCGACCGAAGGCATCGGAGAGATGGGCGATTCCTTGACATCACCTACCCCATCACATACTATCGCCCTATGTCGCGCGCTGAAGTTCGCAAAGCCATTCTTCCGGCCGCCGGCCTGGGGACGCGATTTCTTCCTGCGACAAAGGCTTCTCCAAAAGAGATGCTTCCGTTGGTCGACAAACCCCTCATTCAATATGCAGTGGAAGAGGCGGTTGCCTCCGGCATTGAAGACATCATCGTGATCACGGGCCGTGGGAAGCGCGCCATCGAGGACCACTTTGATCGCTCGGTTGAATTGGAGGAAAACCTCAAGGGCAACGGCAAGGGCCAACTGCTGAGTCAGATCCGACATATCTCCAATCTGGCCAATTTCTGTTACGTGCGGCAATCGGAAGCCCTGGGCCTTGGTCACGCCGTGCTCTGCGCACAACATTTGATCGGCGACGAACCCTTTGCCGTCATGCTGGGAGACGAAATCATCGACGCGCCCGTCCCCGGCCTCGCGCAACTGGTGCAAACCTATAAAAAACGGCATGGCGCGGTGTTGGGCGTCCAGGAAGTGCCCCATCAAGAAGTCAATCGCTACGGCATCATCTCGCCGGAACGGCTGTCGGACGGCCTCTATAAGGTGGTGGATCTGGTGGAGAAGCCGGCACCCTCCGACGCTCCTTCGAATCTGGCGGTCATCGGACGCTACGTACTGCCTCCGGAAATTTTTCCGATCCTGCGAAAAACGAAGCCGGGGAAGAACGGTGAGATTCAGCTCACCGACGCACTACGTGAGTTAGCCAAGCACTCCCCGATGTTTGCGCTGGAAATCAAAGGTCACCGTTACGACGCCGGCGACAAGCTCGGCTTTCTCATAGCGACAGTCGAATTTGCGCTGAAAAACCCTTCTTTGGGCGCAGACTTCGCCGACTACCTTCGAAGCCGCATGGAGTCGGCTGGAGAACATCGCCGCACCAGCAGAGCCTAGCCATCGCATCCGTTCTGTGTCGAAGAACGACTCCGCGGAGGTCGTAAGAGCACGCCGATGAGCGAATCGATCGAACAAGACCTGACGCCGCCTCAAAACGTTGAAATTCCGGAGCAGCTGCCGCTGCTGCCGGTGCGCGACATCGTCGTGTTTCCGTACATGGTGCTGCCGTTGTTCGTCGGCCGGGAGATGTCGATCAAGGCCATCGAGGCTGCGCTGGCGGGCAACCGGATGATCTTCCTGGCGACGCAAAAGGCGCTCGACGTCGAAAACCCCACCCCTGACGACATCCATTCAATCGGCACCGTCGGCATCATCATGCGGATGCTGAAGCTGCCCGACGAGCGGATCAAGATTCTCGTGCAAGGCCTCTCCAAGGCCAAGATCTCCGGCTACATCCAAACCGATCCCTATTATTCCGTGCGCATCGACAAGATCAGCGAGGCCAAAGCCGCGGGTTCCACCCTCGAGAGTGAAGCGGTCATGCGCACCGTCAAGGAACAGATCGAACGGATCGTCAGCCTCGGCAAGGTGCTGATCCCGGACGTGATGGTCGTCATCGAAAATTTGGAGGATCCCGGCCGCCTGGCCGACATGATCGCCTCCAATCTGGGCCTCAAAGTCGAAGTGACGCAATCGGTGCTGGAAATCACGGAGCCGCTCAAGCGCCTGCGACAGATCAGCGAGATCCTCGCGAAGGAAATTGAAGTCCTCTCGATGCAGCAGAAAATTCAGGCCCAAGCCAAGGGCGAGATGGACAAGACCCAGCGCGAATACTTCCTGCGCGAGCAGCTCAAGGCGATCCAAAAGGAGCTGGGCGAGCTCGACGAGCGAGCCGAGGAAGTCGCGGAATTCCGCAAGCGCGTTAAAGACGCCAAGATGCCGGAGAAGGTGCTGAAGGAGACGGAAAAGCAGCTGAAACGGCTGGAGAAAATGCACCCGGACACCGCGGAGTCGGCCACGGTCCGTACCTATCTCGAGTGGATGGTCGAGCTCCCCTGGTCTAAAAAATCAAAAGACAACCTGGATCTACGGGCCGCCCACAAGGTGCTCAATGAAGACCATTACGATCTGGAAAAGGTCAAGGAACGCATCCTCGAGTACCTCGCCGTCCGGAAACTGAAAGAGAAGATGAAGGGCCCGATTCTCTGTTTCGTGGGCCCCCCCGGCGTCGGTAAAACCTCGCTCGGTAAATCGATCGCGCGTGCGCTGGGCCGCGAGTTCGTGCGCGTCAGCCTGGGCGGCGTGCGCGACGAAGCCGAGATCCGGGGCCATCGACGGACCTACGTCGGGGCCCTTCCCGGCCGCATGATTCAAGGCATGAAACAGGCCGGCACGAACAACCCGGTCTTCATGCTGGATGAGATCGACAAGGTCGGCATGGACTTCCGCGGTGACCCCTCGGCCGCTCTGCTCGAGGTGCTCGATCCGGAGCAGAACAGCACCTTTACCGATCACTACCTGGGCGTGCCGTTCGATCTCTCGGAAGTGATGTTCATCACTACTGCGAATCTCATCGACCCGATTCTCCCTGCCCTTCGCGACCGCATGGAAATCATCGAGATCCCCGGCTACACGGAGGAGGAGAAGCTCGGCATTGCGCAACGATACCTCATCCCGCGACAGCTCAACGAGCACGGCATTACGGAAAAGCACGTTAAGATCGCCGAGCCGGCGATCCGGCAGATCATCATCCACTACACACGCGAAGCCGGCGTTCGAAATCTCGAACGGGAAATCGCCAATATCATGCGCAAGGTGGCCAAGAAAGTGGCCGAGGGCAAAGGGCTCGGATTCCCGGTGAATGCCGGCAATCTGCACAAATATCTGGGTGTGCCGAAGTTCGTTCCGGAATCGGAGCTCGAGAAGGACGAAATTGGCGTGGCCACCGGCTTGGCGTGGACGGAATCCGGCGGCGATGTGCTCTACATCGAGGCGACCGTCATGAAGGGCAAAGGCGTACTGACGCTGACCGGGCATCTCGGCGACGTCATGAAGGAATCGGCGCAAGCCGCTTTGAGCTACGTCCGGTCCCGGGAAAAATCACTCGGCATCAACCCCGACATGTTCACCAAGCAGGATCTGCACATCCATGTGCCGGCCGGCGCCATCCCCAAGGACGGGCCCTCCGCCGGTATCACGATGGCCACTGCCATCGCATCGGCGCTGGCGCAGGTGCCGGTGCGACGGGATCTCGCGATGACGGGCGAAATCACGTTGCGCGGCCGGGTGCTTCCGATCGGCGGGTTGAAGGAAAAAATCCTCGCCGCGAAACGGGCAAGGCTGACCTCCGTGGTGCTTCCAAAGCGCAACAAGAAGGATCTCGACGAGATTCCGAAACACATTCTCAAGGGCATCCAGCTCGTGTTCGCCGATACGATGGACGACGTGATGAAGGTGGCCTTACGGCGCAGAACGCCGTTCAAGAGGAAGGCAGGCCAACCCCAAGCTCCGCAGGAATCGCCAAAACCACTGCCGCGTCTCGAGAAATCGCGGCGTGCCGAGCAGATCGCTCACGCACGTTCAGCCTCCCTCCCCCAGGGCTCCCGCCGGCCGCATTAGCATGGCGTTGTCGGCCCGGTCTCAGGCCAGCTCGAGGATCCGAGAATTCCAGCTGATCCGAGCACTCAAGGAGCGATACGGAACGACGCATTCGTCGATTGTCCGCGGGATCGGCGATGACGCAGCTGTGATCGCCTCAGGTCAAGACCGCCGTCATTTGTTGACCACCGATCTTTTGGCGGAAGGTATCCATTTCGACCTCCGCACGGCGGCGTTTGGCGATATCGGTTTTCGGGCCGCAACCGCCAATCTCAGCGACATCGCCGCCATGGGGGGGACCCCCAAACATCTTCTCGTGTCATTGGCCATGCCTCGTGACGCAACAGGCCGGCAGGTCAAGCAGCTGTATGATGGCATGATGGCCGCCTGTCGTCCTCATCGAGTACGTCTGATCGGCGGCGATACCTCCGCCTCGAGAGGCGGCTGGTTCATCAATATCACGCTGGTCGGATCGCCCAGCTCCAGCCGCATCCTGTTCAGAAGCGGAGCGCGACCAGGCGATCACCTCTATGTCACGGGCACGCTCGGGGATTCCCGAGCGGGCCTTGAATTGCTGCAGCGCCCGCGAGGCACAGCAGACGCACCACAATCCCTCACACCCGGGCATCGACGGTTTTTGATTCAACGACACTTGCGGCCGACGGCGCGCATCCGCGAAGGGCGCTGGCTGTCGATGATCCCCTGGGCGACTTCGGCGATCGATATTTCCGACGGACTTTCCGGCGACATCCGGCATCTCTGCGCAGAAAGCCGCGTCGGAGCGCTCATCGAACTATCCGCGCTGCCGATCTCCTCTGCCTGCCGAGAGTATGCTTCAGCCACCAAGCGTGACGCCGTCACGATGGCCTTGGCGGGAGGAGAGGACTACGAACTCCTGTTCACTGTCCCTGCCCGGCAACGCATTCGGTTTGAACGGGCTTCGGCACAGCATCGCGTTCAGGTCACCCGGATAGGAACGATCACGGCTGCCAGGGACGGCCTTCGCTTGGCGCTGCCGAACGGGCGGCAGCGTCCGTTGCCCGTCTCCAGTTACGAACATTTCCGCCCAAACCGGTGATGTAGTCGCAACGGTCATGGCTCCATTTCGCGCGCTGCTCAAGCAAGTCCTACACCTCCAGGAATCGCCGCAACGAACGGCCCTGGCGTTCGCAATCGGCGCCGGGATTGCGTTTTGCCCTCTGTACGGCTTTCACATGATCCTCGTGGGACTCTTTACGTGGGCGTTCAAGCTCAATTTCGTGGCATTGCTCGCCGGCGCGTTCATCAACAACCCTTGGACGATCGTGCCGATTCTGGGTGCAACCTATTGGATAGGCGCCGTCCTGCTGGGGCGCTCGGACAGTCCGGCGTTCGACTGGGGCGAACTGGGCTTCCGCGCAATCTACGAACAAGTGATCCCATACGCCGTGCCGTTTGCATTGGGTGGTGTCGTGCTCAGCGTGGTCGCCGCAATCGTGACCTATCCATTGGCGCTCTATATGATCATGAAGCATCGACAAAGAACGGCGCCCCATCCGGAGCCATTGCCGCCCCCTAAGCCGCTACGTTAAGATGCTTTCGCGCCCATGCCACGGCAGGAGTCCACTCGCCAACCCGACGCTCCCTATGAGGGGTCGGCCCTCATCGCTGATCCAATTCACAAGTATGTGTCATTCACCGTGCCGTCGAGCCAGGCGGATCCCCACGAGCGGACCGAAAAAGACCTGATCGACAGTCCGTGGGTGCAACGCCTGCGTCAGATCTATCAACTCCAAAGCGCCCGTTGGGTCTACCCCTCCGCCGAACATACGCGCTTCGTGCATTCCATCGGCACCATGCATGTGGCCGGCCGTTTCGCGCGGCATCTCTATCCATTCCTGGCCAAAGCGGTTCGGGACGTGCCGTCGGCCAATTATGTCGAGGAATTTCTTCGCGTGACGGCCCTCGTGCATGACATCGGCCATGGTCCGTTCTGCCATTTCTTCGACGACAACTACCTGCATGCGCTCCATATGAGCCACGAAAAGCTCGGCCAGCTCATCATCCGGGACCATCTCGGTCCGCTCATCAGAAAAATTCGCCGCAGTCCGTCCGGAGCGTTTGCCCGGGGTGAAGAGCTCAATCCTGACCACATCGCGCATGTGATTTTGAAGGAAAAGGGCAAGGACAATTCGCGGCTGCCGCGCTGGCTGAATATGCTGCAACCGGTGATCTCGGGGAGCTACACGGCCGATAACCTCGATTATGTGCTGCGCGATTCGTATATGTGCGGGGTTGCCGTGGGGCCGGTCGATTTGACGCGGCTGATTCACTACACGATCATCACGGACAAGGGGTTCACCATCCATAAAACGGGGCTGCCAGCGCTGCAGATGTTCCTCAACACGAGGATGTATCTGTATTCGAACGTCTATTTCCACCGGACGACGCGAGCGATCGACATCCATCTGCGGGACATTTTCGGGGAAACAATGAAGCTCTTGTTCCCCCACGATCCGCGCAAACGGATGGACGAGTACTTGACGTTCACGGATTGGTCCCTGCTCGAAGCCGTTCGGAGTTGGAAAACCTCTCGTCACGCCGCCGAGCGGCGTCTGGGAGAAGAATGGGGAAGGATCCTAGGCCGGGACGTGAAGTGGAAAATGGCCTACAGCACGGTATTGAAGGAGAAGGGGCAGGAGCGCGGAATGGACTTTCCGAGCCACCAGCATTTCGAAAAGCAAATTCGGAAAGAGCTGCCGCGGAGCTTCCAACATGTGCTGTTCCGGGTGGACATGGCACCGCTGGATCCGCGGCCCGACCCCAAAGACCAGCGGGGGGTTCCCCTCTATGTTTATGACCCCGGGACGAGGACGGTGTCCGTAGAACCGCTCGAGGAATTTCTGGATCTCTTGCCGACCCGGTTAGTGCAATTCCGCATCTACTCGCTGGATCACCGGCACGATGCGATGCTGTCCCGCGCTGCGGCCACGGTGCTCAACAAGACGCCGTCCAGCATCGAATCGAATTACTAGGCCGCATTATTCACGAGAGTTCGTAACGAAACCGCGGAGACGCCTGGCGAGACGGGCATGCGGAGCGGCGAGAACCCGAGGCATACTTGAAACAGTATGTCGAGGGTTCGAGCCGCGAGCCTGCCCGCCTGGATGACGGCAGATGACGGCAGACCGCATCCAGGCTCGTCGCAGCGGCGTATCGGCGGTTGCAGTAGAAGTCATCGTGAATAATGCGGTCTAGGCCGAGACCTTCAACGAACACGTTTCCCACAGGCGCGACTTCATGTCTTGCAGTATCTTCCGTTGTCCCAAGGACGGCCCGTCGACGTGTTGGCGATCGGACGGAAAGCGTCCCTCAAAGTGTTCGATGACCAACCGTGTCTCGTCCTCCCGGCCGGCCCGCAAGAGGAGGTCCATCAGCCGGAGGTACGCGGGAACGACGTATGGAAGATGCCGCGGCTCTCTGGCGCGATCCACTACGTACCTGAGCCCTTCGATCGCCACGGCCGGATCGGTCTTTCCGAAGCACCACCCTTCGAGCAGGTGCATGCTGATTCGGTCCGTATCGGCGCTGATACTCTTGCGCCAGGCCCCTTTGACCAAGGCGGAGAGCTCGTCCGAAGACAAACGCACCGGAATGTTTTTCGACGCCTGCTGCAGCCGGCTGACAAGTTCCCTGGCTTCCACCCATCCCCCGTAAAGCCCGATCAACTGCCCCGGACAGGGGGCAGCACTGCTGCAAGGGCCGTCCAGCGGTGAAAACCCGGTCTTTCTTACGAGCAAAGGCAGGAAGACGCGTCCTTGCGCCTGGGCACAGACGGCGCAGGACGGTCGATCATCCGGAAGGACGTAAAGATAAAACCGGACAACTGATCGGTCGAACAGATCGATGGCTTGAATCCGTCCGGCCCGAACCTGGATCTGGTGGAAGAGCCACAATCCCAGCAGCGCAAGAATGCATAACAGGTAGAGCGTATGTTCTGCAGTGAGTTCCACGTCGACCTTCGACAAGACTAGGCCAATACAATGCCGCGACTCGCAGCATAGCATTGCCGCCGGCAAACCCAAGAGAAAACGCAAAATTCGTGAGGCCGACGCCTAAGCGATTGCCAAGCATCGATGCGGCTGGCGTCAATTCACTGTTTGACGGAAAGCGCGTCTGGGGTGACCTGTGAGCTGGAACCGGAGGCGGCGGAGTCCGGTGCGGAGCCGTTCTTGAAGGGTAGGTCGAGAAGCGCGTACGGGTTGACACGGGCGCCGTTGAGTTTCACGCCCCAGTGCAAATGCGGTCCGGTCGCGCGGCCGGAGGCCCCCACCCTGCCGATACTCTGTCCGGCTTTCACCAGATCGCCATCCCTGACGAGAATTTCAGAGAGGTGAAAGTACATGCTGTAAAAGCCCAATCCATGGTCCACAAAAACCCCCTTGCCGGAAAACACATGATCCACGGTAAGCCGCACCACGCCGTCGTTGGTGGCTGCCACGTCGGTCCCCAGCGGTGCACCGATGTCTTCCCCGTTGTGAGGGTTGCGCGGCTGACCGTTTAGGATCCGGACGCTGCCGAAGATGCCAGTCCGTTTGCCGTTCACCGGTTCGATGAAGCCGCTGTGCCATAAGCGCAGAGCGGAATTGTCCGCCAGCGCCTGCCGCACCTGCTCCTGTTCCAACTTCCAACGGGCCAAGGTCTTGTCGTCCAGATCGACTTTGTCTTTGGGAAGTTTGAGGTGCTCGACGGCGAATTTTTCCTTGGCGACCAACACATGGTAGCTGAGCCGCTTCGGCGGTTGTTCCCCGTTCTTAATGGTCACGGCGAGTTCATAGGTGCCGGGAGCATCTTGCATATCGATGCCGACCAATCCCAGATATCCGGCCGGCTCTCCGGATCTGACCTCTCGAAAGAATGGGATGGTCCGGTCCAGAAACGTGCCTTTGACCTCCGTCGCTTCTTCGGAGAGGGGCACCTTCACGAGCAGCACCTGCCCTTGTCGGCCGCTGTACTGTCCGTCGATTCCCTTGGGTGGAGGGGGGGCATTCGGAAATAACTCGACCGGAAACACGCTGGTCAGCAGAACGATCAGGATGAGCAGCATCCGATCCAGACGGGACTGCCGCTGACCGGCTTGTTTCAATGCGGGAATAATCATCAGTCCCTCGACCCTATTGACTCGATCAACAAGCTGTTCAAACAGTCCACTGTTGCCACCCTCCCAACCCCGGCGCGCCAAGACGCGCTGTTCCGCAAGCAAGCCGCAACGAGCGAAGAGGCGAAGAGGTCCATACCAAGATTGCCTTTGGGGACAGCTTACTCATCGATAGAATCGCAGGCCCGACACCTGTGACACCAGCTCATCCACCCGTCGATTGACCGCACTAAACGGATCCATGCACAGGATCGTTTCCTCCCAATACCCATTCAGCTTCAGATAGGTCCAATCGACCGTATACGAGCGATTCTTCGCGCGGGCAAATCTGATGAAGTCGCCCCGCACCTTCGCTCTGGTCGTTTGCGGCGGCGTCGACATGGCCCGTTGCACGGCGTCCTCTTCGACTACCCGCTCGACCAGCCCGCGGGATTCCATCAGGTAGTAGAGTCCCCTCGTGCGTTTGACGTCATGGAACTGCAGATCCAAGAGAAACACCCGGGGATCGTCCCAGTTGCAGCCTTTCCGATCGACGTAGGATTGGATGAGATGCCGTTTGGTGATCCAGTCGATTTCCCGCACGAGCTGCATCGGGTCCTCTTCGAGTTTGTCCAGGATCCCGGCCCACCGCTTCCAGACGTCATCCAGAATGGGATCATGGTCCTGTTGGGCGAGGTACTCCTGCGCCCGCTCCAGATACACCCGTTGGATTTCGACCGCAGTCATCTGCCGCCCGTCGTCGAGTTTGACTTTCCGTTTTACCGTCGGATCGCGCGAAATTTCACGGATCGCCTTCACAGGATCCTCTAGTTCCATCCCATGCACGGAAAATCCTTCTTCGATCATCGAGAGCACGAGTGTCGCGGTCCCGACTTTGAGGTACGTGACCAGTTCCGACATATTCGAATCGCCGACGATAATGTGCAAGCGGCGGTAGCGCTCCGCATCCGCATGCGGTTCGTCCCGCGTGTTGATGATGCTGCGGGAGGAGGTCGTCGAGGAGGAAGTCTTTTCATGAATGTGCTGGGCCCGCTGCGAGATGAAAAACTGGGGTTTGCCGGAGACCTTCAGCACCTTGCCGGCGCCACTGTAGACCTGCCGGGTGACGAAAAAGGGGATGAGCTGTTCGGTGACTTTCCAGAAATCGACGTCCCGGCGCATGAGAAAATTTTCGTGACAGCCGTAGGTGTTACCAAGCGAATCGGTGTTGTTCTTGAAAATGTAGATCTCTCCGGACAGCCCCTCTTCGCGCAGCCGTTCTTCAGCCGCCGGCAAACAGGCTTCCAACAAGCGCTCGCCGGCCTTATCGTGGACCACCAGGTCCAGAATATTGTCGCACTCCGGCGTCGAATATTCGGGATGGCAGCCGGTGTCCTGATAAAACCGCGCCCCGTTGACCAAGAAAGCGTTGGACGGCCAGCTGTTGGGAATCAGTCCCTCGAAGATATAACCCAGCACCTTCTCCATCGGCAGGTAGATCCGGCCGTTGGGCGAAAAAATGAGGCCGTACTCGTTCTCCAGACCGAAAATGCGCTGCTTCATGGGACCGGGGGATGGCATAGAAGGAGAATACACGGCCTCCCGCCCATCTTCAACAGAAGCCAAGGATCCGCCGGCGGCAGGCTTACGCGAGGAATTGCTTGGTATCGGCGGAGGTGTACCGGCGGAATTTTCGGTTCTCTCTCGTGCGGTCCAGCACCGCCACTTCGAGGCTTTCGAGTGAGAGCTTTTGGTTCCCCGTCTGCTCGAGCGCCACGATGCAGAGATTGAGCGCCGTCTTGAGATCAGGCGGCTGAGCCGGCACCTTTTCTTTGAGCGCAGCCTGGACAGCCTCTGATTTTCCACCGATCACGGCGAACTGCTTTTCGTCAATGATGCTGCCGTCGAAGGAAATGCGATACATTTCGTTCGTATGGCCGTTGTGTCCGATCTGGACGACGAGAATCTCCACTTCAAGCGGCTTCATCTCCTGGCTGAAAATCGTCCCAAGGCTTTGAGAATAGCCGTTCGCGAGCGAGCGGGCGGTGACGTCTTCTCGGCTGTACATGAAGCCCTTGAGATCCGCGTGCCTGATGCCCGCCTTGCGGAGGTTTTCAAACTCGCTGTATTTCCCCGCGCCGGCAAAGGCGATGTTGTCATAGATCTCCGAAATCTTGTGCAGACTGGCACTCGGATTTTCCGCGGCCAACAGGATCCCGTTCACATATTCCATGGCGATGATGGAGCGGCCCTTGGCGATGCCTTTCTTGGCATACTCCGCCTTGTCCTGCATCATCTGCTCGGGCGAGACGTAGTAGGGCATCGGCATGTTTATCGCTCCTTCGCACCGCGGCTGATCAGCAACTCGTCGTAGATGCCACGGATTCGCGATTCGACCACGTCGGTAATGCCGGTTCCGTTGACGATCTTGGCTGTGGGATAGATGCCGCGCACCAGGTCGGGTCCGCCTGTGCCGACATCGTCGTCCGCTGCGTTGTAGAGCGCCAAGAGGGCCAGTTTCAGCGCCTCCGACTCGGCCATTGCCTTCTTAAAATGTTCCCGCATCGTGTTACGGGCGTCCTTGCCTCCGGAGCCGATCGCGTGATACTCGGACTCCTCATAGCGCCCGCCGGCCAAATCGTACTTGAAAATCCGCCCCTCGCTTCGTTTGAGATCGTAACCGACGTAGAGCGGCATCACGACCAGCCCTTGGAAGACCATGGGCAGATTCGCCTTGACCATTTGACCCAGCTTGTTAGCCTTGCCTTCACAGGACAGCTGCATCCCTTCCAGCTTCTCGTAATGTTCGAGCTCCGTCTGGAAGAGCTTCGCCATCTCGATGCAGGGCCCGGCCGCACCGGCAATCGCCATGGCGGAGAAGTCGTCGATTTTGAAGACTTTTTCAATGCGCCGCTCGGCGATCTGAAATCCCTCGGTGGCGCGGCGGTCGCCGGCGATGACGACGCCGTCCTGATACTTGATGGCCAAGACGGTCGTCGCGTGAGGAAGGCTGACAGGCTGAAGCGGCCTCGCCGGCTCGTGAGGTACCGTGGCGAGTTCAGGCAACCGCCCCCCACCCGGCGTCAACTCGGGATGCTGCCTGGTCAGAAAATTAAAGAAACTCGCGTCGTCATGACTGGGGAAGAAGGGAAGCTTCATTTAGGCTTTCAGCTTGGAGAGCAAGGCCTCTGCCGTGTCCGATTGGTCGAGCAATTCGCCTGTGAGGGATTCGGTGCCCCGGAGGGGGTCCATCAGCGGCACCTTCTTGATCGTCGTGTTGCCCACGTCAAAGAGGACCGACGTCCAGCTGGCCCCGTAAATGGACTTCGAGAACTTCCCGATGCATCGCCCGCGGAAGTAGGCGCGCGTACCGGATGGCGGCGTAAACTCGGCTCTGGTGATTTCAACGTCCTGCACGATGCGCTCGATGCGATGGCTGCGCTCGAGCGTGTAGTACAGCCCTTTGTCGGGCCTGATGTCGTGGTATTGCAAATCCATGAGCCGCACGCGCGGATCGTTCCATCCGCAGCCCTTGCGGTCCATATAGGATTCGATCATGTGGCGTTTGGCTGCCCAGTCCAGCTCCTGCGCCAGCGAACGAGGGTCCCGCTCCAGCTTGTCGAGCACGTCCTCCCAACGGACCAGAATGTCTTTGGTGACCTGGTCGAGCTCATGACAGGCGTAAAAGTCCATGGCCGCCTTCAGGTAGGCCCGCTGGATTTCCACCGCGGTCGTGGCCCGGCCGTCCGCGAGCTTCAATGTGCCATTCATGGTCAGATCACGCGACACTTGCTTGATCCCGAGGACGGGATCGTCGAGCTCGATCTGCGGTATGTCGATGCCGGCCTCCAACAGATCCAGGACGATCCCCAGCGTCCCCACCTTCAAATAGGTCGACAACTCCGCCATGTTGGCATCGCCGACGATGACGTGCAGACGCCGGTACTTGCCGTAGTCGGCATGAGGTTCGTCGCGCGAGTTGACGATCGGACGCTTGACCATGGTATTGAGATCGACCAGGCATTCGAAGAAGTCCGCCCGTTGTGAGATCTGAAATTCCGTGAAACTCGTTTGGTTTTCCGCTCCGACTTTCCCCGCCCCGGCATAGATCAATCTGGTGACGAAGAACGGAGCCAGTGTTTTCACGATTCGTTCAAAGGGCACCGACCGGGACAGCATGTAGTTCTCGTGGTACCCGTAACTGTTGCCCTTACCGTCCGAGTTGTTCTTGTAAAGGACTAACTGGTCCCGGCCGCGCAAACGCATCATGTTTTCAAGGCATTGCGCGAGTATCCGCTCGCTGATGCGCTCATAGGCCACGACCTCGCGGGGATTCGTGCACTCCGGCGTGGAATATTCCGGATGAGCGCCGTCCACATACAGACGGCCCCCATTGGCAAGCACCTTGTTGAGCTGGCGATTATAGTCGGGGTTCGGCCGTTCCCGCTCTCCCTCCACCTCGAATCCGCGGGCGTCGAGCAGGGGATTCTCGTTCTCATAGTCCCAGACGGCGTGAGGCACCGAAATGCCTGGATAATGCCCGATCACCGCGAGTGAATTCGAAATTGGATCGGTAGCTGACGCATCCCGTGAGGCAATGCCGAATTCCGTTTCCGTTCCGAGTACGCGAGGAGCCGTCGGGGGTGTGGATTCCCGCATGGGGGTTAGAGATAGTGGCCGGTGGTAATGGTTTCAATCTGACGCGACTCACCCGGACCGCCGCTGATCGTCCGGATGTGCACGATTTTCTCGCCTTTCTTGCCGGCGACCTTGGCCCAGTCGTCGGGATTCGTCGTATTGGGCAGATCCTCGTGTTCTTTGAACTCCTCCCGGATCGCGCGGATCAGGTCGTCCGACCGGAGGCCGCGGCCTTCCTGGGCAATGGCACGCTTCACGGCGTACTTCTTCGCCCGGGAGACGATGCCCTCAATCAAGGCGCCGCTGGCAAAATCTTTGAAGTACAGGATTTCCTTCTCGCCGTTCGCGTACGTCACCTCGATGAACTTGTTCTCCTCGGAGGTCGCATACATGGTGCCGACCGTGAGGTCGGTCAGATGCTCGACCAGGGCCTTCACGTCGCCGCCGTGGCGTTTCAACTCGTCCTCATCGAACGGGAGGCTAGTCCCCACGTACTTTGAGAAAATGTCTTTGGCGGCCACCGCGTCAGGTCGCCCGACTTTCACCTTCACGTCCAACCGCCCGGCCCGCAGAACGGCTGGGTCGATGAGATCCTGCCGGTTGCTCGCGCCGATCACGATCACATTTCGAAGCCGTTCGACGCCGTCGATCTCGGAAAGGAACTGCGGCACGATCGTGGATTCGATGTCCGACGAAATGCCCGTGCCACGGGTGCGGAAGAGGGCGTCCATCTCGTCGAAAAAGACGATGACGGGATTGCCGTCTGCCGCCCGCTCTTTGGCCTTCTTGAAGACCTCGCGAACCTGGCGCTCCGATTCACCCACGTACTTGTTGAGCAGTTCCGGCCCTTTCACGTGCAGGAAGTAGCTCCGCACCTCCTTACCGGTGAGGTGTCCCAGCTTCTTGGCGATGGAGTTCGCGACTGCTTTCGCAATGAGCGTCTTGCCGCAGCCTGGCGGGCCGTACAACAGCACGCCTTTCGGAGCGCTGAGCTGGTATTCCGAGAATAAGTGGGGATGAAGAAATGGAAGCTCGACGGCGTCACGCACCTGCTCCAACTCGTGCTGAAGCCCGCCGATGTGGGCATAGTCCACATCCGGGACTTCCTCCAGCACCAATTCCTCGGCTTCCGATTTCGGAAGCTTCTCAATGACGCAGCCGGAGCGTGGATCGAACAGGAGGTGATCACCCACGCTGAGACGCTCGGTCAAGAGCGGTTCGCCCAGTTCGGCGACCTTCTCCTCATCGAAATGCAAAGTGACAAGCGCGCGGTTGCCCTCCAGCAGATCTTTCAAGCGGACCACTTCACCCTGAACGTCGAACCCCCGGGCTTCGATCACGTTCAAGGCTTCGTTGAGAATGACTTCCTGCCCCTTGCGTAGGCCTTTGCTTCCGACGGACGGGTGCAAGCTCACCTTCATCTTCCGACCGGACACGTAGACGTTGCCGGTGCCGTCCTGGTTGAGACTTGAGAAGATGGCGTAGGTGGAGGGCGGAGCGGTCAGTTTTTCCACTTCGGCGCGGAGCGCTTCGATCTGCGCTCTCGCTTCCTGAAGCGTCGTGACCAATTTCTCGTTTTGCTTGGTGGCCTGGTCGAGCTGGTAACGGGATTGATACAGCCGACGGATCTCTTCTTCCATCGACTGAATCTGTACGCGAAGCTTTTCGATCTCTCGGCCTTGTTCGTCGTTTCGATGAATCACGTCTGGGTCTCCCTCGGACAGCCGCTTGGTGATGTGCTTAACGGAATCTCGGAGGGACCGAAGCCGGCTCGGACTTCCTTTCGTATCGGCCATCGAAGCACCTGAAACAAGCGACAACTCGTACTGAATCGCAAAGTCCAAGTCTTGAGCGGATTTTAACACTCGTTATTTTCACGGTCAACTAGACGGCCGATTCCCGCGCGCTGAATCAGCCGCGCGGAGGCAATCACGATACAGAGCCCACGGCGTCGAGCAGCGCACGCGTCGCGACTTCCACATCGTCCGCGCTGAGCACGGCGGTGACGACGGCGACGCCGAATGCGCCGGCAAGGCGCATGTCGCGTGCGCGAGCGGCGGTCACACCGCCGATACCGACGATCGGCACACGAACGGCTCGTGCGGCTCCTTCCAATGCAGAGAGACCAAGTGGAGGACCATACCTCTGTTTCGATGGGGTGTCATAAATCGGGCCGAGAACGATGTAATCGGCTCCACCGGCGTCGGCCTCCACCGCTTCCTTCACGGAATGGACCGAGGCTCCAAGCACCCGGCGTGGACCGATCAACCGGCGCGCCACGGACACGGGGAGACTGTTGCTGCGCAGATGCACGCCGGCTCCTTCGAGCGAGAGCGCCACATCAAGGCGGTCGTTGATCACGAGTTGAACGCCGCGGGGTCCTGTGAGCTGCTGGATCTCGTCGGCGAGGGCGAGAAGCTCCTTCGCGCAGAGATCTCGTTCACGCAATTGGATCGAAGGCCTCCCGGCCTTCAACGCTTGCGCCAGGACAGAGACCAGCGGCCTGCCCTTCGTCTGTTGACGGTCCGTGACGAGAAGAAGACGAGACTCAAGCGACGGCATGAGTGCGTGATGAGTGATGGGTGAGGGGTGATGCGTTAAAGACAATGATCACAATACTGGAGAAAGCCCTGTGCAACACCCACCACTCATCACAGAACACACGTCACCGATCACTCACACTCAAAGCATGCCTTCAATCGGGCTGCTCGCCGTCGCATAGAGTTTACGTGGAATCCGCCCCGCCTTGTATGCGAGCCGGCCGGCCTGCACGGCGTATTTCATGGCTTCCGCCATGGCGAGGGGATCGTTCGCGCCCGCAATGGCCGTGTTCATGAGCACCGCGTCGGCTCCATACTCCATGGCGAGCGCCGCATCTGATGCCGTCCCGACGCCCGCATCCACAATAATCGGGACCTTGACGGTCTCCATGATGATCTTGAGGTTATAGGGATTGCGAATGCCCAGGCCCGAGCCGATCGGGGCGGCCAGCGGCATGACGGCGGGGCAGCCGATGTCGACAAGCTTCTTGGCAACGATGGGATCATCGTTGGTATACGGGAGGACGATGAATCCTTCTTTGATCAGAATTCTGGCTGCCTCGATCAGGCCCGCCGTATCGGGGAACAGCGTCTTCTCATCGCCCAGGACTTCCAACTTTACGAGATCGGACACGCCGGCCGCTCGAGCCAGCCGTGCATACCGCACGGCATCCTCGACGGTGTAGCATCCCGCTGTATTCGGGAGAATCGTGTATTTTTTGGGATCAATATAATCGAGCAGGTTTTCCTTCGATCGGTCCGTGATGTTGATGCGGCGCACGGCAACCGTCACCACGTCGGCGCCGGAGACTTCGATCGCCTTCCGGGTTTCGGCGAAATCCTTGTACTTGCCGGTTCCGACCCAGAGCCGAGACTTGAATTCGCGTCCGGCAATGACCAATCGATCATCATACATGGGTCCGTCCCCCTCCTCTCCGTTCGCCCGAGACGAGCCCGCCGCCGCCGATGAAGTTTAAGATCTCCACCCGGTCTCCTTGTTTGAGACTACGCAGTTCAAAATCCTTGCGATCGAGGATTTCCAGATTTAACTCGACGGCGACCCGCTCGGTCTTGATCTCCAATTCCCGCAGCAAATCGCCGACGGTCGAACCGGACCGGCAATCGCGCGGCTGGCCGTTGACCTGAATTCGCAACGCGTCAGCCATCGTCTATCATCCTAGGGAACCGCAATTCCGGTTGTCAATCAAGCCGACCGGCCAGCGCCTTGCCTGTGTCCTGAAGAACCCGGCAGAATAGGAGCGGAAACGACCATGACCGTGCCGGAGCACAACCAGCAGCTGGCCGCGCTCTTCCGATCAATCGCCCAGCTCCTTGCCGCTCAGCGGGCTAATCCGTATCGCGTCCGTGCCTACCGGCGGGGCGCGGACGCCTTATTGGCGCTGGACGAAGATGTGGCGGAGGTGGCACGCCGGCATGCGCTCGAGGACATCGACGGCATCGGAAGCGATCTATCGGAAAAGATCGAAGAATACCTGAGAACCGGTAAGATCCTTACGCTGGAGACGCTCCGGATGCCCCTGCCGGAGCATGTGAAAGGCTGGGCGCGATTGCCCGGCCTTTCCGAATCGCTGGTCGCCTTTCTCCACAGCCGTCTGAACATCGCCACGTTGGCAGACCTCGAGAAGCTCGTACGCTCTCACATGCTCCGGACCGTACCGGGGTTTTCAGGGTCCGAGGAAACTCTGCTCGAGGCGATTGAAGAACTGCGCCGGCGCTCCCCATGATCAAGAAGGCCGAAGTTCTTTGAAAATCTTCCAGGTTTTGAGCAGTTCCACCGCCTTCTGCAGCTGTACATCCTGCTCCAACGACGGCTCGCCCGAAAGATCGAGCGGGGAAGCCGGAGGCGCCGCCCCGTTCTTTTGCACGCCATCTTCGACGCCTTTGGGCGTCGCGGCGGACTGCTCCTTGCCGGGAGCGGCGGTGACGGGCGGTTTGGAGGTTTTGCCCTCAGGGCTATCGCCCGGCTTGGTCTCCGCCTTGGCGACCATGGTCGCCGGTTGCGGCTTGATCACGATGTCCGGAGTGATGCCCGTCGACTGAATCGAACGACCCTTTGGCGTGTAGTACTTCGCAGTCGTGAGACGCAGCCCGGAGCCGTCTCCCAGTGGAAGAATGGTCTGCACAGAACCCTTCCCGAAGGACGTCGTCCCGACAATCACCGCACGGCCATAGTCCTGTAGTGCGCCGGCCACGATTTCCGACGCGCTGGCAGAACCTTCATTCACGAGAATGATCATGGGCGAATCGTCCATCTGGTCCCGCCCCTTGGCAAACCATTCATCCTTCTTGCTCTCACGGCCCTTCGTATAGACCACCAGCTTGCCGTTTGGCAGAAATTGTTCCGACACTTCCACGGCAGCCGTCAACAGACCTCCCGGGTTGTTGCGCAGATCGAGGATGGTGGATTGGACCTTCTGCTCCTTGAACTGCTTCAACACTCTCCCCAAGTCGCGACCGGTGGCCTCCTGAAACTGCGTCAGTTTCACGTAGCCAATGTTGTCTAGAACCTTCGATTTGACGCTTTCGATTTTAATGGTGTCCCGCACGAGAGTGAATTGAAGGGGATCGACAGTGCCGTCCCGCTGGATGGTGAGATTGACCTTCGTCCCCTTCGGCCCGCGCATCTTCTGGACGGCGTCCATCAGCGAGAGATCCTTCGTGGACTCATCATTGACCTTCGTAATGTAGTCACCGGCCTTGATGCCGGCCCGCTGCGCCGGCGTTCCATCGATCGGCGCAATCACGGCCAGGCGGTTTTCCTTGACGCCGATCTGAATGCCAACGCCCCCGAACTCTCCTTTCGTCTCGACTTGCATCTCCTTGTACATTTCGGGCGTCATGTAGGCGGAATGTGGATCGAGTGTCGAGAGCATGCCCCGAATCGCGCCCTGGACCAGATCCTTGACCTTGGTGTCGTCGACATAGTTTTTCTGAACCTGGGTCAGGACCTCGGAGAACGTTCTCAACTCCTCGTATGTCTCAGTGGCATGGCCGGTCCGTTCCCATCCCTTGCCGATCAACACACCGAACAGCAAGGCCACCATCACCATCGGACCCAGCATCCAAAATCGCCGCCGTTGGTTCTGTTCCATCATATGCGTCCTTTCGCCCGCACAGTCCTTATAAGCCTATCGTTTCGCCAGCCATTGGAGGGGGTCGACCGGTTCGGCCCCTTCGCGCAATTCAAAGTATAAAGTATTTTCGCCCGTCATGCCCGTATCGCCCGTCTCACCGATCGCCTGCCCCGATGTGACGTGCGCTCCGACCGAGGTGAGGATTTTTGAGGCATGCGCATAGAGAGAGAAAAACCCATTCGCATGATCGAGGATTATAACGAGTCCGTAGCCTTTCAACCAGTCCGCATACACGACGGTCCCGGGCATGACCGCATGGATGGCGCTTCCCTCCACGGTGCGGATCTCAATCCCCTTCCGCTGGACGTACGTGTTGAAGGTCGGATGCTTCTGCCGGCCGAAATAGGTGAGCACGCTGCCCTCCGCCGGCCAAGGGAGGCCGCCCTTGACTCCCTTCGGCAGGGAAGCGGAAGGCGGCCTCGCCGCCGCCGCTCTACGGCGCTGCTCCAGCTCACGCAGCAGGCTGTCGATGCGTGAGGCGGATCGTTCGAGCTCCTGAAGCGCCCGTTCATACGATTCTTTTTCTTGCGTCAGCTTGGCCAGATACAGCTTCTTTTCCTTCTTGACGGCCTTGATCTCGTCGAGATGCTTTTCGGTGCTGCGTTTGTACGCCAGCATTCCCACACGCGCCGCCTCCCGTTGCCGCTCCGCGTCCTGCATGGTGGCCATGTCGTGCTTAAAGGTTTCGAGAAGGCCGTAGTCGCGCGCTGACACGGCCGAGAGATAGCGGAGGCGTCGCTGGAAATCCCCGTAGGAATCTGACGCGAGCAACGGCTTCCAATGCCCGAATCGGCCTTCCATGTACTGCACGCGCAGCCGGGCGAGAATCGCGTCCTGGCGGACCTGCACGCCGTCGCGCAGCCGCGCGATCTGGGCATTAATCGCCTCAATTTCCTGGTCTTTCTTCCGAAGCTTGCGACTGATGTCCTGATGAGACTGCCGATAGCGCATGTGGCGCTCATCGAGCGATTGGATGCCTTGAAGAATGGACTCCCGCTTTTTCCCCGCCTCGTCTGCCTGTCGTCTTTTCTCTTCGATCTGGTCTTTGAGCTGTTCCAGCGTCCTTCGTTCTCTGTCGATCTTTTCATTGATGGAATCAGCGGAAACGCCGGCCGGTGTCCACAGCCCGATGACCAGCATTGTTCCGATCCAGGAGGGCCGGCACAGTCTCATACCCTGGCCTCATCGAACCGCCGCAGTGAGACAAAGCTGCCGGCGCACCCGAGGACGATGCCGACGACCACGAGCAGCAGGCAGATCGAAAGCGGAAAGAACATCGTGAGCTGTTCCAGGCCGCGCAACCGTCCCGTCGTGCGCATCTGATGCCGAAACAGTTCGTACAGCGCCTTGAGCATGAACAATGAGCAGGCGCTTCCCAAGCCGCCGAGCACCGCCCCTTCGAGAAGATAGGGAATGCGAATGAAGGCTTTGGTGGCGCCGATGAGCCGCAAAATGGCAAGTTCGTCACGCCGGGCAAACAACGTGAGCCGGATCGTGTTGGCGATGATCGTCACGGCCGCTGCCGACAGGATGAGCCCAATCCCGATGGCGACCAGCTCTATGGACCGGATGATGGTGGACAGAGCATCGATCCAGTCCTGATTATAGTCCACTTTCTCGACCCCTGCGAGCACAGCGGTGCGTTCTGCCCATCGTTTGACTGCGTCCGGTGACCGGTAGGGCGGCGTCAATGTCACGACGAATGAAGCGGGCAGCGGATTCTGGCCCAGCCCTTCCAGGAGATGCGAATCCGAAGGGAACTGGGCTCTGAATTCTCCCAGGGCTTGCTCTTTTGAAATGAATTGCAGGGCGCCGACGGCGCGGTCGGCGCGCAGCTGTTGTTCGAGGTCGGCGACCGTTGATCCGGCGGCCCGATCGTCCAGATACACCATGATCTTGATGTCTTCCTGCAGCCAGCCGGCCGCGGCACGAAGGTTTACGTAGAGGAGCAGAAAGATGCCGACGCACGCGAGCGTGAACGCGGTTGTAAATATGGCCACGACAGTGGTCGTGCGGTTGGTCCAGATGTTGGCCCAGGCCTCCCGGAGCAGGTAGAAGATCGTTCTCATAGTGCGACCCCTCGTGCCGGCATCAGCGATCCTTGGACGAGAGTCACCACGCGGCGGTTCACCTGCGCCATCACTGAGGGATCATGCGTGGCGACCATGACTGTCGTGCCGCGGGCATTGATCAGCTTGAACAGTTCGATGATTTCGCCCGTCAGGCCCGGATCCAGATTTCCCGTGGGTTCGTCCGCCAGCAGCACGACGGGTCCGTTCACGATGGCTCGTGCGATACAGACACGCTGCTGCTCTCCTGTGGACAGACTCATCGGCAATTGGTCCCTTTTGTGTTCCACGCCGACCGCCCGTAAGGCTTCCGTCACTTTGCGCCTGATGTCGGTCTGCGACACCCCCTGGACGAGCAACGGAAGCGCCACATTGTCGAAGACCGACTTCTTGAGTAACAACTGAAAATCCTGAAAGACCGTCCCGATCTTGCGCCGCAGATAGGGTACTTCCGAAGGCCTCAGCGTGCCGACATTCTTCCCATTCACGAACACCTGACCGTGGTCCGGCCGTTCGGCACCGATCAACATTCGCAGGAGCGTCGATTTGCCGGCACCGCTGGGTCCCATCAACAAGACAAATTCCCCCTTCTGGACATCCAGAGTGACGTCCGACAGGGCGGGACGCCGGTCGTACTGTTTGGTGACGTGGACCAACTGTATCATCGTGGTTCAGCGGAGATGGCCGCTCGAGACCTCGAAGGCATTCTGGATGTGCTCGACTTGGAGCCTTGCCGACTCAGTGGCCTCGAGCAGGACCACGTCGAAACGGCAGGACCGGTCCATCCAATGGCGTTGAGCAAGAAATTGGGTAGCCAGCCGAATGAGCTTCTGTTGTTTCTGCCGATGCACGGCATGGATCGCACCCCCAAAACGTCCGGTCCGCCGAGCCTTGACTTCAACGAACACGAGCACTTCACCATCCTCCGCCAGGAGGTCCAATTCTCCCAACGAGGAGCGGAGGTTTCTGGCGACGATGCGGTAGCCCTTTCGGCGCAGGTAGCGTTCTGCCTCCGCCTCTCCTTCTTGCCCAAAGAGCCGCCTGGGGTCAAGAATTGTCACACTCTTGTCCGCTGGATTCCCGCCGGTGAGACGCAGCCGGCCGTGGATGACGGCATTGGGCGATCACCTCGGCCACCGGTGCATAGGTCCGGCGGTGGATCAGACACGGGCCATGCGTCGCCAGTTGCTGGAGATGTTCTTCAGTGCAGTACCCTTTGTGAGAAAGAAAGTTATAGCGGGGATACAACCGGTGGTACTCGGCCATGAGGCGGTCACGTGTCACTTTCGCCACGATCGACGCCGCTGCGACGGACATGCAGAGCCCGTCACCCTTGATGATGGAACGGACCGGGATGGCGCAATCCGGCAGGGAGATCGCATCGATAAGCAGGCAATCCGGCTGAGGTCTGAGACCGGCCAATGCGCGATGCATGGCCAGACGAGTGGCTTCAAGGATGTTCAGCCGGTCGATCTCCTCCTCCGTCGCCGAACCGATCCCGATGCCGACGGCGCGCCGTGTGATCGCTACGTATAGTTCTTCGCGCTCAGATTCGGTCAGCAGCTTGGAATCGTCGCACCCGATGAGGCGACACCGGGTGGGCAGGACGACGGCCGACGCCACGACGGGACCGGCCAGCGGGCCGCGGCCGGCTTCATCCAAGCCGGCGATCCGTCGATAGCCGCGACGCCGCGCCTCCAGTTCAAATTCGTCTGTGGGACCCACGAAGTGGATTCTGCGTGCGGTCACCCGCTCCCTCGTGGCCTGTAGGATGCGTGATGGTGGCTAGGATTTCGCCGCGCCCGCCTCGACCGGCTCCTCCGCCGTTTCGGCTGCACGCGAGGCACTCGTTTGTGCCTTGCTCTCCCCCACGAACTCCCGATCTTCGACCCGCGAGAACTTGCCCTTCTTCCCGCGCAGGTAATAGAGCTTGGCGCGGCGCACCTTCCCTTGGCGCACCACGTCGATCTTCGTCACGATCGGTGAATGAACGGGGAAAATGCGCTCAACGCCGACACCGTAGGAAACTTTGCGCACGGTGAACATCTCGGTGTTCAGACTGCCCTTGCGGGCGATCACGGCCCCTTCGTAGACCTGGATGCGCTCCTTTTCTCCCTCGACCACCTTGACATGGACCCGCACGGTGTCACCGATTTCAAAGCGCGGGACGGATTTTTTCTGCAACGACCGCTGGACCCGCTCGAGCTGATTCATGACTTCACCCCTCCTCCCCGCATGGCACCGGCGCACCGGGCACGCCTTCACGAATGATGTCAGCCAACAACTGTTGATCTTCCACGGTTAACTGCCGATCCTTCAGAAGATCGGGTCGCTTTTCATACGTCGCGCGCAGCGCTTCCTTCCTGCGCCATCGACGAATCGCCTCGTGGTGGCCGGAGAGCAACACCTCCGGCACCATCAACCCCCGCACCTCGACCGGCCTCGTATAGTGAGGGTACTCCAGCAAGGGCTCGGCGAATGATTCTTCCATGACCGAGGCGGGATCGCCGAGCACGCCCGGGATGAGCCGGGACGCTGCGTCGATGAGGATCAACGCCGGCAGCTCTCCGCCCGTCAGGACATAGTCCCCAACCGAGACTTCTTCCGGCCTGAGCGTCAACCGCACTCGCTCATCAATGCCCTCATAGTGTCCGCACAGAATAATCAGCCGGCGCGTGTCGGCCGCCAACTCATGGGCATAGGCCTGCGAAAACGGACGACCCTGCGGCGAAGGATAGATGATTCTGACCCTGTCCCCCCTCCGTTCATAGGGCTGACGGATCTCTTCCACTGCGCGGAGAATCGGTTCGGCCTTCATGACCATCCCGGCGCCGCCGCCATAGGGAAGGTCGTCGGCGACTTTGTGTTTGTCCGCCGTGTAATCTCGCAGGTTGTGCACGTTGACTTCGAGCAGGCCTTTGTCCCGGGCTCGCTTGAGCATGCTGCTTTCCAAGACGGGCGTCATCATGTCCGGAAAAAGCGTAATCACATCGCAACGGAGCATGTCAGGCCTCGACCAATCCTTCGATAGTACGCACGATCATCCGCCCCTGGGCCACGTCAACGACTTTGACGAACTCTTTGACCGCCGGGATCAGCACTTCACGGGCTCCCTGCTTGACGACCAACACAGGATGCCCGGGCAATTCCCAAATCGTCTCGAGGCAACCGAGTTCATGCCCCGTTTCATCAGTCACGGTCATACCGATGAGGTCGCATTCGTACCAGGCCTGTCCTTCCCCCACCGACGGAGGCGTGCGAGGGACCTGCAGTAAAGCTCCGCGCAACATCCCTGCCTCTTCAGGGGTGGTGATCCCCTCGAACTCGACGATATATGAAGGTCCGGCGCGGCGA
>DASTQE010000154.1:0-24817 GCA_035761895.1 Nitrospira sp. | reverse complement strand
TTTCGACCCCTCGGTGCAAAAAGCCCATGACGGGCGTGGACTTGACCAAACGCTCGCCCTCCAATTCCAAAATAACTTTCAACACGCCGTGTGTGCTCGGATGCTGCGGCCCCATGTTGAGCAGCAGCTCTTCCGTCCGCAACGTGGGGAGTGTTTCGCTCTCGGGATGGGTCGGGTCGACCTTGTAAACCGTGGTTCTTTGATCTTCGAATGCCATGGTTCGATGCGTCTACCTCGTTTCGTCCAAAAACTCGAAGGTGTCGCGCCAGCCCTTCCCGCGCACGGGGAAATCCTTTCGCAATGGATAGCCTTCCGTGTAGTCGTCGGGCATCAAGATGCGGCGAAGGTCCGGATGGCGTCGAAAGCGAATTCCCATCATATCGTAGACTTCGCGCTCCATGAAGTCCGCGCCTTTCCAGAGATCGGTGAGAGAATCCACGGTGCAGTCGGATTCCGGTACGCGGGTCTTGAGACGGATCCGGTGCCGCTTTCTGATCGAATAAAATTCATAGACGACCTCGAACCGCTCTTCGTCGTCGGGCCAGTCGACGGAGCTGACATGCACGATATAGTCAAAGTCCATGGCCGGGTCGTCGTGCAAAAACTGAGCGACCTCATGCAACTTATCCCTGGTCACTGTGATCGCCAGGTCGCCACGCCACTCGACGGCCTTCACAAAGCCGACAGCGAAGTGTTCCTGAAGGCGTTCGGCCAGTTGCTGAAGCGACATAGGCCTCTAGGCTTTCAAACTCGCTCTGACTTGCTCAGGCTGCTTGACGAACACGCGTTTTTGCATGATGCGTTCTTGCAGCTTGAGGATTCCGTCAAACAAGGCTTCGGGGGTCGGAGGACAGCCCGGCACGTAAATATCCACTGGAACGAAGCGATCCACGCCCTGCACCACGCTGTAGCTGTCGTAGATATTGCCCGAGGTCGCGCAGGAGCCCATCGCGATGACGTATTTCGGCTCCGGCATCTGGTCGTAAATTTTTCGGATCACGGGCGCCATTCGCCGGCACACCGTCCCCGCGACGATCATCAAATCCGATTGTCTGGGAGAGGCGCGGAAGACACCGGCTCCATAGCGGTCCATGTCGTAGCGAGAAGATACGGCGGCAATCATCTCAATGGCACAGCAGGCCAATCCGAACGTCATGGGCCACAGCGAGCCCTTGCGCGCCCAATTCACGGCCTTCTCGACCGTGGTTGTGATCACGTCCGTCGCGCCGTCCTTGTCGTGACGTCCCAGCTGAATCAGTCCCATTCCAAGGCTCCCTTACGCCAGGCGTAGACATAGGCGACCAGGAACAAGGCGATGAAAATCATCATCTCAACCAACCCGATGATGCTGACCTTGTTGATGTCAGTGAAGACCACGGCCCACGGATAGAGAAAGATGACCTCAATGTCAAAAATCACGAACAACATGGCGAAGATATAGTACCGAACCGGAAACGGCATCCGGGCATCGGAAAAGGGCTCGGATCCACACTCGTAGGCGGATAGTTTCTCGGGTTCCGGATATTTCGGCTGGACCAGGTAACTCAACAAAAGGGTCACGACGCCGAACGCCAGAGCGACAAAGATAAACAAAAGAATCGGAAAATACTTAGTCAGATACTCCAGGAGTAACTCAAGACCGCTCATGGAGGTCACCTTTCAACACCTTGAGTTGCAAAGGAGAAAGCGATCTTAGACGGGGGGGTGGCGTGATAGCAAGCGTACAAAGGACCTACATCGGAGACCCGGAAGTCCTAGCTGGTTTTGGCCTGGCAGGTGTCGAAGCCATGAGCGCTGCGTCCATGCGGAGATGGGAAGGGGCCGTTTGGTCATTTTGGTCATTCTTCTCCCATTCGGGGAGGAGCGGCGAAAGAGCTTTCGCCTTCTTCCTCCGGTGAATCTGGGTCTCCAATCGAGAAGAGGATAACCGTTCAGGCAGTTTACGAGGCATCCGCTTTCCTCGCTCGCTCGTTGGTCCAACCGAACTCCTCGGTCACCTTAGCACCAGCCCAGACGGGTGGTCAACGGGGCAAGACCGCAATATTCTTGACACTATGGGATGATTTGCTATGGTTTTTTGAGGAGACTTTGCCTTAACCAGAAGGACGACGCCATGACCATTCATCCATTTAACGCCCTCCGGGGCTGCGCGCTGTTTGCCGTCATCGCCGCCATGGGCCTTACGCCGGCATGGGCCGATGATCTTGACACAATCCGTTATGGCGAAGCGGCCCGGACCTACGCCGCGGGGTCCATCCAGACGTTTACTCCTCAGGATGGTGTGGTGAATGTCATTACCGGCGACAATCAAACGGTCGGAAACCGCATGCGGCTCGGCCAAAACGATGTGTTTTATTTGAAGTTGAAAAATCCTTCAGAAGTGGCCGTGGGCGATCTCTTCACGGTGTACAAGCGGACCCGGAAGGTTTTTCATCCCGCCACGGGCCAATATATGGGGTATTTGATCAACCGGCTGGCCATCGTGCGGGTGGTTCAAGTGGATTCTGAATTGACCACGGCTCACGCCATACGATCCTACTCAGCGGCGTCTCCCGGCGATCCCGTTGTCAGGTTTTCGCTGCCGAGCTCCGACGAAGCGGCCGTAGTGCCCGCCTCGGGCGACGTCAGTGGCATGGTGGTCGATCTCCAGGCTGATTTGCAGATGACCCTGGTGGCGCAACGGAACGTCGTGTATCTCGATCGCGGCTGGGAAGACGGGCTCAGGGCCGGGGATCGCATGCCGCTCACTCGCTATGGAGGCGGGCTGCCGCCTCGCCAGGTCGGAGAAGTGAAGGTTTTGTCGACCGAGGGCCGCAGCGCCACGGCACTTGTGACCAAGTCGACGTCCCGGATTCTCAAAGGCGATCAATTCCGTACCAAATATCAGGCTGACGCCCTTCCCCCGGCACCGGCGAAGTCTACTCCCAGCCAACACAATAAGAAGAACGACCAGAGAGCCGTTCAGAATGCGTCGCGCGAGACCCGGTACAGCCTGAGCGACCTCATGAAGCTGCATTATGAATCCGGCGAAGCGAGGATCAAGCCGGAAGGCTATCAAACGCTTGATCAGCTGGTTGAACTCTTGAAAGCGTCGCCGACAGATCAGCTCATCCGTGTCGAAGGCCATGCCGACAGCATGGAAATCGGTCCCTCGCTCAAGTCTCTGTATCCGACGAATTGGGAACTTTCCAAGGCACGCGCGACCGGCGTCTTGCGCTATCTCGTCGAAAAAGGCGGCATCGACTCCGTGCGGATCTCGTCCGTCGGCTATGGTGCGACGAAGCCGGTCATGAGCAATGCGTCGGAAGACGGCCGCTCAAGGAACCGTCGTGTGGAGATCGTCCTCTATCCTCCCGACGCCCCTCCGGTCCCTGAGGAGCCTGCAACGACGCCTGTGGAAGCTGCCGATGACGGCTATCGTCTGTCCGTCCTCGAATCCGGGAGTCAGGAGCCGGCAGTTCCTTCCGTTGACCCCAACTCCGTTCCTTCCGAATCGAGTCAGGCTGAGAAGCCGGTTGAGAGTCCGCCGGTGACTTCCGAGACTTCACCTGAAGCCGGCCCTTCTGTTTCTTCTCCCCCTGAGAAGACGACGCAACCGTAACTTCTGTCTTACGCCGGAACATGCTCGTTGGCTGAGCATGTTCCAGCGTAGACATGCTCTCTGGGTTCCCCCTCTCGATCGCTGCTGTTACAATGCCGCATGATCGGTGAGCCGCAGGCATCCGACAGTCTGGAAACAGAAGTCCCTCTCTTTGCGGAAGTCATTGTCCCGCGCCACTTCGCCGGTCCGTTCACCTACCTGGTCCCCCCTCCATTACAACCGGTCCTACGCGTCGGGCACCTGGTGTTCGTGCCGTTCGGCCGATCGCTGGTCCAGGGAGCGGTCATTGCGCTCACACCTCACCGTCCTCCGGCAGTGCCCCTTGAGCGGCTGAAAGCCATCCGTACTCTGGTCACCGCCGGTCGGGCTGTGGACATCCCGCCTCCTCTGCTTCAGCTGGCGAAGGCCGTCGCAGAGACCTACGTGGCTCCATGGGGACAGTGCCTCAGACTGGTGCTTCCGCCGAAGTCGACGACGGTCGACTCAAGCCGCATTATCTTGACGAAGGAAGGTCAACACGCGCTGGCCGTAAAACAATCCGCGTCCCCTGCAGCCGCGCAGCTCCTCAAGCGACTCAAGCGTCGTCCGCTCGGCATTCCCCTCTCGCGCCTTTGCAACGGCAAAGAGCCGGCTCGTCAGGACATTCTGACTTCCATCCTGGATCAGGGATGGGCCCATTTCGTGCGCAGCCGACCTGCTCCGACGAGCCCTCCCCTCTTCGGTTCCCATCTAGACGAGCCTCAACCGGCTTTGGAGACTGAGGAGCCGTATGTCGACGAATGGCAAGTTCGCATCGCCCGTGCACTGGACAACCGGCAGGCGGCCCGTGTTCTCGTACAAGCTGCTCACACAGAACGTCTCGCCTTGCTTCGAGTTGCCACGGCCAGGACGTTGGAACTGGGACGGAAGGTGCTCGTGATTACCGGGGAAACCGCTCGGGCCGAATCGCTCGCGGCCGCGCTTGTTCATCCGGCCAGAGCGACAGTTGTCCTTCACAGCATGATGTCGGGCCAAAAAAGGGCCGACATCTGGGAACGGATTCGTCAGAACGAAGTGTCCGTGATGGTTGGCACGAGGGCCGCCGTCTTCCTCCCGCTCCATCCCCTCGGCCTCATCTGGATCGATCGCGAGGATGATTCCGCTCTCAAGGAGCCGATGGAGCCCAGATTTCATGCGCGGGATGTTGCTTGGATGAGAGCTCTGAAGGAACAGGCGCTTCTAGTGTTGAGTTCGGCCCACCTTTCCCTCGAGACTTGTGGCTTCGAAGCACCGGAGCATCTGTTGAAAGCCCCCCCTCGGCCTGATCGCTCGCCACACATAGAAGTCGTGGATCTCCGGCACGAGAATCGAGCGACCCTCTTGAGTACCCGACTTCAGGAGGCGATGCGGGAAGCCATTGCCCGCCAAGCAGGCGTCCTGCTGTTTCTCAACCGGAAGGCCTATGCGGGTGCGCTGCTCTGTCGAGACTGCGGCCAGGTTCCTCGCTGCACGTCCTGCGCCGTTGCCTTCGCCTTTTCACGGCAGAAACATTTATTGTTTTGTCATTACTGTGGAGCCACCCATCCGATTCCCGACCTGTGCAGCGCTTGCGGGAGCGCCCGACTGCAGCCTATCGGGGAGGGGACGGAACGCGTTGAGGAGGAGGTGAAACGCCGGTTTCCTTCTGCAAGGGTGCTGCGCGTCGATGGAGAGACCATGCGCAAGCCGAAGGAGGCCGTGGGCATGTGGACCCGCATTCGTCGGGGAGCATGGGATGTGCTCGTCGGCACGCAGATGTTGCTGAGGGACGATGCTGTGCCGTCGATGGGGGTGGTGGGGGCCGTGCAGGCGGATGCAGGGTTAAGCCTTCCTGACTTTCGCGCCGCTGAACGCACGTTTCATTTGCTGCAGGACGCCGCGAGCTTGGCGCAGCCGATGTCAGAAGGCGGGCGGTTTATCATCCAATCGTATCTTCCAACGCACCATGTGATCGAGGCAGTCTTCCGGCAAGAGGAAGCCATCTTCACGTCAGAAGAACTGAAGCACCGGAAGGCTCTCGGATTTCCTCCGGCCGTTCGTGTGATCGTTCTTCATATTTCAGGTGCGCTCGAAACGACTGTCGAAGAGGCGGCCCGGGCCTGGGCCGCCGCACTGAGTCGTGCGGCTGAGGCCACGCATACGTGCGACGATCTCACGATCCTGGGACCGGTCCGGTCTCCTGTGCCGCGCGTGCGGGGACGGTACCGGCGGCAAATTCTGATTAAATGCCGACCGGAGTTCCATGCCGTCGGAACCATCCGGTCAACGCTGACCGACGTGGAATCTGCTTATGCGCGTCGCAAGGTGAAGTTCGACGTCGACGTGGACCCGATTGAAATGTGGTGAGTGGCTACCGTTTGTCCGGCGTTCCAGCCTGCCCGGCACCTTCCTTTGCGCGCTTGAAGAGGCCATAGGAAAAGGCGACCCAGAACACGGCTGAGAAAAGGCCCATGAGGCTGGCCGAGAGAATGATGCCCATGTCCTCGTCGGACGGGTCGCCGCCGCCAGACCGAATCTGGAGCATCGTGGTAATGGGCCAGGCAAAGCTCTCCATTCCAAGCAAAAGCGTCGACCAGGCCCAGATGAGAGCGATAGTCCGGCCACGCCACCATAGAAACGCGGCCGCAGCGATTAACACCCCGGCTGCGCCGGAGAGGGACAGCGCATTCCCGGCCAGCCATGCGCCGATGGCGACCACAAGACTGCCCAATCCGACATTGACGTAACGCATCCAGGAAGAAGGCATCACGATTGAAGGTGTCCGGCACCACCCGCGTGAAGCGTGCGTGAACTACACGGTGCGCTTGACGAAGAATGCGGCCGCTTGCGCCCGTCGAGAGATGTGGAGCTTCTGAAACATGTTGGCCAGATAATTCTTGACGGTCTTGTCGCTCAGCTTGAGGGTTGACGCAATCTCTTTGTTCGTCAGTCCATCAGCCACCAACGCCAAGACGCGTTCTTCTTGCGGCGAGAGTGAGGAGGGACGGGGGCCTTCGGCGGTCGGCACGGTTTTGATCCATTCCAAGGCACGCTTGGTCACGGACGGATCCAGGATTGAGCGGCCGGTCGAAACGGTCCGGATCGCGCGGATCAACGCCGCCGAATCGATCTCTTTCAATACATAGCCGTACGCGCCAGCCAAGACAGCCGCAAGCACCGAGTCGTCATCGGTGTAGGATGTCAGAAAGATCACGCGCGCGGTCGGTTGCTCCGACAAAATTTCCCGGCAGGCTTCGACCCCGGACCCGTCAGGCAGGCGGACATCCATCAAGATCACGTCCGGCCGCAGGCGCTTGGCCTCCGCCGCCGCCTGGGCCTTGCTATCCGCCTCTCCGACGATCGTGATGCCCTGGTTATTATGCAGGACTGTTCGCAACCCGACGCGAACGACTTCATGATCGTCGACCAAGAGCAGCCTGATCGAAGAGGATTTCGTCGACGAAACACCGCGCCGCCGCAAGGAAGTTGCACCGGCCAAGGGCATCGCTGCTCCGTGTGTCATGGGATCATGATTGGTGCCGAAGGCGGGACTTGAACCCGCACGGCTTGCGCCACACGCCCCTCAAACGTGCGTGTCTGCCATTCCACCACTTCGGCTCTCACTGGATGTTGAAAAAGCCCAACGGCTGCGTTCTCGGGGCGCTCTGATTCTCGACGTACCAGGTACAGTACGTCTCGAACCCTCGCTTCCTGCGGCCTTGCCGGTGGCCTTTTTGAACATCCAGCTGTTTATCACGCTGAAAATGTCTTCCAGCTGCGTTCTCAGTCGCGCATCCCTCTCAACGTAGGGGCAGGGAGTACGCTTCGCGGTTTGCGCTCCTTGCGTCCTTGGCGGAAGCCAATTGAGCAGTCCTAACCACCTGCTCTTCACCACTGCCTACAGCCTTGCAGGCAGCCCTGTGGGACATACCGTGCCGTCAACGCGTTCGAAACAGAGAGGGAGCGGCATTATAGAAGTAGGCCAAAATCCTTGTCAATCAACGGCCTGTTCTGTAAGATTGGCCGTCGATTGCTCGCCGGTTGATCCAATACCATGCACGGCTATCACGATCTCCATCCCTCTCTTGTCCGGACCTCCGCGACCGCGTCGCCGGCCTCACTGGCCGCGCTCTTCGACGTCGATAACACGCTTATCCCGGGAGAGGCCTGTGAGGTACGATTCTTTCGTTATCTGTGGCGACGGAGGCTGGTCGGTTGGCGTGAATTGCAACGGAGCATTGTATGTCTGATCCGTCAAGGACCCTCCGTTTCGATCCATCCTCTACGAGAGCGAAAAGTATATCTGGAAGGAAAGGACGCGTCTGTAATTGAGGCCCGCGCCCGAGAGTTCTTTCATGAAGAAATGCTGAGATCGGTTTCGCGCAAAGGCCGTGAGCGGCTGGAGGCGCATCGTCAATCCGGGCATCAGCTCATCTTGATCTCCGGCGCACCGGACTTCCTGATTACGCCGCTTGCCGCAGCCCTGAATGTCCCCACACTGTTTGCGGCACGGCTGGTACGTCGTGATGGCCGGTACAGCGGCGAAGTCGTTCCTCCCCTTCCCTACGGAATAGGAAAACAACAGCTCATCGTGTCTCACGCTCAGGAAAAAGGCCTCGATCTGGCAAGCTCCTTCGCCTACGGCGATAGCCCAGGCGATACCGAAATATTAGGACTGGTAGGATACCCGGTCGTCGTCAATCCGATACGCGGCATGCTTCGCATCGCCCGTGGTCGCGGTTGGCCCGTCGTCGATTGGACCTGACCATGCGTGTCACGGAGATCTTTCACAGTATCCAGGGTGAATCGAGTTTCGCCGGACACCCCTGCGTGTTCATACGGCTGACCGGGTGTCCGCTACGCTGCACCTGGTGCGATACAGAATATGCCTTCTTCGGCGGGAATGAGCAGTCCATCGAACAGATTCTGTCGAAGGTGGACTCCTACGACTGCCGGTTGGTGGAAGTCACAGGCGGAGAACCGCTCGCGCAGTCCGAAGCCTTCACCTTGATCACGAAGCTCTGCGACAAAGGGCATGACGTCTTGATCGAGACCAGCGGCGCTATCGATACCACCCCAGTTGATCGACGCGCCCATGTGATCCTCGATGTGAAATGTCCGGGCAGTGGCATGTCGGACCGTATGCATTGGCCGAATCTGTCGCGGTTGACGATGAAGGATGAAGCCAAGTTCGTGCTGGCCGACCGGTCGGACTATGAATGGGCCCGCGACCTGCTTGCACAGCATGAGTTGGCGAGCCGTTGCACCATCCTGATGAGCCCCGTCTTCGGGTCACTGGATCCGCGGCAATTAGCAGAATGGGTGTTGGCGGATCGCCTGCCAGTCCGGTTGCAGCTGCAGCTCCATAAATTGATCTGGACGCCCGACATGCGGGGCGTATGAACGGTTGACGCTCTGACAAAGGAGAGCGGGGACGATGAGAGAAAGGAACACCGAATGAAGACCATGCAGATCGAGGCGAAGGGGGGGCGCGCGGAGGCGGAGGCGGCGGAACTGCTCGTGCTTGCGCATTGCGAAGGAGAACCCTTGGCCAAGCCGGACGCATCCGGACTCGACAAAGCACTCGGTGGCTCGTTGCGCGACCTATTGCAATCACGAGAGTTCGAGGGAAGAGCGGGCGAAGTGCTGGTCTATCACACCCATGGCAAAGTTCCTGCGAAACGCCTCCTGCTCGTGGGCCTGGGAAAGAAGCACCAACTGACACTGGACGCAATCCGTCAAGCGCTGGGTCATGCCGTGAAACGCGTGCGGCAGTGCAAAGTCGATTCGTTTACGGCCGTCGTGCCGGCCGTGATCCCTCGAGGCCAGACTCCCCTCGATGTGGCTCAAGCAATGACGGAAGGCGCCATTCTCGGAAACTATCAATTCACGGCCTATCGGAGCGACAACGGGATGCCGACCAATGTCGAACGGATGACCATCCTGACGCAGCAAAAAACTCAGTTGCGGCCTCTGTCGGAAGGCATTCGCCGTGGCCTCGCGACGGCGGAAGCCGCCGTCCTGGTCCGGGACCTGTGCAATCATCCGTCGAATGTCATGACACCGACACGGATCGCCAATGAAGCCAAGAAAGTCGCGAAAGAGGAAGCGCTGCATTTGAAGATTCTTGAACAACGAGACATGGAACAACTGGGCATGGGCGCGCTGCTGGGGGTCGCACAGGGCAGCCATGAACCGCCGAAGTTCATCATTCTCGAATACAACGGATCCAAGAAAAAAGACGAGCGTCCGGTAGTCTTCATTGGGAAGACAATTACATTCGACACCGGTGGTATCTCGCTCAAGCCTGCCGAGAACATGGAACACATGAAGGCGGACATGACCGGCGGCGCAGAAGTGCTCGCCGCGATCAGGGCAGCCGCCCGTCTGCGATTGCCGGTGCGGCTCGTGAGCATCCTTCCGGTTGCGGAGAATATGCCGGGCGGCCGGGCGATGAAGCCCGGGGACATCGTGAAGACGCTGTCGGGCAAGTCGGTCGAAGTGCAAAACACGGACGCGGAAGGCCGGTTGATCCTCGCGGATGCCCTCGCGTACGCCCAGCGGTACAACCCCGCCGCGTTGGTCGACATTGCCACCCTCACCGGTGCCTGTGTCGTCGCACTCGGCCAATTCGCCATTGGCATGTTTGGAACCGATGACAAGTTAAAGGCCCAAGTCCAGAGAGCCGGGCAGAGAGCCGGCGAGCGGGTGTGGGAGATGCCTCTCTGGGAGGAGTATTTTGAGCAGCTGCGCAGTGACGTTGCCGATATGCGCAACATCGGGGGACGCGGCGGGGGAATGATCACGGCGGCTCTCTTTTTGAGCAAATTTGCGGGCGACGGGCCCTGGGTGCATATTGACATTGCCAGCACCGATTGGAGCGAGCGGGAACGGGCCTACATTTCGAAAGGGCCGACCGGGATCGGCACCAGGCTGTTGATCCAATACCTCATCGATCGGAGCCTGTGACGTGGCGCGTCTAGAATTGACGTCGCGCGAGAAAATCGGGCAGCTGTTCATGGTCGGCTTCCTGGGCACGAGGGTGTCCGCGGATCTTGCGGCCTTCCTCAAAGAGTACAAACCGGGCGGCGTCATCCTCTTCTCCAGGAATCTGGAGTCCGTGGAACAGATCGTCCAGCTGACCAACGATCTCCAGCAATGCAGTCCCAAGTCGCCCCTCTTGATCTCCATCGACCAGGAAGGGGGGCGCGTGTCCCGCCTGCCAAAGGGCTTTACCATTTTCCCGCCCTGCGAACTGATCGGCCGGTGCCATTCAGGCGAGTTGGCCTATGCGGCGGCCGCCACGATTGCCACGGAGTTGAAAGCCGTCGGCATCAACATGAACATGGCGCCGGTGTTGGACGTCAACAGCAATCCCGACAACCCCGTCATCGGAGACCGAGCATTCGGCTCCTCCGCTGAAACGGTCATCGAAATGGGATTGGTGACTGCCGCAGGACTACAGGATTTCAAGGTCGTGGCCTGTGGAAAACATTTCCCAGGCCATGGCGACACGAACGCCGATTCGCACAAGGAGCTGCCGGTGGTCGAGGCGTCACGAGATCGCTTGGAGACCGTCGAGTTTCCTCCCTTTCGCCGCGCCGTCGAGGCAGGCATCGCCACGCTAATGACCGCCCATGTCCTCTACAAGGCGCTGGACGACCGGCTTCCGGCGACCCTCTCCCCTGACATCATTACCCACCTGTTGCGCGAACAGATGCAATACGACGGGGTCGTGCTCACGGACGACCTGGAAATGCATGCGATCGTCGACCATTATGGTCCGGGCGAGGCGGCGGTTCGTGCATTCCTGGCTGGCTGTGACATGCTGTTGATTTGCAAAGAGCGTGACCGGGAGATCGCCGCGTTCGAGGCGGTGGAGAAAGCCGTCGCTGCAGGAACTATCGACACAGCGCGGCTGGATCAATCTGTCGCGCGCATTCAACGGATCAAGCAGCGCTACCTCCTGCCGTACCGGCCGGCGGTCATTTCCGATGCCAGATTGATCGCTGGGTGCCGGACACATCAGGCGCTCTTACACAGCATCCGACAGGCGAACGTCCGTCTGGAAAAGAGAGCGGCAGCGAGATACGTCTAAGTGGCGTGGAAAGCAGACTTTCTATGGCCCTCAAAAAGGGGGATCTCATCGACGAACGAAAACGGCATCCTGAGTCTTGTGGACTGATCGTGAAAGTCATGGGCGGGGGGGAAGGGTTCGAGAAGATCATCTGCTGCGATCATGAATTGACGGACCAGGACGTCGTTCCTTCATTGATCAGCTCCAAGGGACGAAAGCGAGGTGAACTGCCTGCGGCCATCGTCCTGGATGAAAAGAAACTGTATCCCGATTCGTGCGGGCTGCGGGTCATGATCATGGACGGCGGAGCGGGCTTTAAAGAGATTCGGTGCTGTGGCCATTCGTTGACGGTCAGTTCCAAGCGGGAGTTGCGCTACGACCTGATGAGAAGCTCCGAGCCGCCGCCCAACACGTCCGAAGGGAATGCATAGTCCATTG
Source organism: Nitrospira sp. (assembly GCA_035761895.1). Taxonomy (GTDB): domain Bacteria; phylum Nitrospirota; class Nitrospiria; order Nitrospirales; family Nitrospiraceae; genus Nitrospira_C. The sequence continues at coordinate 12,704 of DASTQE010000154.1, read as the reverse complement.
AGGGGGGGTCATATGCAGGACCGTAGGGAAGTGATGAAGCGCTGGTGCGGCGTGATGGAATGGCTCGACCGCCTGGGCTACCTGACGGCCGGTTTCAGTCTGCTGGTCCTCGGCATGCTCATCTTCGCCCATGCCTGGTACGTCTTCATCACCAAAGCGGGCAGCATCGGACTTCTGCCTTCCGGATTGAAGTTATTGAACGACCTCTTGCTCGTGATCATTCTGCTCGAACTGTTTCGGACTGTCATCCGGTTTCTGCAGACCGAGGTGCTGGATTTGGAGCCGTACCTGGCCGTCGGCATTATCGCCTGCACGAGGCGGGTGCTCACGGCCAGTGCGGAGCTGTCGCATCAGCTCAACATGACCGAAACACTGTTTTATCAATACCTCATGGATGTCGGCTTGAACGTGACGGTGATCATGGTGCTCGTGGTGGGCGTCTTTCTCGTGCGCAAACGTCCGGTTCAATCGTTAGCAGCGTCGCCGTAAGATCACTCGGTGCTGCTGAGTCGAGGCGGCCAACAGGCCGCTGCCTTGCCTCCCCCGGCCTGTTGTGGCATCATGCCACTCCCCTGGAGGGCGGCATGGCGCATTTACTTGAATACGTGGGGTGCGTGCACATTTACCTGGGGCCGTACCGGGGAAATCCCATCGCTCTCTATCTCAAGCGCACCGACGGGTCCTGCCAGATCAGCCCCAAAGTGTATCCCTGGAACGGCGTGGTGGGGACCGGCGAATCCCCGAACAAGGCGGCGGCCGATTTCGAAGAGAAATGGAAAGCGAAGGGCCTCTCGGCCGACATGTATTCAGGTCCGTCTTGGGAAGGCGGGATCAAACCAGAGAGACCTGCGCCACCCAAGCCGCCCGCCGCCCCGAAACCGGCGGCTCCCGCCAGCGGAGCGGGAGCGACTCCCCCGTCGAGTACCACGCCCCCGACAACCTCCGCTTCGACAGCATCCGCACCGTCCACTCAAACGCCCGGCGAGTCCACATAACAGCCACTCCCGCCTGACCAGAGATCCATTCGAGCATGTGTCGTTGAGAAGCCGGAGAGGGGGCCGATCGGCTCAGGACCGGGAGGCGGAATCTACCGCGTCCACTGACAGCCTGCTGTGCTTTAAACCGTATCCCAGGTACACGACGATGCCTATAACGGTCCAAACACCAAAGCGAAGCCATGTCAACTGCGGCAGTTGCCACATCAGCCCAAGGCAGGCCATCGTTCCGAGGATCGGAACGATCGGCATGAACGGCAGACGGAACGGCCTGGGATGATCCGGTTTGGTGTAGCGCAGGACGATGACTCCAATGCACACCAGGACGAACGCGAAGAACGTGCCGATATTCGTCATGTCGGCGGCTTCTCCGATGGGAATGAACGCCGACAGGATGGCCACGGCGATACCGGTCAGAATGGTGGCGCGGTGCGGGGTGCCGAAGCGGGGATGAACTTTCGCGAGCCAAGCGCCTAAGAGCTGATCCCGCGACATGGCGAAGAAGACGCGGATCTGACCGAGCATCATCACGACCAATACGCTCGTAATGCCTGCGACAGCTCCGATGGCGATGACGGCCGCTCCCCATTTAAAGCCGACCAGCCGTAGCGCCTCTGCGACCGGTGCGTGAACGTCGATTTGAGACGATGGAATCAAACCGGTCAAGACGGCGGCAACCGCGATATAGAGAAATGTACAGACGCTCAACGATCCAATAATGCCGATCGGAACGTCCCGGGTGGGATTCTTGGCTTCTTCCGCCGCGGTGGATACCGCGTCGAATCCGATATACGCGAAGAAGACGATGGCCGCCGCTGCGCCCACTCCCGCGAATCCCTGAGGCATGAATGGGGTCCAATTACCTGGATTGATCGATGTACTGCCGATCGCAATGAAAAACAAAATCACGGCAAGCTTGATGAGCACCACTACACCGGTCGCCCTCGCGCTTTCCTTGATGCCGACGACGAGGATCACGGTGACGAGGAGCACAATAATGGCTGCCGGAATATTGGCGATTCCTCCTTCCGGTCCTCCCGGGGCACGGGTTGCCCACCTTGGCAACTCAATACCCGCAAGCTGGAGCAGATTGTTGAAGTAGCCAGACCATCCGATCGCCACCGCCACACAGGCGACGCCGTATTCCAGAATCAAATTCCAGCCGGTGAGCCAGGCGAGCAGTTCCCCGAGCGTGGCATAGGAAAACGTATAGGCGCTCCCGGCCACGGGGATCATCGCCGACATTTCCGCATAGCAGAGTGCGGCGAGCGCACAGGTCAATCCAGACAGGACGAACGATAGGATGATCCCCGGACCGGCGCCCGGCCGATGGGCATCGCCGACAATGGCCGTTCCAATCAGCACAAATATTCCTGTCCCAATGATGGCACCGATGCCCAGACACGTCAGATCCCAGGCGGTCAGGGATTTCTTAAGCCGTTGGGTGGGATGGTCCGCATCCGCCAGGATCTGTTCGATCGGTTTGGTCCGGAAGAGATGGCTGATCACCGAGCCTCTTTCGACGGCAGGTGGGGCCATGGATGGCCGGCTGAGGACATCTTCAGGGTCCATGTCAATTCAAGTATAGCAGGGACTCTCGGAGGTTCGTGGAACGTCTGCGACATACGCTAGCGTCGACGGCGCCGCGCCGCATCGAGAAAGGCCTCGAACAGCCGGCGATGACGGTCGTGCCGGTCGAAGAGAAATTCAGGATGCCATTGAATGCCCAGGAGGAATCGCTGAGCGGACGATTCAATGGCTTCGATGATGCCGTCAGGCGCCAACGCGCTGGCTTGAAGCGACGGCGCCACATCCTTGACCGATTGATGATGAGAGCTGTTGACGCGCATCGTGGCGGTCCTGACGATCCGCCGTAGCACGCTGTTGGGGGCGATCTTCACCGCATGGCTGAGTTGCGTTGCCTGAGCCGTTTGGCGATGTCGAAGAGGATGAGGCCGCTGAGAATCGATGTCTTGATACAGGCTGCCGCCGAAGGCGACGTTGAGCGCCTGCATGCCTCCGCAGATGCCCAACAGCGGAAGATCGGCAGACCTGGCCAACTGTGCCATTTCCAGCTCGAAGGTCGCACGCCGCTGGCTCATGACCCGGAACTTGTACCGCTGTCGCTCGCCATACAACTCGGGGGCGAGATCAGGGCCGCTGCCCGTCAGCATGAGGCCGTCGATGTGGGTGAGCAAACGGCGCCGGGCGCCAAGATCTACGGCCAGGGGAAGGATGATCGGGATACCGCCCAGATCTTCAATCGCACGGATATAGCGGCCGCGCAGGAAGTAAGTGGGTTCTCGCCCGCCCCATTCTTTTCGATCACCGGCGTTGAAGTCTGGTGTCACGCCGATGAGCGGTTTCATCGTTCAGCGAACGGGCTCTACGGGCGCAGGCTCCAAGGGCGCGATCGCCGTTGCCGAACCGTCTGGCTCGGCCACGCCGAGAAAGCGGATCGGCCGATCTCCACGCAGGTGATCGGGCGTGATGATGTAGGTGCCGTACATGCTGGTCGTCCAGATACTCTTCGCGGCGTTCTCGTTTCCGCCGGAAAAGGCATAGGCCAAACCGCCGACAATGCCTCCTCCGATCGCAAAGGCCGCCTTCAACGGGAGATACAGCAACGTCGACAAGCCCGCCGCTGCGCCCATTCCGGCGCTGGATGCGCTTCCGCCCTCCATTCCTTCGCTCGATGGGGGTGGAAGCGGTTCCTGACTCCAGGCCGCGGGCACCGTGAAGATCGTGCAGAGCGCGACGACGAGGGTGATGGCGACGAGTCGGAACAGGGTCGCAGAACCCGTCGATGTGAACACGTGTGATTTCACGAAGAATCCTCCTTCTACGACAAGTGAACTCTGCACTGCTGACAGGTGGAACTCGTCATCAGGATGCAGACCAATGTGGGGTTATAACAAATTCAACCGTGCTTGCAAACCCCCTACCAGGCGCAGGGCTGGAATGCTCACCGGAGGGGCGTGTGTGGAAGAAGGTCAAGTTCTGCCGTCACATGCGAGGTGATGAAGTCCCGTTTCTTCGCGGCGATATCGTTTAATTCGGCGACGAATGTGTCAGCGGTGAGACATTGATTCTTCTGAGTGATGCCGGACTGCAACAGGAGGTCCAGCTTGCACCAGGAGAGGGCTTGAACCAGCAGCTCCTCTGCCCGCTCGTGATAAGACGCGCGCTCTTCCGTGGGAACCGTGGCGAGAGCCGCTTCAAGCCATGGCCGAAAGCCAATGACAGCGCTGAGCTGATCGATCTGGGCCTGATCCAGTTCAACGGCGACTTGGACACCGCCCTTCCAGCTGCGCTTTTTGACGTTATAGACCGTGGACAGAGTGAAGGGTTTCCCCTCCACCGGTTGAGGGCCGACGAACAGCGTCATACGGAATTGGGACAGGTCCGATACAGGTTCCATCGCCATGGCGGGCATTGTATCACGCTGGCGCAGTGGGCTGTGGTTCGTTGACCCTCGGCAATGCCGACGATAAGATGCCGTTCATGGAGACCACTGCACAAGAGGCCAGAGTGCTCGAGATCCAACGGGTCCTTCGCGAGCAGGGCGGGCTCGACGGTTGGCTCTTTTACGATTTCCGGCGCAGCGATCCTCTGGGCTATCGTGTGCTCCTTCTCGATCAAGCAATGCATGTGACCAGGCGCTGGTATTATTGGATTCCGGCCGAAGGCCTTCCACAAAAACTGGTTCATCGCATAGAGCCTCATGTGCTGGATGTCCTGCCTGGGCGCTCGAGCGCGTACGTGTCATGGGATCAACAGCGGGAACTCCTTGGACGCCTGTTGAGCGGACGCCGACGAATCGCCATGCAGTATTCGCCCATGAATGCGGTGCCGTATGTCTCGCGTGTCGATGCCGGGACCATGGAGTTGGTGAGGAGCTTCGGTGTGGAGGTGGTCAGCTCCGGCGATTTGATCCAACTTTTCGAAGCGCGCTGGACCGATCGCCAGCTGGAGTCCCATCAATACGCCGCCGCTGCGCTCAGGCGCATTGTCGACGAAGCATTCGGTCATGTGGGCGACAAGCTGCGAATGGGACAGGACCTGACGGAGTATGGATTGCAGCAATTCATTCTGTCGCGTATTCGTGACGCCGGCATGGTCACCTCCAGCGCACCAATTGCGGCAGTGAACGAACACAGTGCGGATCCTCATTACGCTCCGGCAGCGGCTGGATCGGCGACGATCAGGCGGGACGACCTGGTGCTGATTGATCTCTGGGCGAAACAGGCCGCGACCGGCTCGGTCTATGCCGACATCACATGGACCGCCTATGCCGGCTCCGTGGTGCCGGAGAAACATCGCACGGTCTTCGGCATCGTCAGGCGGGGAAGAGACGCCGCGCTCGAGTTTGTACGCAGCCAGATGCTGGCCGGGCAGCACCCCTTCGGCTATGAAGTCGATGCGGCGTGCCGCAGTATCATCCAGGCGGCCGGCTACGGCGCCCACTTCGTCCATCGGACCGGCCACTCGATCGGGGAGGAGGTGCATGGGAACGGAGCGAACATCGATGGTCTTGAGACGCAAGACACCAGGCGCCTGATGCCTCAGACCTGTTTTTCGATCGAGCCGGGTGTTTATCTTCCCGGCGAATTCGGCATTCGAAGCGAGTTGGATGTCTTCCTTACGGAGCGCGATGCGCTCGTGTTCGGGCTGCCGCTGCAGCACGACCTTTCCGCCCTGCTCTGACCCTGCCGGGCCATCCATTCCTTGACAGTGCCGTGAATTGGCCTTTAGAGTGACTGCTGGCCTCGAGCTCGGGCTGGAACGACCGAAAAAAGCCCCTTCATACAAAAGGAATCAGACCATGTTCGGGACGATGGGCATATCAGAGCTGATCATTATTCTGGTCATCGTGCTTATCATATTCGGCGCGGGTAAGCTCCCTCAGATCGGAGAGGGCGTCGGCAAGGCTCTCAAGGGGTTCAAAAAGGAAGTGCATGACATTCCTGCTCCGGAGGCGTCGCAAGCGGAAACCGCTGCCCCGCCACCTTCGCCCGTCCAGCAAGCCAGCGCAGCTCCGGCGGGGAGTACGCCGGCTGCTCAACCTGCTGCCCCGACGCCGACGGCGCCTTATACTCCTGGACCAGAAATGACGCCAGGGACGACGGCCGCTGCGTTCTATCATATGGGTCCTCAGGCGCCTCAGCCGCCACGCTCACGGGTTGCGGCACAAGCGGCAAGCGCCCCGGTCGGTCAGGCGCCGCCTACGATGGAAGAAAGGGCGGCGGCCCCCACGCCCATGACGCGAGGCCAATATCCTCCGCTTCCGCCCACCGCACAGCAAAAGCCGCAAGCCAAGCGGCCGTCCGCCATCGTGAACAAGGATGCCGTGGCGCGCGTTCAAGCACAGCAGGCGGCAATAAAAGCCAAGGCCGCGCAGCCCGGCGGGGTCTCGCCCGCCGATATGCAGCATCTGGGAGAAGGGCTCGGGGATGCGCTGCGGACCTTCAAGCAGGCGGTGGCGGATGTGCGGAATTCGGTCGATCCTGAGATGCGCACGATTCAGGCCGAAATGGATGCAGCGCAGAAAGAGATTCAGCAGTCGATCGAAGCGGCGAAAGAAATGCCTGCCACCCAGGAAGAACCAGAGAAGCCCGCCTGATGATGCCGGGGTTGGGCCAGCACGTCCGATCCAGCGCTCTTTCCTTGTTCGTCCTCATCATCTGCTGCGGCCAATTTGGCTGTGTGCAGGAAGTCCAGACACCGTCCGTCGAACGCAGTGTCGCTGTGCTCATTGCGCTACTGCAGGACGACCATCCGGACATGCGCCGGACGGCGGCGGAGTCGCTGGGCAAAATCGGCGATCAGTCGGCACTGCCTGCGGTCTTACGGTTGCTGAGCGATCCGATTCCGGCGGTGCGTGCTGCGGCTGCACAGGCGTTGGGCCGGATGGCAAATCCCACCGACGAGGCGGTGATCGCCGGGCTCTCGCGTCTTCTCGCAGATCCGGATGACGGGGGCAAGCAGGCTGCTGCGCTCGCCATCGGCGACATCGAGCCACCGCCCCGCCTCATGGCGGGGGTGGCCGATCTCCTTCGGTCGTCCGACGTCCGGGTTAGGCGCGCAGCCGTTCGCGCCTTGCTGCCGCTGGACACTGCCCAGGTGGCGGGGTGGCTGCTGCCGCTTCTGGCTGATCCGGATGCGGACGTACGACAGGCAGCCGTTGCTGCCTTGGGTTTCTCAGGCGATGCGCGAGCGGCGACGGCGCTGTCGAAGCGTCTTGTCGAAGATCTGTCGCCTGCCGTTCGGGCTGAAGCCGCCTATCACATGGGAGAGTTGAGCGGACTGGACACGCGCAGGGTGTTAGAAGCGGCAGTTGCCAAGGAAGCGGATCACGGAGTCCGTCGATGGATTGAGGCGGAACTCAGGGCGTTGCGCGGGAACGATTGATTGCGGCGACCAGTTCGACCAAGTCGTGACGGGACTTTTCATCAATTTCTATGAACTGAACGCCCATCCCGGGAAACAACAGGAAACGTTCGGGCTTATTCCGGGTCCAAGCGACTTTGGCCTTCGCCTTGTGCTTTTCCCATGGACGATCGGGAAGCGCAAACTCGACGGCGAGCTCCGTTCCCGCCGCCAACGGCTGGCTGCTCTCGATGAATAGTCCGCCTCCGCCGATCCCTCCTGTGAGGCTGTCAAACTGCTTGCCTTCCGGCGTCGTGTACTTGACCTTCACTGCCAACGGAGCCCGCGCATGCGCCCGGGCATGCGAGAAGCGGACATCTTCATCGGTGTTGACGATGCGCTCGATGACCTCACCCCAGGACACCGCACCGAGCAGGGCGTCGTTGACGCCATGAAGCGAAATGATCTCGCGGGCCGGATCGATCTCCAAGGCCTTTCCCTGATGGCCGGGAGTGGTGGTGACTGGGTATTTCATGCGATCCTGCTCACTGTAAAACATGGTGCAATACCGCCCCGCTATCAACCTTTTACGCGGCGGACCGGCCCACTTGCTGCAGAGACTTGACCAACTCGAGCACGCGATTACGGATGTCCGCGGCAATATCGGTGAATCTGACGCCCATTCCGGGACTAAACGTATATTGATCCGCTTTTGGACAGACCCAGGCCACGACGCCTTTCGCGGATAACCATTCGTCGCCGTGCTCCGGCAGCGAGAATTCCAGCGACAGTTTGGTTCCAACCGGCAGCGGCGATTGGCTTTCGATAAAGAGTCCGCCGCCCCCGATACCGCCCGCACGGCTTTCGAAATGCTGGCCTTCAGGAGTCTTGTATTTTACCCGGAATGCCAGCGTGACGCGTGGTTCCGCTCTGGCTTCCCGGGACGCCGGTGGTTTTCGGTAGGCGAGAATTTGATCGATCACGAAATCCCATGAAAGATTGCCCATCGGCTCGCCGTTGATGCCGATGAGGGTAAGAACCTCCCGGGTGGCATCCAATTCGATCGTCTTGCCTTTGTGGCGAAGGCTTGAAACCACCGGATATTTCACGCGTCCTCCCTATGATGACCTCACCTTGGCAAGTATAGCGCAGCGTTTCACCTTGTCGAGAAAAAGCCGAGAGTTATCCGGCACCTGCCCGTCGTGTTTGCAGTCGCCATCCACCACGGCCCATACAAGCGCCGGCCCGGTAACGAGCCGGGCGGTGAGTGCAAAGCGCGAGATATGTTCAGCGGTTATGCAGTCTTGACGTCTTTGTCCTGCTCAAAAATGCGGATGGGAGGATGCTTGCCCAGAATGGCGTCCTCAGTGATGAACACTTCTTTGATCTGCTTCTGTGACGGCGCGTCGTACATGACGTCGAGCATGACTTCTTCCAGGATCGCCCGCAACCCTCTGGCACCGGTTTTTTGGGTGAACGCCTTCCGAGCCACCGCCCCCAGGGCGCCCTCGGTGAACTTGAGCTTCACCTTTTCGAACGAGAGGAGCTTTTCATACTGTTTGGTCAACGCGTTTCTCGGTTCAGTCAAAATCTTGATCAAGGCACGTTCGTCGAGCTCGTCCAGCGTTGCCACCACCGGCAGCCGTCCGATAAATTCCGGAATGAGGCCGTATTTCAGAAAGTCTTCCGGCTGGACCCGCTCGAACAATTCGCCAAGCCGCACGTCGGCGCGGCCGCGGATTTCCGCGCCGAACCCCATGGCTTTTCGATTCAGCCGCTGTTCGATGATCTGCTCGAGCCCAACGAATGCTCCGCCGCAGATGAAGAGGATGTTGCTGGTGTTGACCTGAATGAACTCCTGGTGCGGATGTTTTCGTCCGCCCTGCGGAGGAACGTTGGCGACGGTGCCTTCGATGAGCTTGAGCAGTGCCTGCTGCACGCCTTCGCCCGAGACATCGCGGGTAATGGAGGGGCTGTCACTCTTGCGGCTGATCTTATCGATCTCGTCAATGTACACGATGCCGCGCTCGGCACGTTCCACGTCATAATCCGACGCCTGAAGGAGCTTGAGGATGATGTTTTCCACATCCTCCCCGACATACCCCGCTTCGGTCAGTGTGGTCGCATCGGCGAGCGTGAACGGGACGTCCAGGTACTTGGCCAGCGTCTGCGCGAGCAGCGTCTTTCCGGTGCCTGTCGGGCCCACCATGAGAATGTTGCCCTTCTGAAGCTCAACGTCGTCGACGTCTTTCTCCTTCGCCGAGATCCGCTTATAGTGGTTGTGGACCGCCACCGAGAGGATTTTCTTGGCCCGTTCCTGTCCCACGACGTACTGATCGAGGTGATGCTTGATTTCAGAAGGTTTTTTGAGTTTAGAGGAAATTTCCTCTTTGGCTTCTTCCCAATCCTCCGCAATGATGTCGTTGCACAAATTGACACATTCGTCGCAGATATAGACTGTAGGTCCTGCGATCAGTTTGCGGACTTCGTCGCGGCTTTTCCCGCAGAACGAACAGCGAAGGTGTCGATCCATCTTTTCCTGCTTGGCCATGCGTCCTCCCGCGTATTACTTGTCCTTGGCCCCGTCTTTGTCCGACGCCACCTTCAACGATTTCGGCGCCCGCGTGATCACTTCGTCGATCAAGCCATACCGCTTCGCTTCCTCGCCGGACATGAAGTAGTCCCGTTCAGTGTCGAGCGCGATCTTTTCGATGGGCTGCCCCGTATGCTTGGCCATGATTTCATTCAGCCGTTCTCGAATCTTGAGAATCTCTCTCGCATGAATGTCGATCTCGGTCGCCTGCCCCTGAAAACCGCCAAGCGGCTGATGGATCATGACGCGTGCATTAGGGAGGGCAAACCGTTTGCCTTTCGTGCCCGCGGTCAATAAAAGCGCCCCCATGCTGGCCGCCTGGCCCAGGCAGATCGTATTGATGGGCGGCTTCACGTACTGCATCGTGTCGTAGATGCCGAGCCCGGCGGTGACGCTCCCTCCGGGTGAGTTGACATACAAGTTAATGTCTTTTTCAGGGTCCTCGGCCTCCAAGAACAACAGCTGCGCGATGACAAGGTTGGCGAAGACGTCGTCGATCGGCGCCCCGAGAAAGATGATGCGATCTTTCAGGAGCCGGGAATAGATGTCGTAGGCCCGCTCGCCTCGATTGGTTTGCTCAACCACAATGGGAACTAACATGCAGGTTCTTCCTTTCCCGAATGACACCAGAAACGTCTGGCGGCCCTGGATTGCTACTTTTGAATCACGGCATTCCGGTAGACGAAGTCCAGGGACTTTTCGGCCAGAATCCGTGCCCGTAGTTCTTCGATTGAATCCTGTCCACCAGCCTGGATCATCTTCACCAGCTCGGGCTGCCCGATCTTCAACTCGGACGCCAGACGGCGAATTTCATTGTCGAGATCTTCCTGTGTCACCGTCAGGTGTTCCTTTTCGGCGACAGCCTCCAGAATCAAGCCGACCTTGACACGGCGGGCGGCCTCCTCGCGGTTCTCCTGGCGAAGCTTCGCAAGGTCGGAGGTTTCAAGCGCCGACGCGCCTTCGGCGCCGCCTCGGCGCTGGCGCTGTTGCAGATGCTGACGGATGATCGCTTCCAGTTCCCGCTCGACCAGCGTTTCCGGCAGATCGAAATGATGGGTTTCAAGCAGGCGCTTCACGATCGTATCTTTGTATCCCTCCTCGATCTCACGCTTGAGCGCCTTTTCCATTTCCGTGCGCAACCGTTCTTGCAGCTCAGCCAGGGAGGCGTACGCTCCGCAATCCTTGGCGAATTCATCGTCCAAGGCCGGCAAGGTCTTGATCTTGACCGCGTTGACCACCACTTTGAACGTGACGGTTTTTCCGGCCACGCGAGCGTCGGGATGGCTTGAGGGATAGGGTTGAGCAATCTCCACCGTGTCTCCTTCGGCTTTCCCTAGCACGTGTTGGTCGATCTCCAACCCCAACACCGTGGCTTTGGAGCCGACCTTGTGGAGATGGCCGGTCTTCTTGCTGCCTTCCAGCGGCTGGCCGTCGAGGAAGCCTTCGATGGAGAGAATCACGAAATCGCCTTCGGCGGCTTTGTGGCCGGAAGGGGGCGCCTCGAGTCTCGCATGCTGCTCGCGGAGCACGTTCATGCCCTTTGCCAGCTGTTCCTCGGTGACCGTCCGCGTGTCGGGTTTCAATGAAATCGGATTCGGCGCTTTATAATCCCGCAACTCGATTTTGGGTTTGATTTCGACTGTGGCGGTGAAGGTGAACGGCGCGTCTCGCTTTATTTTCACACGCTCGAGGGGAGGAATTTCGACCACGACCGGAGAGATGCCCGCTTGACGAACGGCGCGGTCGTAGTAGTCAGGGACGAGACTTCGAACGACATCCTCTTCGACGGCCTTGGCATAGCGCTGTTCCAGCAACGCTTGGGGAGCCTTGCCCGGCCGAAAGCCCGGCACCCGTACCTGCCGATTCAGCTCCTTGTAGGCCTGCACGAAGCGCTGCGCCACTTCTTCAACGGGCACCTCGATCTTGAGAGCCCGCTTCATCGGGCCGAGCTCGGTCACTTCCACATTCATCTGTCGCGCGATTTCCTTTTGCGTTACCGGCATACCCCGGCTATCCACTGCCGGATCAGGGATGGTGCGAGAGGGGGGACTTGAACCCCCACGGTTGCCCACGAGATCCTAAGTCTCGCGCGTCTGCCAGTTCCGCCACTCTCGCACGGCGGGGAGCGCTGGAAAACGGTTTCCAGCTGAGTCAGCAAACTAGCGCAACTATACGGCGATGCTGCTATTTTGTACCGTTGGATGTGTACAACTGTCAACCCATACTCCTGCGGGGATGGCTCAGGGTTTGCCGCTATGATCCATGCGCCTGAAGGGGACGAGTGCGTCATCGGGGGCGCGCCAGCAAACGCATGAAAAGTAGCCTCGGCTCCTCCTGGCCGGTATAATGAGCGCATCATACCATCATACGTGCCAGTGTCACGGTAGGGAGGTGCATCATGCGCATTGGCTTCCTGCTTCCCATTCTGGCTTCGATCGCTACGGCCGCGTTTCTCCCCTCTCCAGTCAATGCCTATCGCGACTACTTGACTGTCGAACAAAAGGCGCAACTCGAAAAAATTCAAACGGTGCTGGTCGAGGCGATCGCCCTGACGGACAAGGGTACCGTGGATGCCGGCCCTCTGGCGGACGTCGCGTCCCGTCGGCTGGCGGAATTGAGCTATACCGTCGTCCGGGACTCTGCCAAGCCGCACGACGCCACCTTTAAACTCAAATGCGAGCAACGCAAGACTTGGGAAGGGACCACAGCTGCCGGCGGTGATGCAGACCTTCCCGATGCTCCTTCCC
>DASTQE010000153.1:0-4304 GCA_035761895.1 Nitrospira sp. | reverse complement strand
GAACACTCCGGATCGTCGATCATGGCCCACAGCACCTCATAGGCCTCGCCAAGACGGCGGCCTCCGAAGGCCGTTTTGCGCATAGCGACTAAGAGATCGTCGAACGAACGGATGGCTTCCGGATCCAGCGGCTCGAGCGCTTCGAAACCGTCTTTCGCGCCATCGTGGAATTCGCGTGCGCCCATGGGCGAGCTGACCTGTTGCGAAGAGTGAAACAACCGCGAGCGCTTCCCTTATACACAACCGATGGCAGAGGCGTCAACGAATGAAGCGACGAGGCTGCCGGAAGCAGGATCGGCAGAGTGCAAGAACCTGCAACAACAGCAGACAGCATTGTACAGAGAATGCTGTTGGGATCATAGAACCATCTTTCAAGATTCGCTCTCAGGCACGGCGAATGCGAATGAGGAGATTCGCCAAAAGCCTCGACTGAAGAGGAGCGAAGTGAGCAGGCGGGACCGGTTTGAGTGATGGCGTCGAATTCGTCGGAGCGGTTAATACACCGTCTTTCGTGACTTGTCTTCTCTCGGCCTCCACTCGCGCGCAAGACGTTGTGCTTCGGCAATCTGGGCTGGCGTCATCTGCTTGGCGAGCGCATCGCGAGCGTCCGCTGATCTTGTTTCACCGTGGGCTGCCGACAGGTTGTACCACATGTGGGCCTGAATGAAGTCCTGCAGCACACCTCGTCCCTGTGCATACATCAGCCCAAGTTTGGCGAACGCCAACGTATCTTCTTGTGCGGCCGCCCGGCTAAACCAGAACAACGCCATTTGGCTGCTCTGAGGAGCACCTTCCCCTCGGAGATACAACGTACCGAGGTTGACTTGAGCTCCGGTATGCCCCTGTTCCACAGCCTTATCAAACCACTCTTTCGCTTTCCTGTGGTTCTGAGGAATACCCTTCCCTTCGTAGTACAGCAGGCCAAGTTCGTTTTGGGCCGAAGCGTCCCCTCCTTCAGCTAATTTGCGGAGCTCTTTCGTTGATTGTTCAATTCGAGCAAGATCGTCGGCCGCAGTTTTCAGGGCAGACTGCTTGCCGCCGGCGCACGAAGAAACGAGGAGGCACAGAATGGAGAAGAAGAGGGTGATGCCATATCGGCATGAAACCAGCTGTCCGCGATTCATGGAGGAATCTCCCGAGTTTGCAGCGCGCGAATGAGGGATAGTTTTACAGCAATCTCCGTGCCTCCCGTGTTTCATCCATAAGTATCGTGCAGGACCAGCGATTCTGTGAATAACGAGATGTAGGTGTGTAGGCGGCAATGAACAGGGTGTAGCTCTTCAACGAACTCCTACCGGTCGCTGGACTGTAGCCACATTTCAAACGGCTTGCCTATTTCGAGATTTTCAAAAGGGCGAGAACTATAAACCGCAGGTCAAATGGCTTCCGATTGCCAGTTCAGATTTATTTGAGCGCGGAATCGATTCGAACGGCTGGTTCGGGTGTCACCAGTTGACTCGTCGGGGCCTGATAGTTCTCTCGATAGATCTTGAAGGTGGCGATCGCAATCCCGAGCAGAATCGGGCCTAAGAACAATCCAATGAATCCAAAGTAGGCAAGACCGCCTATGGTCGCAAAGAAGAGAAAGAGAACGGGCAAATCCGCTCCTGAGCCGACCAGCAACGGCTGCAGGAAATTGTCCATCAGGCCAACGAGGCCCACGCCCGCACCGACCATGACGATCCCTTTCCAGAGTGGAGCGGTCCAAAACAGGTATGTGGCCACCGGCACCCATACCAACGCCGTGCCGCCGAAAGGCAACAAAGAAAAGAGCGCGCTCATTGAGCCGAGAAACACGGGGAAGGGCACGTTAAGCACCCAGTAGATGAGGCCTGCGGCGACGCCTTGTGCCAGAGCCGTGAGCAAGGTGCCGCGCACCACCGCAACCATTGTCTGCGTCAGGCGATCAAAAATGGCCGCTTTATGACCCTCGTCGATGGGAACCGCATCGTAAAAGACATCGTAGAGGCGGTGGCCGTCTCGAAAGAAGAAGAAGAGCGTGAACAGCATAATGAAGAAATCCGTGATTAGATCGAAGGTATTCTTTGCGAGCCCACTCACACCGGTCAGCAGGACCGCGCTCACGGCTTTCCCTCCTTCGAGGAGCGACCCTTGCAGATCTCCATATGCCAGAACAAATCGTCCCAGCAACTCCTGCGAAATGTTGCCGATGAAAGGCAAACCCAAGAGCGCGGCAGGAAGTCGCTTCAGCCCGCCATTCTGCAGCCACGTCACAGCCGTCTGGTACGCATGAATGGTCTCAGTGATCGCCAGGAATGCCAGGTACGCTACCGGTAGGACCGCAACAAAGGTGACGGCGAGGGTGCTGAGGAAGGCGGACAACGTGGCCTGTCCTCGCATCAGTCGTAACAGATATTGATACAGAGGATAGAACAGACGCGCCAGGATGAGGGCCCATAAAATGGGCGTAAAGAAAGGCGCGAAGATCAACGCCAACTGATAAAGCACCAGGACGCACAAAATCAAGAAGGCGGTGGAAAGTACCTGCGGAGACATCTCTTCGTTCGTGTTCTCCGGCTGAGGTCCTCGGCGGAAGCCTCCCTCTTGCCGGTGATACTGGAGCGAGCGTCTTTGTCTTACACCATCTGCTTCCGAGACTTCTTGGCTCGAGCAGCAGCAGCCGCCGTTTTCACGTTCATCTCTTCTTCTGGAGGCGGAAGGACTGCTGCCAACCCTAGCGAGTCGATCCACAGTTCACGACTCCAGCCCATGCTATGGTACAAATGCTCGTCTTCTTGATCTTCGACTTGCCCGCACGCAGCTTTCAGGGCCTTGCCTTCCGGCGTGGGCATCTGCTCGGCTGCCTGAGCCATGAGTTCCCAGTTCTGATGGTCCTTCGTTTCTGCCGTGACCACGCATTCTGCGGCGACGAGTTGAGCCGCTTGGGGGTTTCCGGCTTTCAGCGCCATGTTCATCGCTTCCACTAGCGCCTCGCCTTGATGCCTGACCACCCGTCGACCTGGGGTCTCTTCCGCAGGATCCAAGCCCATCTCGGTCAACAGATCGCGTAGGAGTTTTTCATGTGTACGGGTTTGATCGAGATACTTCTGCCATTCGTCTTTGAGGTCGTCATTGACCGCACATTGGAGGGCGGTCTCATACACCTGGACCCCACCGACCTCTGTCTCTAACGCTTGGAAGAGTAGTTCATGCAATTGTTCTTTCTTCATGGGGATTATCCTTTCTAATTCCGAATGGTTGCTAGGATGATGACGGCACTCACAGCGGAGGGATCATGCGGGGACCTGGCCTTTAGACTCGCGTTCCCAATGTCGATGTTTGCCGATCGCAGTGATGAATTGCGCGGCCATTTGAGCAGTGGAGGCACCAGATAGGATGACACCCGGATCCGCGTCTAGCGGCGTTCTCTCAGGTTGGGGTTTTACCATCTCATCCGCTCCGAGCAAGGCGGCGGTCACCAGTGCCGCGGCCTCGCCCGAGGCGGCGATTGTCTTACAGTGAGTGTAGGCTTCCGTGAGGAAATGGAGCGCTTTGCCGATTTTCATCAGGGTCCCCACACTCTGCTCCCCACCGGGCACATAGACGGCGTCAAATAATACGGATCCGGCGGTCAGAAAACTGAAATCAACAGGAAGCTCAGTGCCTTTCACTCCGGTTAAGGTGCCAAGTCGCGGGCCAATGATTTTGGCTTGGCCTCCAGCGGCCGTCACAGCCTTCTTGATGGTGGAGAGACCCGCATCGTCAAAGCCGTCAGCCGCAAGAATGGCCACTTTGCGCGTGACGATGCCATTCTTGGTCGAGGATGCCATGCTGAGAGCCGGTGAGCGTTCCAGCGAGCCATTGACGTGTACCGGTTGGAATTCCTTTATAGGGCCGTCGGCGGGCACACTCATATTCATCGGCCCTTCGAGTTTGGGAATCTTCATCCCGAGACCTTGAGCGACCAGACCGGCCAATGTCTTATCCACCTGAGATAAGAGTCCGAGCATGCGTGCGCGGATTGCAGAGACTTCCACCTTGCCCAATTCAAATTGGAGCGCTTGCACGATATGTGCTTTTTCGGGTGGGGACTGGCTGTTATAGAACAGTTTGGCCTGGCTGAAATGATCAAAGAACTTCTCACTTCGCCCGCGGACCTTCGTCCCTTTCATCTCTTCGGCATAGCTGACAAATCCGCCCATATTGGCTTGCGCCTGCATCGGGCATCCACCGCCCAATGAATTCGGCTGGTAACTGACGCGACCTTGGTTGATCGTGTGGCGCATATGACCGTCCCGTTGATTGTTGTGCACGGGCGCGATGGGGCGGTTGATGGGTATCTC